>NZ_DASVSO010000580.1:0-39600 GCF_036388035.1 Archangium sp.
CGAGCCTGATGCAGGCCTGTGCCGAGGCGATGGTGCGCAGCCTGCCGGTGCTGTCCGTGGTCGAGGTGTGGGGGTGGAACCAGGAGGCCCGGGCGCTGATCCTGAAAGGCCACGCGGGGCTCCCCATGCCCGCCGCGTTGCAGCCCACCCGCGTGGCGCTGGGCGAGGGCTTCGTCGGGACCGTGGGCCAGGAGCGCCAGCCGCTGATGATCAAGGACGTGCTGCGGCACCCCAGCGTGCGCTCGCCCGAGTGGTTCCGCACCCAGGGACTGGTGTCCTTCGTGGGCACGCCGCTGCTGGTGCGCGGACAGCTCGTCGGGGTGCTCGCCGTCTTTGGCCAGCAACCCCTGGAGAAGGAGACGCTGGCCACGCTGTCCACGGTGGCGGACGCGGTGGCCCAGGGGCTCGCGCGCCGCCGCGCCGAGCTGTCGCTCCAGTCGCACGCGCAGGAGCTGGCGCGCTCCAACGAGGAGCTGCAGCAGTTCGCCTACGTGGCCTCGCATGACCTGCAGGAGCCGCTGCGCATGGTGGCCAGCTACACGCAGCTGCTGGCGCGGCGCTACAAGGGCAAGCTGGACTCGGACGCGGACGAGTTCATCGCCTACGCGGTGGACGGGGTGAACCGCATGCAGCGGCTCATCCAGGACCTGCTGGCCTACTCGCGCGTGGGCACCCGCGGCCACGAGTTCAAACCCCTGGACACCGGCCTGGCGCTGGACAGGGCGCTGGCCAACCTCAAGGCGTTGGTGGACGAGACGGGCGCCACCGTCGTCCGCGGCAAGCTGCCGCAGGTGATGGCGGACGAGACGCAGCTCACCCAGCTCTTCCAGAACCTGGTGGGCAACGCGCTGAAGTTCCGCGGCCCCACGGCCCCCCGCGTGGTGGTGGACGCCGAGCGCCAGGGCAACGAGTGGCGCTTCTCCGTGGAGGACAACGGCATCGGCATCGAGCCGCAGTACTACGAGCGCATCTTCGTCATCTTCCAGCGGCTGCACGGCAAGGAGGAGTACCCCGGCACGGGCATCGGACTGGCCATCTGCAAGAAGATCGTCGAGCGCCATGGCGGCCGCATCGGACTCGACTCCCAGCCGGGCCAGGGCACCACGTTCTGGTTCACCCTTCCCGCGATTCCCACCTCTTCACAACAGGGCTCGACTTCATGAGTGACGACATCCGCGGACGCCCGATTGAAATCCTCCTGGTGGAGGACAACCCCGGCGATGTCCGCCTGACCATCGAGGCCCTCAAGGAGGGCAAGGTGCGCAACAGCCTCTCCGTGGCGCGCGACGGGGTGGAGGCGCTGGCCTTCCTGCGCCGCGAGGGCTCCCACGCCAAGGCCGCGCGGCCGGACCTCATCCTGTTGGACCTCAACCTGCCCAAGAAGGACGGGCGCGAGGTGCTGGCGGAGATCAAGGACGACTCGAGCCTGCGCCGCATCCCCGTGGTGGTGCTCACCACGTCGAAGGCCGAGGAGGACATCCTGCGGACGTACGACCTGCACGCCAACTGCTACATCACCAAGCCCGTGGACCTGGAGCAGTTCATCTCCGTGGTGCGCTCCATCGACGACTTCTGGTTGTCGGTGGTGCGGCTGCCGACGGTGGAGTGAGGCGGCCATGAGCGTGGACGAAGGACGAGCGCTGCGGCTGCTGTTGGTGGAGGACAACCCCGGGGACGCCCGGCTCCTGCAGGAGGAGCTCAAGGAAGTGCCGTCCGTGCGCTTCGAGGTGCGGCATGTGACGCGCCTGGCGGACGCGGTGCAGGTGGTGGAGGAGCCGGGGCTGGACGTGGTGCTGTTGGACCTGTCGCTGCCGGACGGGCACGGGCTGTCCAACATCGAGCGGCTGCTCCAGGCGTCCCCGGCGCTGCCGGTGGTGGTGCTCACCGGCACCGACGACGAGCAGCTCGCGGTGAAGGCGGTGCACGCGGGCGCGCAGGACTACCTGGTGAAGGGCCAGGTGACGGGCCCGCTGCTGGTGCGCGCGCTGCGCTACGCCATCGAGCGCAAGCGGGCCGAGGAGGGCCTCAAGCGCGAGGAGGCCGCGCGGCAGACGGCGGTGTTCCGCGAGCAGTTCCTGGGCATCCTCGGGCATGACCTGCGCAACCCCCTGCAAGCCATCTCCGGCAACGCGGCGCTGCTGCTGCGCTACGGGGGCCTGTCCGAGCCCCAGCGCAAGGCCATCAACCGCATCTCCATCTCGTCGGACCGGATGGCGCGGATGATCTCCGACATCCTGGACTTCACGCGCACGCGGCTGGGCGGAGGCTATTCGCTGCAGCGCTCGTGGGTGAACGTGCACGACGTGCTGCGGCAGATCGTCGAGGAGCTGGAGGTGGCGCACCCGCAGCGGCGCTTCGAGCTGAGCGTGTCGGGCACTGGCTGGGGAGACTGGGACGCGGACCGCATCGCCCAGGCGACGTCCAACCTGGTGGGCAACGCGGTGCAGTACTCGCCGCAGGACAGCGCGGTGCGTGTGGTGGCGCGCGACGAGGGAGACGGGGTCCGGGTGGAGGTCCACAACATGGGCACCCCCATCCCGGCCGAGCGGCTGCCGCACATCTTCGACCCGTTCGTGCGGGGAGGGGAGGGGGCGCGCTCGGGCTCGCGCACGGGGCTGGGGCTGGGGCTCTACATCACCCATGAGATCGTGAAGGCGCATGGGGGCTCGGTGCAGGTGCGCTCCACGGAGGCGGAGGGCACGTGCTTCTGGCTGAAGCTGCCGCGCCACCCGCCCCCCGCGAAGTCGTGAGCGGCGCTCCGTCGTCCGGACTCCCCGCCGTGGACAGCTCCTCTGGGCGAGGGCCAGGGCGGGGCTCTGCCCTTCGCCACCCTGCTCGATGCTCCACGTCTTCCCAGCCCTCTGCTCATGCCCATCGTGGTTGCAAGAGGCTGTTCGGTACGAGCGTGGGAGCGGACCGGGATGTCTGAGTTGGAGACACCGCGGGATGGGACCGGAATGGAGCCGCGGGGGCATACGCTGAGGACGAGGCGGGGGCCAGTAGACGTGCTCTTCTATGAGGCCTCGGGGGCGAAGGCGGGGGTGGTGTGGGTGGGAGGGGTGGGCGGCGGCTTCGACACGCCGGCCCGCGAGCTGTACCCGCGGCTGGGCGAGGAGCTGCTGCACCACGGCCTGTCCTCGCTCCGGGTGAAGTACCGCAACCCGACGGACCTGTCCCAGGCGGTGCATGACGTGCTCGCCGGGGTGGACTTCCTGGTGGAGCACGGGCTGGAGCGGGTGGCCCTGGTGGGGCACTCCTTTGGCGGGGCGGTGATGATCGACGCCGGAGCGCAGTCCCCCTGGGTGACGACGGTGGTGGCGCTGGCGCCGCAGAGCTACGGGACGGAGGCGGTGTCGGAGCTGCCGCCGCGCTCGCTGCTGCTCGTCCACGGCCTGTCGGACGCGGTGCTACCGCCGAGCTGTTCGCTCACCATCTACGAGCGGGCGCGGGGGAAGAAGGACCTGGAGCTCATTCCGGGCGCGGGGCACGTGCTGAACGAGGACGCCCAGCGCGTCTTCACCCGGGTGCGCGACTGGCTGCTGCACGAGCTGCGGGGCTGAGTCCTCCCGAGCTGTGCGGAGGAGGAGGGGATGCCCCCGGGGCACCCGCCTCCACCGAGCGCCCCCTAGCTGTGCTTGTCACTCCCCGCGCTGTCCTTGCTGCTGTTCTGCGAGGGACCGCTGTACTCGCGCTGATGCTCGGCATCCTCGGGCGCGGTCTCCTTCTCCGACTTGCCGAAGACCTCCTTGCGGGTCTCCTCGGACATCTTGGAGTCACCGTGCATCGTGGGGTTCTCTTCCTGCGGCTTGCGGGGCATGTCGTGCGTCCTCCGGCGCGATGGGATTGCTGCACCTGTGTCTCAAGGTCTGGAGGTTCCCCGAAGACGGCAAGCCCGGGTGCCTGGAGCGCAGAGCAGGCAGGAGGGCGAGCGGTGGAGGTGCGGCTCCGCCGGCGACCCTAGCTTGTGCGCAAAGGAGGTCACTTCATGGCCATTCTCGTCGGCATCTGCCTCTTCTTCTTCGTCATCGCGCTCACCATCATCTTCGGTGGCATCAGCCGGGTGGGAGACAAGCGCGTGGCCCTGGAGGGGCGCGCGACCGCGGAGCAGCGCCTGCCCACCGACGTGGAGCGTGACGCCTACGGGTATTAGCCCGGCGGCGCGCCGGGAGGCCTCGGGTTGTAGTAGCGCCGCAGCCAGCGGGTGAGCCCGTCCAGGCCGGGGAAGAGCACGCGCTCGGTGATGTTGGCCTGGTCGAGCTTGTCCCGCACCTCCTGCTTGAGGTGCGCGGGGACGATGAGCCGGCGCACGCCCCGCTTCTGCTTCTCGAGGAACGCATCCAGCCGCGCCGACGGGTCGTTCATCACCGAGAAGAGGGCGAACTGGTTGACGATGCGCTCGTCGAGCGAGGGCGGCTCGAAGAAGAGCACGAAGGGGTGGCGGGTGAGCCGATCGAAGGTGGGAAGGGTCTCGGCCACCCCCGCCAGCATCTCCGCGCTGAAGACGTCGGCCCCCTCGGCGCCGAGCTGCTCCTTGAGGGGCCGGGGGAGCAGACGGTTCGTCTCCCGGTAGTCCACGCACCACACGACGCCGTCCATGCCGTACAGGGCCGGGTCCTCGGTGAGGAAGTGCAGCGCCACGTAGGGGCTGAAGGTCCAGTCCAGCAGGCGCGTGGGCAGCCCGTGGTGCTGGGCGAGGGAGAGCCAGTCCCAGAGGGACACGCAGGCGGTGGTGGTGCCGCGCGCGTACTTGCGGAAGGCGCGCAGCATGACGTTCTCCTGCCGGGAGAAGTCGCCCCCGCGCCGGTTGAGGCTGGTGGCCAGGTCATGGTTGGAGTCGGGCATGCCCCGGAAGGCGAGCGTGGGGCGGAAGCGGTGGAGCTCCTCGTTCCACGAGCCCGTGAAGAGCGCGTCCTGCAGCTCCAGCCAGCTCTTCACCCGGTGTTCCTGCACGTGTCCCCCCATTCCGCCGTCGGCGTTACATCGTCTCCACGGGAGCGAGCCACAGGCTGCGCCGGTGGCTCGTCCCAAGCGACTCGAGGCGCTCGCCCCAGCCTGGGGGCGCGGGCGTGCGCAGGAGGAGCGCGTCCTCTGGGAGTGGCTCGAAGACGCAGGTGTCCCAGCGGTCGCGGTGGCGCGCGAGCCAGTCGAACAGGTGGCTCGCCCCCCGCGGGGCCAGCTCCGGGTCCATCAGCACGTCCGCGGGGCCCTCCCCGAGCAGCCGCACCACCCGGGCCCCATTCTCATTTCGGATGGCCAGCGGCGCGAGGCCCACGAGCCGCCCCTCGCTGCGCAGGGTCAGCACCCAGAGCGGATCCGGCGGGACGTGCCGCTGGTACCACGGGAGCAGCCCCTCGGGCCGAAGGGAAGGCGGGGCCCCGGGGCAGCGCGTCCACAGCCAGCGCCACTCGCCCTGGAGCGCCTCGCAGCCCTGGAGTGAGACCACCACCTCCTCCTGGAGCGGCGCGGAAGCACGCTCCGAGGGGAGCCGGGAGCCGTCCAGATTGCCGAGCATCATGCGCGTGCCTCTCCTTGGTGGGCGGTCAGTGCCAGGGCGTCTCTGGCAGCTTCAGCGTCTGCAGGGCTCCCCGCGCCAGCTCGCGCCAGCGGGCGCCCGTCATCATCCCGCCGAGGGACTCGTACGGGAGCGTCCCCTCGCGTGGAGGACGGGTGAAGTCGTAGCGGGGCGCGGCCCGGTAGCGCTCCTGTCCCAGCGGGAAGGACTCCAGCTCCCGGGCCCGCGAGGCATAGCACTCGAGCATCCGCTGCTTGAGGGTGCGCTCCGCCTGCGGGAAGGACACCGTGGCCACCGGCCGGCTGTCCGGCGCGGGGAGGAATCCCTCGAGGCGGTGTGCTTGCTCGTGGTGGTGGGACTCCATCTCCAGCAGCGCCGGGGGCGTGCGTCCCGTCCGGGCCATCAGCGCCACGGCGGCGTGCGAGATGAAGGCGGAGGCATCGTGGTCCGGGTGGCCGCCCTCGTACGGGTGGACGACGAGGAGCGTTGGGCGCAGCGCCTTCAGCAGGGCCACCAGACAGTGGGTGAGGGTGGCGAGGTCCTGCGTGGCCTCCAGGTCCACCGCGCCCAGCGAGAGGAGGTTGTCCAGGGACACGCCCGCGAGCTTCATCGCCGCGAAGGACTCCTCCTCGCGCAGGCGTGCGTAGGCCTCGCGCGTGGGCGGGACGCCCGGGAAGTGTGGAGACATGTCCCTCGGCGCACCGTCGGTGACGTGGACGACATGGCAGCCGGGGCTGCGACGCAGCAGCCACGAGGCCCCCAGCACCGCGTCATCCGGGTGCCCGGCCAGGAAGAGGGCGGGCCCGCGCAGGGCCTGGGGTGGCAACAGGGGCGCGAGGACGTCGGCGACCGTGCGTCCGTCCTCGGCCGGGTGCTTGCGCAACCAGGGTGACTCGTCAGGAGGCCTCATGCGCGGGCCTCCTCTCGGGTGCTGTCTCCACCGTCGCCTCCCATCCCCAAACCCTTCCCCGCTCCCGAAGGGGGGCGGGGCCCTTCCACCCGGTAGCTCCCGGGCGTCCTACGCGTACCGTCGAGTCATCCGTGTGCGGACTCCTGCTGCGTGGAGGGCAGGGTGACGGCCCCGAGTGCCTCCTCGAGGAGCCGGCGCACCCGGGGCGCCAGCCGGACCCGCGCGAGCCGCCACCGCTGGGCGGCGCTCAAGCGCTTGAGCCTGTCGTTCACCTCGCGGCGGGTGTGCTCGAGCGGGAAGGAGCGCGAGAAGCCGGAGGCGTTGAGCGAGAAGAAGGAGAGGGCGTCCGCGTCGCCGAGGAGCGTGAGGCCCACGTCCGACTCGGGGTGCTCATGGCGGCCGAGGAGCCAGCGCACGCGCTCACGGGTGGCCTCGTCCACGCCCACGTCCGCGAGCAGCTCGCAGGCCACGTCCACGCCGCGGTCGGACAGCAGGCGCTCCACGTCGTGGAAGAGGGCCGCGCACTGGAGGGCGAGGTCCGCCTTGGGCGCGAGTCGCAGCACCCACTGCCACACGTCCAGCGCGTGCCGGTAGTCCGCCACGACGAGCGGCTTGCTCAAGTCATGCAGGGCCATGTGCCGCGCGAGGAGGGCGTCGAAGCGTGGCCCCTCGGAGGCGGCGTTGCGGCGGCCGACGAGGCCCTGGTAGCGGGTGAGGATCTCGAAGGCGGTGGCGCCGAGCGCCTCGCGGGGAGAGCCGGTGAGGTGCAGGGCCAGACAGTTGCCCCGGCACTCCCGGGCGGCACCGAAGACGCGCTCGTCCCAGTCGAACGGATCGAACCCGGGGGCGCGCCAAGCCTGGGCGTCCAGCGGCACCACGTGGGCGTTGCCGCCCTGGGCGAGCGGCTGGACGGTGATGGTGGGAAACTCCTCGGCCAGCAGGACGAACGCGCCGGGTGTGACCCGCATGGCGTCAGCTCGGAGGTCGGAATCGGACAGCAGGAGCTGTCGGAGCATCGCATCTCCCGCGGGTGGCCCGCACCAGAGGACGCGGCAAGGTGCTGTCGGGATTCCGGAATGACCAGGGCTTGCGTGGGGGGAGGCGTGGGCCAGCGCACGGACGGGCGGGCCCCGCGTGTGCCAGTACACGGGCGGCTCGGCGGAGCCCGTGTGCTGGCACACAATCCGGGTGGATCACCCGGAGACCGCTCGACTACGGCCGACCGTTATCCGCCGGCTGGTCGTAGGCGTACTGCTCCGCGCGGGGCGCGGCGTCATTGTGGAACAAGGGGCACTTCTGGCAGCTGAAGCCCTCCCAGTCCTCACGGACGGCCGCGTCGATACACCTCGCGTAGAAGCGGCAGTGGACGTTGCGGTAGTCCTCGACACGATGGTGGTCCGCCCACATGGGCAGGCGGAGCTCGGTGGGATTGGGCTTGGGTTGCGCACAGGCCATGTCTCTGAACTCCCTCTTTAAATAGGCCCCCCGTTTGGGACTCTTCAATACCCGCTGGTGCGTCGCGTCATTCCCGAGCCGGAGTCCTCGGCGTTGGACTGTGGCACCCGCGAGCCGAGCCGCCTGAACGAAGGCCTCGTACGGCTGGCAGCCCACCACCCGAGCATTCCCGATACGCCGTCTTCCAGAGGCCTGCCCGGCCTCCAGGCGGGCGATGAATCAATTCTTCAACCGGGCGAGGCTTTCCCGGAAGATGCCCCCGTGCGACCGATGCCTTCCCGCTCCTCTTCGTCCCTGTCCCATCGGCTGGGGCTGATCGCCCTGGCCCTCTTCGCCCTGCTCGCGGCCGCCGGCTGCACGGCCTTCGCCCGCGCGGTGAAGGAGGGAGACCAGTTCACCACCCAGCACCAGTGGGCCCAGGCCGAGGCCGCCTACCAGCGGGCCCTCGCCGTGGACCCGAGGGACTCGGAGGTGCTGCTGAAGCTGCGCGCCATGCGCAAGCAGTGGAGCGGTGAGGTGCTGCAGCAGGCGCGGGCGGTGCATGAGCAGGGAGACCTGGCCGGTGCCACGCCGCTGCTGGTGCGCGCGCTCCAGCTGGACAGCGAGAGCGAGCCGGCGCGCGCGCTCCTCACCCAGACGCTGGACGCGCGGGTGGCCGTCGCCCAGAAGGCGCTGACGGAGGAGCGGCTGCAGGACGCCCGGGCCGAGTTGGACGCGGTGCTGGCGGTGGATCCCGAGCACGCGGCGGCGCGCAAGGGCGTGGACGCGGTGAAGGTGGCGTGGGCGCGCCGGTGGTTCACCACGGCGCAGCGGCTGGAGGAGGAGGGCAAGCTGGGCAACGCGCTGCTGGCCTACGTGCGCGCGGACCAGGAGAAGGTGGGGGCCACGCCCGCCCGCGAGCGTGCCGAGGCGGTGCGCCGCAAGCTCCAGGACGAGGTGGCCTTCCTGGTGGTGGCCGCGCCCGCGGAGGACAAGGCGGAGGCGCCGGACGTGGTGCAGCGGCTGTCTCCGGGACGGCTGTCGGCGCTGCTGCCGCAGGAGGTGCCCATCCGCGTCATCACCACCGAGGCCCCGAAGGACCACGAGGGTGTGCGCCTGGGCCTGGCGCTGGAGCGGGTGATGCCGGTGAAGTCGGTGGAGCAGAGCCAGCGCACGCAGAAGTACCTGGTGACGAACAAGGCCGTGCCCAACCCGCGCCGCTCCCAGCTCGAGACGGCGCTGCTGGAGCAGGAGCGCAAGCTGGAGGAGGTGGAGCGCAAGCTGGGCGGGGTGCTGCGCGACTACCTGCGCAAGCAGGACGAGCTCGTCCAGGCGCGCGAGGTGGCCAACCGCTGCCGCGAGCGCGAGCGCAAGGCGTGCGTCACCGCGCTGGCCGAGTGCGGCCGGGCCGTGGGCCAGGGCAAGCCCGGGCAGGTGCCGCCCGAGTGCAACCCCGCCCGCTGCAACTCGCAGTGTGAGCAGGAGGAGGGCGCGCTGGCGCAGCGGACCTCGGCGGCGCAGGAGCTGGAGCGCCGGTTGGAGTCGGCGCAGGAGAGCGCGGAGCTGCAGCGGCGCGAGGTACAGCGCGGCCGGGACGGCTTCTACCGCGAGCCGCTCACCGTGGAGGAGCCCGTCTACAGCGAGTACCCCTACGACGTGGAGCTGCACCGGCTGGCCATCACCGCGAGCGTCACGGAGCGGCTGGTGGACCTGGCCAAGGGGGCGGTGCCCTCGCCGCGCACCGAGGACTACGCGGCCCACCACGAGGACGCGTCCAACAGGGCCTACGACAAGGTGGGCGTGCTGGCGGACCCGGTGCAGCTGCGCAGCGAGGCGGAGCTGCGGGTGGAGGCGGGTGACAAGGCGATGACGTCCATCGCCGCGCGCGTGAAGGAGCGCTTCGACATCTACCGCCAGCGCCGGGTGGAGGACGCGCGGCGGGGCATGGTGCGTCCCAGCGCCGAGGACGTGGTGGAGACGGCGGTGCGCGCGCTGCTGCTCACCGCCGACGCGCCTCCCGAGGACATCCTCCTGCCGCTGGCCAAGGCGCGCGGCCTGGAGAATCCCCAGGCCATCTTCGGCGACTAGGCCACCGCGTCCTCGGCCGGGGTCCACATGGAGGCCTCGGCCGAGTGCAGGCAGTCCCCGAGGAAGCGCAGGTAGATGTCGAGCGCGTGCGAGCCGAGCTCCGCGAGCGTCCGCGCGTTCTCCGGCATGAGCTGCAGCAGCTCCTCCATCATCCGGGAGTTGAGCGCGGTGTGGCCCACGTCGAGCTGGATGTGCTCCTTGAGGAAGCTGAGCCCCTCCAGCGTCTCTCGGCCGAGCACCCGCACCACGTTGGACAGCAGGTGGGGCCCGAGCACCAGCGACAGGTTCTCGATCTCGAACTCGATGGCGATCTGCCCCATGGGCAGGTCGCTGGAGAGGGTGTCCTCGTGGAGCTGGCGGTAGGCCCGCATCGCATCCGTGGGGTGCTGGGCCAGCAGCCGCTCCGTCTGGAGCGTGGGCCTGCGCCGCGCGTTCCACCGCCGCACCAGGTGCCGCACGTCGTCCACCATCATCAGGTGGTGGCCGGCCTCGTGCTTCGCGTGCGCGATGAGGGCGTGTCCGAGCGAGTCCAGGCCCTGCGAGAGGCACTTCTGGCCCGCCCGGCGGATCCACCCCTCCACCGGCTCGGTCATGTAGACGCCGAGCGAGTTGAGCTGGAGGAAGAAGCGCTCCAGGACGGCCGGCTGGATGGCGGGATCCACCAGCATGCGCATGACAGGGTCCGTCGAGATGCGGGCGCGCGCCGGCAGCACATAGGGCTCATACAGCTCTTTGACCAGGCTCATGTTCGACGACTCCTTCGGGCACTGCACTGCTTCAGGCGGTACGGCTCGCGGGCGTCAGACGGCCCACCGTGGCCTCACTGACGTACTCCAGGAACTCGGGCAGCATCCGGGCGGACAGCAGCCAGAGACAGGGCTTCGCGCCGGGCTCGTCATGCAGGCGGGCCGCGGCGGCATAGCTGTCGTCCTCGTCCTCGCGCACGAAGACGAAGGCGGTGCGGCCGTGCTGGGCGTACCAGCGGCGGGCCGCGTCCAGCAGCGCGACGTAGGCCTGCCGGCCCTCGGGGGCGAGCGGGAAGAGGCGCGCCGCGTCCAGCAGGCGGAAGAGGTTCACGCCCGGGGGCCCCAGCTCGAGGACGATGGCGGCCTGGGGCACGCCGTCGCGGCGGGCCACCAGGATGTGACGCTCACGCTCCAACCCGGCCGCGCGCCACGTCTCCGTCACCTCGCGCAGCTCCAACCGGTCCCGCGAGAAGTCGAGGGCGTCCACGTAGCAGGTGGGGCGGGTGAGGAAGATCTGCCCGGCGAGCAGCGACTTCTCCTCGACGCGGGCGGGGCCGATGTCGAGCCCGTCCGCGGGCAGGCCGCTCTCCTCATCGCAGCGGACGTCCATCAGGCGCACCGGCATGCTCAGGGCCTCGCCGCCGCCGGCATGGGCGCGCGCGTAGCCGAGGTGGACCCGCTCCATGAGGGGCACGGTCGACTCGACATAGGCGACGAGCCAGCGGAAGTCGGGATCCGCCTGCGCGTGCTCCAGCGTGCGCACGTGGATGTCGCGCAGAATCTGTCCGGGCACCTGCGGGGCCTCGGGCTTGCCGGGGCGCTTGGCGAGCTGGTGCACCAGCCAGCCATGGCGGTAGGGGCGCACCGAGGAGAGCGTGGCCTCCACGCCCCGCTCCGAGGGCCACACCGACTGGCAGAAGAGCCGGGGCAGGCGCGCGGCGCGCTGGCCCAGGTCCAGGAAGCTGGTGCGCAGCTCCTCGAAGTGCTCCGTCGTCTTGCCAGCCAGGTTGAAGTAGCCCGAGTCGACGAGCAGCTCCCACAGCGGCTCGAGCAGCTGCTCGCCGCCGCGCGTGGTGGGGCTGAGTGCCTGGGAGACGAGCGCCACCCAGCGGGCCTCGTCCATCGGCGTGCAGGGGCTGAGCTGGAGGCCATAGGCGCGCGGCCCGTCCTTGTCCGAGACGTAGCGGACCTCGCCCCGCAGGAGGATGGGCTCGCCGTCCCGCGCGTCCCGCACCTCGACGCGCTGGAGCAGGAGGCCCGGGAAGAGGAGATCCTCGGGAGTGCCGCGCAGGCACATGCCGGAGAAGGAGAGGTCCAACACCTCGCGCTCCAGCGTGCCCAGCTCGCTCCACAGCGGGTGGTGGAAGCGGGCGCGGAGGCCGGCGGGCGCCTGCACGCGGCGGTGCCAGCGGTGGCGCACCTGCCACAGCCGCCGGGGAATGGGCGTCACCATCCGGTCGCCCTTGAGCTCGAGCGCCGGCACGCGCATGCGGTAGGCCGAGTTGTAGCCCACCACTTCGATGTCATAGGGCGCCGTGCCCCACTCCACGCCCGGCTCCTCGCGGCGCCAGTGCAGCAGCGAGTGCTCGACGTCGAAGTACTCCAGGGACACGCGCAGCGAGCGGCCCAGCTGCCGCAGCGTGCCCTTGTGCTGCATCACGCACACGGACTTGAGGATGGAGCGGATGCGCTCGGGCTCGACGAGGGACTCCTCGATGGGCAGGGGCGAGACCGCGGGCTGGGCGCAGCCCTGACGGGCCGCCATGTCCAGCAGGCCGAGGATGCGCTGGCCCTGCTCCCGCGTCACGCCCACCAGCTGGATGCCCAGGGGCGCGTCGAGCCGCCGCGGATCGCTCCACAGCAGCTCACCGCGCAGCGGGCCGATGGTGGAGCCATGGCCCTCCAGGAGGAGCTGGAGGGGCCGCTCGCGCGACGGCAGCTCGGTGCCTGGATCCGGGATGGCCCACACCGCGGTGGGGCTCAGCCGCGTCACCCGGCTGCTGCTGATGCCGGGCTGGGACAGGATGAGGTTGATGCTGTCCTCGGGAGACTGGGTGTGCAGCGAATAACCCGAGTAGCTCCCGACGGCGAGGCTCGTTCCGGCCGATGTCTCCATGTCTCCACGCATGATTCTCCCCCTGTGGCGACAGCGGCATGCTGGCGTGTCGGCGTGGGCGGAATGCTTCCACGACGAGGGTAATCACTTTCACGAAAGGAGAACGCCCGCGCCATGTTTTCGTCAAGGCTTGAGAAGTCATTCCTTGTCAGGGTTTCGAGCGACTCCGCGTGGCTGGAAAAGTCCGCTCCCCCTGGCGCGAATCCCCGTGAGCCCCGCAAATCTCGGTGAGAGCCGTTCCCGCGTAGAGATGGGCAATCAATGACTTGCATGGCGCTGGCGGGGCGATGTCAGGCTTTTGCCGGACTGGCCGATCTGCAGTGCAGACATATCTGTTGCTTCCGGCTGTGCGGCTCCCCGTCGGGGTGTGCGTTGGGACACGGAATCGCGCTGTCGCACATGCGCGCGCCCCGGTTTGGGGTGTTGGCGGGTGTGCAGGAGCGGGGCACGGGGCCGCCTCCAGAGTGTGCGCCGGAGGACGGTCAACCCCATGGACGCGCGCGGCGGGAACGGCGAGGCTTCCGCCCGGGAGGACCACCATGGCCAGGCTCACCCCCGAGGACGCGTTCAACATCGAGGTGCTCAAGCTGATGCTCCAGCTCGCCTGGAGCGACGGTCAGCTCGACGTGCAGGAGGTGGGGACCATCCTCGGCGCGGCGCGAAGCTGGGATGTGCCGGAGTCGGAGGTCGCCGCCCTCAAGGAGACCCTGGACACCCAGGGGCCGCCGCCCGCTCCGGACCTGGCCCTGCTGCGCGGCCGCTCGGACGAGGTCTTCGAGGCGGCCCGTGCCCTCATCTCGTGCGACGGCAAGCTCCAGGACGCCGAGGAGGAGATGCTCGCGGAGCTGCGCATCATCCTCGGCGCCGAGCGCTGAAGCCGCGGGCCCCCCGCGGGGTGGCTCAGTCCCCCGCCTTCGCCACCGGCGGAGGCCCCGTCACCACCTCCTCGCGGCGCAGCAGCAGCTTGGCGTCCTTGTTGGGCAGGATGCGCACCTGGAAGCGGCGGCGGTACTCGTCTCCCTTGTCGAAGACGTTCCGGTCCGTCACCAGCAGCAGCGCCGTGGGCACCACGTACCGCGCCGAGTTGTTGCCGAAGTAGTGCACCACCACGAAGTACGTGCCGGGCATCGCCTTGCGCGCGTGGTACAGCTCCGGCCCCAGGCCGTCCGTGATGTCCCAGTGGAGCTGCCCGCCCAGCGACGTCCGCTGGTGCTGGTAGAAGCACTTCTCGCCATTGGGCTCCACCACCCACAGGTCGATGTCCGTCCCATCCGAGTTCCAGTGCGTGGTGAGCTGGTAGTCGATGGGGCCCATCTCCACGAGGCGTGTCAGCTCGCGCCGCCGCGCCTCCAGCACCGCCGTCTCGCCCACCAGCCTCGGGTGCTTCGCCAGTGCCGCCAGCATCCGCGCGTAGTGGTACGCCGCGACCTTCTTCGTCTGGTGGTCATGCCGGTTCCAGTTGCGCGCCAGGACGATCTCCCAGTCGCGCGCCGCCTCCGCCGGACGTCCCGCCGCGTCGAGCGCCAGCGCCTCCTCCAGGTAGGCCTGGGCCTCGAAGGGACGGTTGAGGCGCACGTGCTCGAAGAGCTCGGTGGCCGCGGGGAACTGGCCGAGCGCCAGCAGCCCATAGCCCACCAGCCGCAGGGCCTCGGCGTCCTTCGGGCGCAGCTCCACGGGGGAAGACAGGGCGCGCACCGCGCCCCACGTGTCTCCCGAGAAGGCCCGCTTGCGCGCCACCGTCTCGTAGATCATCACGTCGTCCTTCTGGGTGCGCCGCGCCTGCCGGTAGGCCAGCTCCGCCTGCACCCGCTCGTCGCCGCCCGTGTAGGGCTCGTCGCGCAGTGGCTGCGCCTTCATCCGCGAGCCCAGCTCCGCCTGCTTCGGCTTCAGCACCCGGAGCACCTCCTGGCCCGAGCCCGGCACGCCCTCCAGCGAGAGCCCCAGCAGCTCGTCGCGGCGCTGGTCCGCCTGCTGCCGCTGCAGGGCGTCCAGGTCGGTGAGATCCAACTGCTCGTCGCGCACCGCGTAGCGCGTGTAGTCCCCCTCCGACTCCAGCACCAACATGGAGGCCCGTGCGTTGGTCAGCCGGTAGTGCTGGCTGAGGGCCACCACCATCCGGTCCAGCTTCACGTCCTCCAGCGCCACCAGCCGGGACACGAACAACTCCGCCCACGCGCGCGGGGCGAAGGCGCTGTCCTCCTCGCGAGCCAGTGGCACCGTCAGCGTGCGCTCCTGTCCCGAGGCCTGGGTCACCACCTCCAGCTCCGCCGTGCCGTCGCCCACCAGCCGCCCGGCCACCTGAAGCTCCTGCCCGGGGAAGACGAGCCGGGGCCGGCCCGCCACCACCAGGTCCTTCACCTTCGCGCCCTTCACGCCCACCCGGGCCAGCACCACCGAGGCCGCCCGGTGCGCGCGCGCCGCCGAAGGCACCTCGGCGCCGGACAGCACGTTCACCACCCGGCCACCGCTCGCCCGGGCCAGCGCGTCGAAGAGGTCCGCGTTCACCGCCGCCTCGCCGAAGCGGTAGCTCACCCAGCGCAGCGTCTCGGCGGAGGCGTGGTGCGAGATGAGCGCGTCCACGTTGCTCTGCCCCCAGGTGACGTTGCCATCCGAGAGGAGGAAGGCCGTCACGGGTCCGCCCTTCTCCGCGGGCTTCAGCCAGTCGCGGCTGGCCCGGTCCAGCTCGGCCAGCAGGCCGTCCACGTTGGAGGCGCCCTCGAGGAAGACGCGCTCCAGCTCGGCGAACGTCTCCTGGCGGGCCTCGGGCGTGTTGCGCCGGAAGCCCGCGCCGTGCAGCCAGCGCGGGCGCACGTCGAAGAGGAGCACCGCGTACTCGGAGAGGCTCTCGTCCTTCTCCAGCAGCGCCCGCAGCAGCGACGCCTGCAGGGCCCACGCGTTGCCCTCCTCGGCCGACAGCGAGGTGTCCACCACCAGCACCGCGCGTCCGGTGGGCGCGCCCTCGGTGCCCGCGGTGAGCCGCTCCGGCAGCCGCACCCGGGTGTAGAAGGCATGTCCGGGCAGGCCCGCCGGGTCCGCGCCCACCAGCACGTCCGCCTCGGCGCGGCGCGGGGTGAGCGCCACCTCCAGCGCCCCGTCGCCCTGGAGCTTCTGCCAGTCCCACGCCTGCCAGGCCCCGAGCGTGCTCGGCTTGCCCGCCTCCGGGCCCACCGTCACCTCTCCCGCGTGCCTCGGGTCCACGTGGACGCGCGCCGACACCTTCAGCCCCTTGCCCGTCGCCTGTGGCAGCGGCCACGTGTAGCGCAGGCGCTGGCCATCGAAGAGGAGCGTCTGCTCATAGGCGACGACCACGCGCTTGAGGGACTTGGGGGGCAGGGGGAAGACGCGCGCGCTGAAGGTGGAGGCACCGGCCCACTCCAGCAGCGCCGGGTCCACGTTCTGGCGCACCACGGCCTCGTACACCTCGCGGGCGCGCTTCTGCTCGACGACCCGGGCCTCCTGGGGCACGCCCCACGAGCGCTTCGCTCCCGGCGGGCTCGGCGGAGCCGCCGCCACCAGCTCCTCCGACTTGCCCGAGTCCCCCAGCGGCGGCAGCAGCTCCGACGACTGGAAGAGCGAGGGCGAGTCCACCGCCACCGCGCCCGAGTACAGCGCGAAGCCCGCCACCGTCGCTCCACCCGGCAGCGGGTAGTAGAAGGTGCCCTCGAGCGAGCGCGAGGTGTCGTTCTCGAAGAGGTAGTCCACCACCGTGCGTGCGCGGGCGCCCTGGATGTACGTCACCACCCGCACCGCGCGGGCCGTCAGCGGCTGGTAGCGGCCTTGCTCGTCCCGCACCAGCACCTTGGCCATGCGAGGCGCGGCCTCCACCTTCGGCAGCACCGGCCGGGGCGCGGCGTCGGGCTTCGCCGGGGACTTCTCCTCGGGCTTGGACTCGACGGCGGCCGCCTCTTCCCTGGCGGCCCTGCTCACGCGCTGACGGGCCCCACCGGACGCGCGCTCCGACGTGTTGCCCTTGATGATCTGGATGATCTCCCGCCGCTTCTGCTCCAGCACGCGCGGGGGCTCCTCGGGTTCCGGGGCGGGAGCGTCCATGGCGGGCAGCTCTTGCGGAGGGGGAGGCGGCGTCTCCGCCGGAGCCGCGGCGGCTGTCTCCGCCACCCGTTCCTCCATTTCCTCCGAGCCCAGCGACTCGTCCTCCTCGTTCGATCCGAAAGTCCTGAGCTCCCAACCGCCAGGTCCCCGCGCACCGGGCCGCGACGTGGGGCGCCGCGGGTTCTGCTCCTGGACGAGCCGAGCGAGCTCGGGCTCGGAGATGGCCTGGGGGTCGGCCACCGCGTCGCGCAGCTCCGGGAGGTCCACCACGCCCGTGTCCGCCGCGCCCGGTGCCGTGGCGGGGGCGGTGAGGCCGGCGCGAGCGAAGAGGGCGGGGTCCCCCTTGGGCCCCTCGGGCACCTGGGCCTTTTCTTCTTCCGAGGTGCTGCGCTTGCAACCCGGCAGGGCCAGGGTCGCGAGGAGGAGTCCGGTGAGGAGGACACGCGGGAGGGACATGGACCCGGAGGTTAGTCCCTCGCCGGGGCTCGGGTCACCCCGAGTGCTGGGCGCGCCGGGAGAAGCGGAGGATGGCGCGGAAGATGGACTCCACGGCGTCCGGGTCCAGCCCCCGCTCCGAGGCCCAGGCGCGACGCGTGGCGATCACCGCCTCCTCCCGGGCCGGGTCGGGCACCGGCTGGCCCGCCTGTGCCTTGGCTCGGATGGCCCGCCGCGCCAGCTCGGCCCGCCGGGCCAGCAGCTCCACCAGCTCGTGGTCCACCTGGTCGATGAGCTCGCGGGTCTCCTTGAGCTCCGGCAGGCCCGACTCCAGCGCGGGGAGGGCCATGCTCTCCGGCTCCGGCGTGCCGGCCTCGGGCGGCAGGTTCTCCAGCTCCTGATGGATGGCGCCGAGCGCGTTCAGCAGGTGTCGCCGCGCCTCCGTCGCGAACGGGTTCTCGCGCTGGATGGCGGTGAAGAGGTGTCCGGCGTCCGAGCGGACGATCTCGATGGTGCGCGACAGCGCCTTGAAGCTGGCGGGAGCGAAGGGCACGTCCACGCCCGAGCCGGCGTCCACCATCCCCTTGGCCACATAGAAGGTGAGCGCATGCGTGTGCGCCATCACCCGGTCATGGCCCTCGGGCGTCTGCTCGATGACCTCGCAGCCCAGCCGCTCGTAGAAGCGCCGCGCTCGGAGGGCCGCGTCCGGGTGGAGCGGGTTGGGGCAGACGACAACGCGCAGGGGGCGCTCGGCCATGGCGAGGCTGAGCGGGCCGAAGAGCGGATGCGTGCCGGCCCAGGGCACGCGCGTGCCGAGCACCTCGCTCAGCGCCTGCACGGGCTTCACCTTGACGCTGCCCACGTCGAGCACCAGGTGCTCCGGCGTCAGGTGGGGGCTCAACAGCTCGAGCACGGCGTGCATCCGCGGCACCGGGACGGCCACCACCACCAGCTCGGCTGCGGCGAGCAGCTCCGGGATGGAGCCCGCGCGGAGGGGCCCGGGGATGTCCGCCACCGGGTCCAGCGCCTTGTACCCGATGCCCGCGGCCGTCAGCAGCTCGCCGAGCGCGCGGCCGAAGCGGCCATATCCCATGATGGCAACGTGCGTCATACGCGGACTGTACACGAGCGGTGTGGCCGGTCTCGCACCCAGAGGCGGCGCCGGCTCCCAGCGGGATGTGCGCGGGCGAACACGCGGGCCCGCGTGGCTTGGACCCGGCTCGGGCCCCTGGCGCAGAGTGACTCTCGCCGAGACACCCGCGCGGCCCGAGGAAACAGACGTGTCCGAAGAGAAGAAGAACGTGGAGCGGATGAGGCAGATCTACGAGGAGATGGAGCGGACGGGGAGTCCCCAGTCCCTCCTCGACCAGCTCGCGGACGATGCCGTCTACAAGCTCTCCCTGCCCCCGGGCGTGCCCCTCAGCGGCGAGTTTCGCGGCAAGCGGGCCATCGTCGATTACTTCGACGAGCTCAACGAGGTGCTCGAGGTGCTGGAGGTCACCACCTGGGACTTCGTCGGCAATGGCAGCCAGGTCATCGTCCTCGGCGAGGAGCGGTTCGTCGTGCGCAAGACGGGCAAGGTCTGTCACAGCGAGTTCGCCTTCGTGCTCGACTTTCATGAAGGGAAGATCGCCCGCGCGCTCCTCATCGAGGACCTGTCCGGGCTCGTCGAGGCCTACCAGCCCGTGAGCGGGCGCGTGGCCTCCCGCGCTTCTGGCGCGTGAGGAGTGCCCGCGGATTCATGACGTCGTGGCGACGAGCACCTCGTGGTGCACGGCCAGCAGTACCGCGACGAGGACGAGCAGGGGGGCGATGGCCGCGAGGCCGAGCCACTCGCCCATGAGGCCCGCGACACTCGGCACGAGCGCGACCCCCAGCGTCGCGGCGCTCACCTGGAAGCCGACCGCGTGCGCGGCGGCCTCCGCGCCAATCCGACGGGGCGTCTCGGCCATCATGCCCGGGAAGATGGGGGCGAGCGCGAAGCCGAGCACGGAGAGCCCGAGGGCGGGCGGCACCTGCGGAAGCGCGAACAGGAGCGCGCCCGCGACGGCCGCCAGGGTGCTGAGCCGCAGCAGCCGGACGGTCCCCACCCGCTCGACGATGAGGCCGAGCAGGACGCGCCCGGCCAGGAGACTCGCCCAGTACAGGCTGACCCACGTCCCGGCCACCACGGTGCCGAGGCCGCGCGCCTCGGTGAGCACGGTGTAGCTCCACTGTCCCGCTGTCACTTCCACGCCGCAGTAGAAGAAGAAGATGGCGCTCTGAAGCCAGACACGGGGGCGGCGGAGGGTGGCCCAGACGGAGGCCGCCGGCACGGGGGCCTCCCCGCCCGTGCGAGCACTCGGCGCCGGTCCACCGTCCCACTGCCGGCGCATGCCGGTGAAGGTCACCGCGAGCAGTCCGAGCACCCCGCCGATGACGGCGTAGCCCGCCCGCCACCCGCCTCCGCTCGTGAGGGTGGCCGTCATGAGCACCGGCCCGAGCGTGGCCCCGGTGCTGTAGGCGGCGTGCAGCCACGTCATGTGGCGGGCCCCGAAGTTCTGGGCGGCGTAGGTGTTGAGTCCGGCGTCGACCGCGCCCGACCCGAACCCGAGCAGGCACGCCGCGGCCAGCATGAGGGCGAAGGCCGGCGTGGACGCGTAGCCGACGACCCCGAGGGTGACGAGCCCGGTGCTCGCGGCCAGGAGGGTGCCAATGCCCGCGGCTCCGATGAACCGCCCCGCGAGCAGGCCCGAGAAGAAGTACGCCACGGCGGCCGAGGACAGCACGGCCCCCAGCGCGGCCTGGGGCAGGCCAAACGTCTCGCGGATGGACGGCCAGGCGACGCCGAGCACGGCGTCCGGCAGTCCGAGGCTGATGAAGGCCAGGTACGCCAGCGCGAGGAGGATCGGGCGAGGGCGTGTGGCTGCCGGGGGGAGCGGGCTCATGTCGGCCGGAGCCTAGAACCACCACTCCACGCGGGCACCGACGTAGTGGGCGATGCGGTCGGGGCCGAACGCCTGCAGGTAGGGCGACATCAGGGCGTCGCGCGCGGCCCGGTTGTAGATGCCGAGGGTATAGAAGAGGCGGAAGTGGGGCCGGGTCCAGACGCTGCGCTCGCCCGAGGGAACGAGGGTGGGCACGATCGACAGCTTCACGACGCTGCCGGTGGGCCCATCTCCGTCCCTGCGCGTCTGGTACGTCACCTCGTTGATGAGGTGGAACTGATCGAGCAGGTACAGGAACGTGCGCGCTCCCACGGCGTAGTCGAAGCCCTTGTCCGTGGCGGCGTCGCTGGCGCCATGGGCCAGCTGCAGGATGCCGTACCCGTTGATGCTCAAGAGCGGGCTGACGTTGTACACGAAGTGATCCACCACCTCGAGCGCGTAGGCACCGCGGAAGCGCCCGTCCTCGTCCGGAAGGCCGAAGGTGGCCCAGGTCGACGAGCCGCCGATGGTGCCATTGGCGATGCCCCAGCCGTAGCGCACCGCGAGGGTGTTGAAGGTGCCCTTGCCGAGCTCCAGTGTTCCCTTGACGCCCAGCACCCAGCCCAGGTCCGCCGGGAGCACCTCGGCGCCATCGCGGGTCTTCGCGGAGGGGAGCACATGGGCCTCGGCCAGCAGGTGCAGCCGGTGCGCGCGCTTCTCCTCCACGGGGAAGCGGTGCACGTACTGGCTGACGAAGACCAGCCGCTGGCGCTGGGCGTCGGGGGTCTCATCGCCCGTCTCGTCGTAGCCGTAGAAGGGCGGGGAGTTCCTCGGTCCCGTCTGCAGCAGCAGCGCGAAGTCGAGCTCCTTGTACCGGACGCCACCGCCCTGACCGTTGAGCTGGTTGAAGTAGTAGTAGTCCGCGATGTGCACGTCCTCACCGCGGTAGAAGCGCTGCCCGCCCCAGAAGGACAGCCCCGGGATGAGGACGTTGGTGGCCTCCGCGTACGCCTGGAAGATCTCGATGCCCAGGTTGGGGAAGGTGTTGCTGGTGAAGAAGCCGAGGAAGGAGGTGCGCGCGAACATCGCCGGCGTGAGCACCAGCCGCACCCCGGTCGACTCCTCGGTTCCGGGCTTGAGGATGTAGAACTTGAGGGTCGGCTCGAGGTAGTCGCCTTCCTCGAAGCGTCCACCGATGGGGCCGCCGCGCAGGTTCAACCGCGTGCCCTGGATGACACGTCCATCCAGCGCGTACGCGGTGCCCATGCGGCCGTACATCTCGAAGCTGAGCCGGTCGCTGATGGGCACCTCGGCCCGAGCATGTTGAGGCGTCGCGGTGAGACACATCAGGCTCAAGGCCAGCAGCGCCCTCGACACCGTGGGGCCACGGAAATGCGCAAGCGTGGGACAGTGAAGGGGATGTCTGGACTCGAAGGTCATGCGGTCATGCTGGCCCGCGGGCGACAGCTTGTTACCGATTCCGTGGACTATCCGTCCGACGTTTGACGAAATACGCCGGAAAAAAGGGGCTTGGTCTCAAACGATGCAACGACGTGTCCGCCGGGGCAGCAGACTCGCGGCCCTATCGGTACGGGAGGGAGCACATGCACAAGGCAATCTTGGGGGTCGCCGCCACGGTGGCCCTGACGATGTCGGGCGTCGCCTCCGCGGCGACCATCTCCATCGCCTGTGGCAGCGTGGGGCAGGAGTACGAGGTCTGCAAGCAGGGCGCGGAGGCCTGGGCGAAGCAGAATGGCCACACCATCCGCATGGTCAGCGTGCCGGCGGACGCCAATGAGCAGCTCACCTTCTTCCAGCAGCTCCTGTCGGCGGGCTCGGAGGACCTCGACGTGGTCCGCATCGACGTCATCTGGACGGGGCTCCTCGCCCAGCACCTCGTCGACCTGAAGCCCCAGGTGCCGGATGCGGAGCTGGGGCAGTTCTTCAAGCCCCTGGTGCAGAACAACACCGTGGAGGGCAAGCTGGTGGCCCTGCCCTGGTTCACCGACGCGGGCCTCCTGTACTACCGCAAGGATCTCCTGGAGAAGTACAAGCAGCAGGTCCCCACCACCTGGCAGGAGCTGGCCACGGTGGCCAAGACGGTGACGGAGGGCGAGCACAAGGCCGGCAACACCAGGCTGGTGGGCGTCGTGTTCCAGGCGAAGGCGGCCGAGTCGCTGACGTGCAACGCGCTGGAGTGGATTGACTCCTTCGGTGGCGGCACCATCGTGGATGAGGCGGGCAAGGTCACCATCAACAACCCCAAGGCCATCGAGGCGCTCACCTTCATGGCGTCCCTGGTGGGCACGGTGGCGCCCAAGGGCGTGCTGAACTACAGCGAGGAGGAGTCCCGAGGCGTCTTCCAGTCCGGCCAGGCGGTGTTCATGCGCAACTGGCCCTACGCCTGGGCGCTGGCCAACGCCAAGGACAGCCCGGTGAAGGACAAGGTCGGGGTGACGGCGCTGCCCAAGGGCGGGCCGGAGGGCAAGCACACGGGGACGCTCGGCGGCTGGCAGCTCTCGGTGTCCAAGTACTCGAAGAACCAGGAGGCCGCCATCGGGCTGGCCAAGTACCTGACGGGCGCCGAGGAGCAGAAGCGGCGGGCCCTCGTCGCGTCCTTCAACCCCACGCGTCCCGGCCTCTACCAGGACGCCGAGGTGCTCAAGGCCAATCCCTTCTTCGCCACCCTCCAGAACACCTTCACCCAGGCGGTGGCGCGGCCCTCGAAGGTGACGCGCGGCAAGTACAGCAAGCTGAGCTCGGAGTTCCGCAACGCCGTGCACTCCACGCTCTCGGGCCGAGGCTCCGCGGAGAAGAACCTCAAGGCGCTGGAGGGCAAGCTCAACGGCCTCTCCAGGAACGGCAAGTGGTAGGCACCAGCGTCCTGTCCCGGCAGCGGACCCGGTCGGCGTGGCTCTTCCTCCTCCCCGCGTTGGCGGTGATGGGGGCCACGGCCGGCTGGCCGCTGCTGCGCACCTTCTGGTTCGCCTTCACGGACGCCTCCATCGACCAGCCCACGGCCGGGTTCATCGGCCTGGAGAACTTCCGGGCGCTGGTGGATGACCCGGACTGGTGGCGGGCGGTGGGCAATACCTTCCGCTACGCGCTCATCTCCGTGGCCCTGGAGACGGTGCTGGGGATGATCATCGCCCTGGCGCTCAACGCCCAGTTCCAGGGCCGAGGCGTGCTGCGGGCGGCGGTGCTCGTCCCCTGGGCCATTCCCACCATCGTCTCGGCGAAGCTGTGGGCCTGGATGCTCCACGACGTGTACGGCGTCATCAACGAGATGTTGCTGAGCGTCCATCTCATCAGCGAGCCCCTGGCGTGGACGGCCGAGCCGGGCCTGTCGCTGCTGGCCGTCATCCTCGTGGACGTGTGGAAGACGACGCCCTTCATGACGCTGCTGCTGCTGGCGGCGCTGCAGCTGGTGCCGCAGGAGGTGTACGAGGCCGCGCGCCTGGACGGGGCGGGGCCGGTGCGTACCTTCTTCAGCCTGACGCTGCCCATCATCCGAGGCCCGCTGCTGGTGGCGGTCATCTTCCGGATGCTGGATGCCCTGCGGGCCTTCGACCTCTTCTACGTGCTCACCAACAACAGCGCGGACGTCATGTCCATGGCCGTCTATGCCCGGCAGCGCATGGCGGAGTTCGGAGAGCTGGGCTACAGCTCCGCGGCGGCATCGCTGTTGTTCCTGCTCATCGCCCTCTTCACCGTGGCCTACCTCGCGCTCGGCCGCGTCTCGTTGGACCCGGAGGCCTGACCGGATGCTGCGCCTCGTGAAACGCATTCTCTTCGGGCTGCTCGTGCTGGCGATCCTCGCCTACACGCTCTTCCCCTTCTACTGGGCGATCGTCTCGTCGCTGAAGACGGGCAGCGCGCTGTTCGTGGTGGAGTTCTGGCCGAAGGAGCCCGCCTGGAGCAACTACCCGGCCGTGTTCAAGCAGGGCCCCTTCGGGCAGAACCTGCTCAACTCGGTGCTGGTGTCGTTCTCCACGGTGCTCGTGTCGCTGGTGCTGGCCGTCACCGCGTCCTACTCGCTGGCGCGCGTCCAGTTCCGGGGCCGCAAGGCGCTGCTGCTCACCATTCTCTCCGTGTCGATGTTCCCCCAGGTCTCCGTGCTGACGGGGATGTTCGAGCTCGTCCGCTCGCTGGGGCTCTACAACCGCCTGCCGTCGATGATCGTCTCGTACATGCTGCTGACGCTGCCCTTCACCATCTGGATCCTCACCACCTTCATGCGCGAGCTGCCCATCGAGCTCGAGGAGGCGGCGATCATGGATGGGGCCTCGCCCTGGGTGGTGGTGACGCGCGTCTTCCTGCCGCTGCTCGGCCCGGCGCTGGTCACCACGGGGCTGCTGGCCTTCATCGCGGCGTGGAACGAGTTCATCTTCGCCCTCACCTTCACCCTGTCGGACGAGACGCGGACGGTGCCGGTGGCCATCGCGCTGCTCGGTGGCAACACCGAGTTCGAGCTGCCCTGGGGGCTCGTCATGGCGGCGTCGGTGACCGTCACCGTGCCGCTCATCCTGCTGGTGCTCGTCTTCCAGCGCCGCATCGTGGCGGGCCTCACCGCCGGGGCGGTGAAGGGGTAGGACGCGCTTCCCGGATGCGTTCCGGGAGGCGTGCTCACGCCAGGTAGGCCTCCTGGGCCTTGTCGCCCGGAGTGGAGCGTTCCATTCGCCGGGAGGGCCGCGAGAGGCAGACGCGGAACGTCGTTCCCTCCTCGGCGGTGGAGTGCACGGTGAGGGAGCCCCCGTGCGCCCGGACGATGTCGTGGGCGATGTAGAGCCCAAGCCCCAGGCTCGTGCGGGCCGTCTGTTCCGTCGACTCGCCCCGGCGGAACGGCTCGAAGAGCAGGGGCAGCAGGTGCTCGGGGATGGGCGCTCCCTGGTTGTGGACCTCGATGAGGACCGCTTCCGCGCCCTGCTCCTGGGTGGAGAGCCGCACCGGGGTGTCCTGGGGGCTGTACTTGAGCGCGTTGTCCAACAGGTTGGCGAGCACCTGCGCCAGCCGCTCCTGGTCCCACTCGCCCAGGAGCGCCTCGGGCGAGAAGTCACACAGGAGCGTCCGCTCCGGGCGCGCCGCCTGGAGCTCGTCGGCGACCCTGCGGCACATCTCGTTGAGGTCCCCCGGGCGGCGGGACACCGGGATGCCGCCACCGATGCGCGCGCGGGTGAAGTCCAGGAGCAGGTCGACGATTTGATGGATGCGCTCGCCTCCACGCATCACGCGCTCGAAGGCCGTGCGCTGGGTGGGCGCGAGCTGGTTTGTCGCCAGCTGCCCCCGCGCCGTGGTGAGGATGGCGGACAGGGGCGTTCGGATGTCGTGGCCCACGATGCCCACGAGCTGCTGCTCCAGCTCGGCGGCGCGCAGGAACTCCTCCTGGGCGCGGCGGTGCGCGGCGAGTTCCAGCGCCTGACGCTTGAGCTGCTCACCCCGCAGGTAGAGGTCCACGAAGACCTGCACCTTCGAGCGCAGGATGTCCGGGTCCACCGGCTTGAGCAGGTAGTCCACGGCCCCTTGCGCGTAGCCGCGGGTGATGTAGGCCGCCTCGCGGCTGAGGGCGGTGATGAAGATGAGGGGGATGTGGCGGGTGCGCTCGCACGAGCGGATGAGCGCGGCAGTCTCCAGGCCCGTGAGCCCCGGCATCTGCACGTCCATGAGGATGCAGGCGAAGTCCCCTTTCAGGAGGGCCAGCAGGGCCTCATCCCCCGAGTGCGCGAGCACCAGCTCCTGCTCCAGCGGCTCGAGGATGGCCTGCAGGGCGACCAGGTTGGCGGGGATGTCGTCCACCAGCAGGAGGCGGGCGCGTACCGGCTTGTCGCTGGGCGCCTCCACGGACGGAGACGACCCCAATCGTGAAATCTTGTTGGACACCGAGAACCCCTGGCCCAGGTGAAGAAGAGGCACAGCAGGCAGGCATGAGCACGAGCCCTCCAGGGCTCGCTACTCGTCCACCGTGCGTCCTGTAACACCTCCGATGGGGGCATTTCATCCAAACGCCCCTCCAGGTCAGCTCAGCACCTTCATCGTGCCGCGCGTGACGCCGAACTGCTCGTGCACGGCCGTGCGTCGCACCGCCTCGGCCGGAGAAATCCTGCCGGCCAGCAGCTCCTGGTAGGCGGCCAGCACCCGGGCGGCCTCCTCCCGCGACTCGCGGACGAACTCCACCCGGTAGCGGCGCACGCCGCGCTCCAGCAGCTTGGGCACCAGCGAGGCCGCGCTCTGCGCCTGCGCGTTGAACACCGTGTTGCGGCACCCGACGTCCACGATGACCGGGTGCTCCAGCCCGATGCGATCCCTCAGCGAGACCTGATGCTTCTCGCACGGGCGGCCGCAGCTCTTGAAGTCGCGCCCGTTGGAGAGCGTGTGCGAGTACACGCAGTGCTCCGTGTGGAACGTGGCGATGTGGTGGTGCAGGGCCACCGCGAAGCGCCGCGCCGGCGCGTGGTCGAGCAGCGAGAAGAGCTGCGTCTCGTCCAGGTCGTGCGAGAAGGTGAGGGTGTCCAGCCCCAGGCTCAGCAGGTGCGCCGCCGTCAGCGAGTTGGTGACGTTGAGCGAGAAGTCCCCGTGCAGCACCGGGCGCGGCTGGCCCTCGGGCCGCTCCAGGAAGTGCACCATCGCGCCCCAGTGCCGCACCAGCACCGCGTCCGGCCGCAGCTTGTCGAGGCGCGCGTCGTAGCCCTCCTCGCCCGGCTTCTGCACGCGCACGGTGGCGATCGTCACGCGCAGCCCCGCCGCCCGCGCCCGCTCCACCGCGCGCTGCAGGCCCACCATCTCCATCCAGTCCAGCTCCACCTCGCGCAGGCCGGCGGCGATGACGGCCTCCAGCTGCGCGTCGTCGCGGCACAAGGGCAGCAGGCGCGGTCCGTCCTCGGTCGGTGCCTCGGGCACGCGCGCGAGGAGCGAGGCCCGCACCTGCTCCTTCACCGACGTCTGCGCCACCGTGCGCTGGGGGCCTCGCTCCACCGCGGTGGTGAGCTCGGCCACGAGGTCGCGGCGCAGGGCCTTGAGCTCGGAGACGGGCAGGTGCTGGCCCGGCGCCAGCTCCGCGCAGTCCAGGTGCGCCAGCGTGAAGGGCGTGCCGCCAAAGGCGCCCAGCTTGTCCCGCAGCAGAGCCTCGTCCAGGCCACCGCCCCGGGCCGGAGCCAGGAGCGTCTGACTCGTCGCGGAGCGCTCATGTCCCCAGGCACTGGCGTGCAGGCGCAGGGGTCCACCCGACGCGCCGGAGACCTTCAGGGTGAGCGGGATGCGGCCCTCGGGCTCGCCCTGGGAGATGAGGCTCTCGGTGCGGCGGGCCAGGAAGGGGTCGCTGTTGAGCCACACGTGCTGGCCGGGCGCCACCCGCCCCAGGTCCGGGCCCGGGTGGCCGAAGCCCAGCACCCAGCCGTTGCCCCGGCGGTCCACGCGGAAGATGGGGCCTCCGGGCTCGTGCTTGTCCTCGGGCGTGCCCGCGTCGAAGACGACGCCCATGCCCGGGCGCGGGTCCACGGCGGCCGGCTCCATCTCGCCCGAGAGGGGAGAGGCCACCTGCCCGTGGGGGGACTCGGGGCGCTCCTCGCCCAGGCCGAGCCCACCCGTCCACGGACGCTCATCGGGCGTGACGAACACCTCCTTGCCGGACACGGAGCGGACGCGGCCGAGGTACAGGCCCCGGTGCTTGGGGAAGCGGCCCTCGACGAGCGTCTGGTGGTCCGAGCCCGCGAGGAAGCCATTGGAGAAGCCGCGGCTGTAGGTGAGGGCCATTTCGGCCAGGTCGCTCGCCAGCCGCTGCTCATCCGGCTTGCCGGCCATGACGCCATCCACCCAGCGCCGGTACCCCTGCACCGTCGTGGTCACGTACTGCGGGCCTTTCAGGCGGCCTTCGATCTTCAGGCTGTGGACACCGATGTCCACGAGCTCGGGAATGGCGCGCACGCCCGCGAGATCCTTGGGGCTGAGCAGGTAGCGCACCTCGCCCAGGTCGCGCGTCTGGCCATCCACCACCAGGTCATACGGCAGGCGGCAGGATTGGGCGCACTGGCCCCGGTTGGCCGAGCGACCACCCCAGGCCTCGCTCGTAAGGCACTGGCCACTCCACGACATGCAGAGGGCGCCATGGATGAAGACCTCCAGCTCCATGTCCGTCTGTGCGGCCAGCCGGCGGATTTCGGTGGTGGAGAGCTCGCGGGGCACGACGACGCGGGTGACGCCCAGGCCCCGGGCGAAGCGGATGCCCTCGGCGCTGGAGACGGTCATCTGCGTGGAGGCGTGCAGCTCCAGCTGGGGGCAGATGGCGCGGGCCAGCAGGGCGATGGCCGGGTCCTGGATGATGAGGGCGTCCACGCCCGACTCGGCCACCCGGCGCAGGATGCGCTCCACCACGGGCAGCTCGGGCTCGAAGACGAGCGTGTTGAGCGTCACGTAGGCGCGGGCCCCGGCCCGGTGGACGAGCGCCATCGTCTCGGGGAGGCGCTCCAGGGAGAAGTTGTCCGCGCGGGCCCGGGCGTTGAAGCCCTCGTCGAGCCCGAAATACACGGCGTCCGCTCCGCTGGCGAGCGCGGCCTGGAGGGATTCGAGGTCTCCCGCGGGAGCGAGGATTTCAGGACGTCGGGAAGGCATGCCGTCTCACATAACACGCCCCCGCTGCCTCGGCGTTCCCGCGCTCTGGCGGATGCTCCCTCGCAACGGGAGTCCTGCTCGCCTTCCTCGTCTGCTCCCTGAGCCGTCCGTCCCTCGCGCGCATGAAGGAGCGCTCGCGCCGAGCCTCCGGCGTCACCTCCCGCCGCATACCCACCGCGAGTGGGTTTCGCACCCGGAGCGGGTCTGGTAGGTACCCGCGCGCACGCCTCCGCCGGGGGGTGACTCAAGTGGAGGGGGACATGTTCGTGTCGAGGCAACTCGGGCTCCTGGGACTCATCCTGGGCGCCGCACTCGCGGTGAGCTGTGGGGGCGGCGACGAGCCGGAGATCGGATTCATCCTGCCCAGTGCGGGGACGGTCACCCGAGGCGAGCTGGGCATTGCCCTGAGCGTGCGGGGCATCGCGCCCGAGCGGATGTCGCTTTTCGTGGATGAGGCATGGGTGGCGAACCTCACCGAGGCCAGCTACCGCTGGGACACACGCAACTGGCCCGAGGGCGAGCACACGCTGGTGGCCCGCGCCTTCGTCGGCGAGGAGGTGTTCTCGAGCAAGGGGCTCCAGGTGGTGTTGGACCGGACCCCGCCCCAGCTCGTCTCGGTGACGCCCGCGCGCGAGGCGAAGGATGTCGCGGTGGATGCGCCTGTCTCGCTCGTCTTCTCGGAGCCCCTCGCGGCCTCCGCGCTCGCCACCGCCTCGCTCCTGTTGAGCGTGGACGGGCGGGAGGTGGAGCGCCTCGCGCCCTCCAGCCTGTCACCGGATGGCAAGACGCTCTTCTTCCCGAGCCCCTTCCGCCGCTACCCGCCACCCGTCACCCTCACCGCCCTGCTCGTGGGAGGCGTGGAGGACGCGGCGGGCAATGTCCTGGTCCCCGCACGTGACTCGGGCTGGTCCTGGCAGGTGCCGGTCGTGCTGTCGCTGGGGGATGCCATGGCGGATCTGGCGGCCTCGTCTCGTGGGTTCATCGAGCACGGGGTCGCCCTGCGGCTCGACGGTGAGGGCCGACCGATGGTCGCCTGGAGCCGGGTCCCCGGCAGCGTCGTGTTGCGCCGATGGAACGGCACGAAGTGGGACTCGCTCCCCTCGGGCTCCGGGTCGTTGAACTTCGCGGAGGGCGCTGTCCTCGCCGCCAATAGCCTCGCGCTGGATGTCCAGGGCCGTGCCACGACCGCCTGGAACGTGCTGCCGAACCAGAGTCGCTCGTTCACGACCTACCTGCACCGCCTGGAAGCAGGGCAGTGGAAATCCCTGGGGAGTGTCGGTACCGGTTCCGCGGAAGACTTCCCGAGCATCCATCAGGCGGTGATGGGCCTCTCCCCTTCGGGACTCCCCCGGGTCGCCCGGATGGCGGGGGAGGTCACCACGGGGCAAGGGCAGGTGACGGTGCTCCAGGCGCGGGGCGAGTCGGGAGACGGGGACTACAGCGTGCGCTCGAGCAATGCCCTGATGTGGGCGGGCGTGGCGTTGGAGGTGAGTGCCTCGGGAGACCCCGTGGTGGCGTGGATCGAGCTCACCGATTCCGGGAAGCGCATCGTGGTGGACCGGTGGGTGTCCACCGGGTGGGAGAGCCTGCCCATGACGCCGCCGAGCTCCGTCGCCTACCATCCCTCCCTGGCGCTGGAACCGGACGGGACGCCGCTGGTGGCCTGGAGTGGTAACGAAGCCATCGAGGTGCGTCGCTGGGCCAACGGCGCGTGGCAGGCCGTGGGTCAGCCCATTCCAGCCTCGACGGGTGGCCGGGCCTCCCGGGTCGTTTCGGCGCTGGCGTTGGGCGCCTCCGGGCAGCCCGTGCTCGCCTGGAGCGTTCCCGGCAGGCTGGAGGTATGGGGGCTACGGGAGGGCACCTGGGTGCGGTTGGAGCAGTTCCTCCACCCCATCTCGAATGAGACGACGCCCTGGCCGGTCTTCCTGCGGGACGAGGGCACGGGCTCGCCGGTGATGGCCTGGATCCGGCGCGATGCCTCCAACCCGGATGGCGGCTCCCTGGGCGTGTACCGCCTCAACCTCTGAGCCTCTCCGGCCCCCGTCCTGGCACACCCGGGGCGGAGGTTCTCCGCGCGTGCCAAGTGGGGACAGGGCGACATTTGGGACAAAGTCACCATTTCCTGGATTGCTGGGTCTTCCCTTGTTCTCCAAGAAAATGCATTGTCCCGCGCGCGGCTCACCCCGAGCAGGGGGAAGGGCCGTTGATTGACCCCTTACCCCCCAGGAGTGCTCATGCACCCGTTTCGTAAGCCGCTGGTGGCCGCTGCCGCCGCCGCGCTCTCCCTGGCCGCCTGCGGCCCGCAGGAGCCGACGTCCACCCCCGCTCCCGCCGTTATCGAGGATTCGCGCACCCCCGCGCAGCGCGAGGCCGAGCGCACCCCGTACGAGCTGGATGCCGCCTTCGCCCAGGCCGGTGCCCGGTTCAACGTCCCCGCTGACCTGCTCAAGGCCATCTCCTACACGGAGACGCGCTTCGAGATGGTGCGGGGTGGCGAGGAGTTCGAGGGAATGCCCGCGGCGTACGGCCTGATGGCCCTGCGCGGTGAGCGCCTCTCCGAGGGCGCGCGCCTGGCCGGCGTGTCCGAGGAGGCGGTGCGCACCCAGCCCGAGGCCAACATCCAGGCCGCCGCGGCGCTGCTGTCTGCGTATGCCACCGAGCTGAACGTGAACCGCTCGGAGCTGGGCGCCTGGGCGCCTGCCGCCGCGAAGTTCAGCGGCATCTCCGGCACCGAGGCGCAGGCCGAGTACGTCCACGGCGCGGTGTATGACGTGCTGCGCAAGGGCGTGGTGGCCCAGACGCCCGCGGGCGATGTGGCCGTCTCGCTCATGCCCTCGCAGGTGCAGGCGCAGTTCGCTGCCCCCTCGAAGTACGCGCTGGTCGCGGGCCCGGACTACGCGGCCTCCATCTGGCGCCCCTCGCCCAACTACAACTCGCGTCCCACGGGCACGGACGTCTCCATGGTGGTCATCCACACCTGTGAGGGCAGCTACTCGAGCTGCTGGAGCTGGCTGACCAACTCCGCCTCTGGCGTGAGCGCGCACTACGTCGTCAACGAGAGCGGCTCGGAGATTTCGCAGCTGGTGCGTGAGGCCAGCCGCGGCTGGCACGTGGGCGCCAGCTACGACTGCAACCTCAACGGTGGCGTGATGTGCGGCCTGCAGGGCTCGTCGGTCAACAACTTCTCGGTGGGCATCGAGCACGGTGGCTTCGCCAGCCAGTCGAGCTTCCCGGCCGGGCAGATCGACGCGTCGGCGAAGCTGACGTGCGACATCACCAAGGGCCAGACGATCGTTCGCGACAGCTACCACATCGTGGCGCACGGCCGGCTGCAGCCCTCGAGCCGCACGGACCCGGGTCCCAACTGGCCGTGGTCCACCTACATCAGCAAGGTGAAGAGCTACTGCGGTGACGGCGGCACCACGCCCACCACGGGCCTCATCATCGACAGCAACAACGCCAGCAACGACTCCTCCAAGGGCTACATCGAGCTGTCGACCAACTGGACGTCCTCGGCGGGCACGGCGGGCTACTACGGCTCGGGCTACTACCACTCGCCCACCGCCGCGGTGTCGGACGCGGCGACCTTCTGGTTCTACCTGCCGGCGGCGGCCACCAAGACCGTCGACGCCTGGTGGACCGCGGGCACCAACCGCTCCTCGGCCACGCCCTTCATCGTGTGGGACGCCGCGGGCACCAAGCTGGCCACGGTGAACGCCAACCAGCAGGTCAACGGCGGCCGGTGGAACACGCTGGGCACGTTCAACTTCTCCGCGGGCTGGAACAAGGTGCAGGTCAGCCGCTGGGCCCCCGAGGGCTTCGTGGTCATCGCGGACGCCATCCAGGTCCGCTGATTCCGCCGCGCTGACGTGAGAAGGACTTCGGGCCGTTGGCATGGGGGGACAGCCCCTCCGAGCCAGCGGCCCGTTGCTTTTCCGGGCAGGTTGTTCGAAACGAGGACAGGGCTGTCCGTTTTGGGGACAGTCCCCGTGGGATGCGGCAACCGCTTGGAATCCAAAGGAAATGCGGCAGGCGTGTCAGGACGCTTTACAGCCCTGGAAGGGGAGGTGGAGCGTTGACGCACCAGGTCGAACGTGGGGCTCCCAGGAGTTCAAGGGGTTGCCTTCTGGCACGGAGCCTGCTCTAGAAGGCAGCGGCCGTCTCCTCACGGCCACACGAGAGCGGCGGACGGCCCTTTGCCAGAGGGGTCGCCCGCCGCTGTTTTTTTGCCCTCGTCCACCAGGGCTTCAGGCCGGGTGCGGCGTCTGTCCTCCGCCCTGCGTCGGCGGCTTTCCCTGCTCGTGGCGCTTGAGGAGCTTCGTGCGCGCCAGCTCCACCAGCGTGTAGAGCACGGGGATGAAGATGAGGTTGACGAAGGTGGACAGCAGCATGCCGCCGAACACCGCCGTGCCCAGCGACTTGCGCGAGGCGGCCCCCGCTCCCGAGGCCAGCACCAGCGGCACCACGCCCAGGAGGAAGGCGAAGGACGTCATCAGGATGGGCCGCAGCCGCGTGTCCGCCGCCTGGATGGCCGCCTCCACCACGCTCCGGCCCTGCTGACGCAGCTGCTCGGCGAACTCGACGATGAGCACGGCGTTCTTGCTGGAGAGGCCCACCAGCATCACCAGGCCCACCTGGCAGAAGACGTCATTGGCCAGCCCGCGCAGGTTCTGCAGCGCCAGCGCCCCCATCATCGCCACCGGCACCGCGAGCATGATGACGAAGGGCAGGGCGAAGCTCTCGTACTGCGCCGACAGCACGAGGAAGACGAAGACGATGCCCAGGGCGAAGATGAGCAGCACCTTGCCCGAGGCCTGCTTCTGCTCGAGCGACAGGCCCGTCCACTCGAAGGTGTAGCCCGCCGGCAGGTGCTGCCGGGCGACGGCCTCCATGGCCTCCAGCGCCTGGCCCGTGCTGCTGCCGGGCGCGCCCTGGCCGTTGATGGTGGCCGAGCGGAACAGGTTGTAGTGCTGGATGTTCTGCGCGGTGGTGACGGGCTTCACCGTGACGAGGCTCTCCAGCGGCACCATGTCCCCCTGGGCCGAGCGCACGTAGAAGGCGGAGATGTCCCGGGGCTCATCTCGGAAGGGCATGGCCGCCTGCACGTAGACGCGGTAGACGCGGTTGGCGAAGGTGAAGTCATTGACGTACTGGCTGCCCATGTAGACCTGGAGCGTGGAGTAGAGCGCGTCCAGCGACACGCCCAGGGCCTTGGCCTTCTCCCGGTCCACCGACACGTTGAGCAGCGGGGTGCTCGCCGTATAGGAGGAGAAGACGCTGCGCAGCTCCGGTGACTGGTTGGCCCGCGCCGCGAGCTGCTGCGTGGCCGCCGCCAGCTCCTCCAGCGTGTGGGTGCCCTGCTGGTCCTCCAGGACGAACTCGAAGCCGCCCACGCTGCCCACGCCGCGGATGGTGGGGGGCTGGAAGGCCAGCACCCGCGCGCCGGGGATGGCGGCGAGCGGCCCGCGCAGCCGGTTGACCAGCCCCGCCACGCTCTGCTCCTTCTCCTCGCGCTCGTCCCACAGGGCGAGGTTGACGAAGAGGACGCCGTAGTTGGGGCCGGTGCCCAGCAGCGAGAAGCCGCCCACGGTGAAGATGTCCTTCACCTCCTTCTGCTCGCGCAGGACGTCCTCGGCCTGGAGGAGCACCTGCCGCGTGTAGTCCAGCGACGTGCCCTCCGGGCCCTGGATGGCGACGATGAGGTAGCCCTGGTCCTCCTCGGGGATGAAGCCCGTGGGCGTGAGGCGATAGAGCAGCGCGGTGATGCCGAGGAACACCACGAAGACCCCCAGCACCGCCCACCGGGCGCGCGGTGTCAGCAGCCGGCCCAGGAAGCGCGCGTAGCCGCGCCGGAAGGCGTCCATGCCCTGGTCCACCCAGCGGAAGACACGCCACTTCCGCCCCTCGTGCGGGCGCAGCAGCCGGGCGCACAGCGCCGGAGACAGCGTGAGGGCCACCAGCGCCGACAGGCCGATGGAGAAGGCGAGGGTGAGCGCGAACTGCTGGTAGATGGCGCCCGTGGTGCCCGGGAAGAAGGACACCGGGACGAACACCGCGGAGAGCACCAGCGCCGTGGCCACCACCGCGCCGCCCACCTGCCGCATGCTCCGGTGCGTGGCCTCACGCGCCGGCAGCTTCTCCTCCGCCATGAGGCGCTCGACGTTCTCGATGACCACGATGGCGTCGTCCACCACCAGGCCCGTGGCCAGCGTCAGGCCGAAGAGCGTCAGCGTGTTGAGCGAGAAGCCGAACGCGCTGACGAAGGCGAAGGTGCCCACCAGGGACACCGGCAGCGTCGTGGCCACCACGAGGATGCTGCGCCAGCCGTGCAGGAAGATGAAGACCACGAAGATGACCAGCACGATGGCTTCCAGCAGCGTGTGCAGCACCTCGTTGATGGATTCCTCCACCGCCGCCGTGGTGTCGAAGGCCTTCTCGTAGACGAGGCCCGGCGGGAAGTTGCCCTCGAGCCGCTCCAGCTCGGCCACCACGCCCTCGCGCACCTCCAGCGCGTTGGAGCCGGGGAGCTGGAAGATGCCCAGGCCCACCGCGTCGCGGCCGTTGAAGCGCAAGAGCTGGTTGTAGTTCTCCGCCCCCAGCTCCGCCCGGCCCACGTCCTTGACCTGCACCAGCGTGCCGTCCTCGCCGCGCCGCACCACGATGTCGCCGAACTGCTCCGGCGTGGAGAGCTGGCCGAGCACCTGCACGTTGATTTGATACGTCTGCCCCTGGGGCGAGGGCGGCTGCCCCACCTGTCCCGCGGCTACCTGCACGTTCTGCTCACGCAGCGCGCCCACCACGTCCTGCGCCGTGAGCCCCCGGCTCGCCAGCTTCGTGGGGTCCAACCACAGCCGCATGGCGAAGCGGCGCTCGCCGAAGATGCGCACGTCGCCCACGCCCTCGACTCGCAGCAGCGCGTCGCGGATGTAGACGTCCGCGTAGTTGCTGATGAAGCCCGTGTCGTAGCGCCCCTCCTGGTCATACAGGCCGAAGGACATGAGGAGCTGCGACTGCGTCTTGTTGATGGTGATGCCCAGCGCGTTCACCTCGGCGGGCAGTCGCCCCGAGGCGGTGGCCACCCGGTTCTGCACGTCCACCGCGGCGACGTCCAGGTCCCGCTCCGGGTCGAACGTGACGGTGACGGTGCTGGTGCCGTTGTTGCTGCTGGTGGAGGAGATGTAGCGCATGCCCTCCAGGCCGTTGAGCTGACGCTCCAGCACCGTCGTCACCGCGCTCTCCACCACCTCGGCGGAGGCGCCGATGTACGTGGACTGCACCGTCACCTGGGGCGCGGCGAGGTTGGGGTACTGCTCGACGGGCAGGGTGGGGATGGAGATGGCTCCCACCAGGGTGATGAGGATGGAGATGACGCTGGCGAGGATGGGCCGGCGGATGAAGAGGTCGGAGAACATGGGGGCTCACTTCCCCCCGTCCGGGCTCGAGCCCATGCCCGCGTCCCCAGCGCCGCCCGTGCCCGCGTCCGCGGCACCGCCCACGCCGGGCCCCTCGCCCTCACCCGGGAGCCGCTGCACGGGCTTGGGCTGGATGGGCTGGCCATCTCGAAGCTGCTGGAGCGAGCCGACGATGACGGGCGTTCCCGCCTCCAGGCCGTCCAGCAGCTCGTAGTGGTTGTCCTCGAGCCCTCCCAGCTTCACCGGCCGGCGCTGCGCCACGGTGGTGCCACCGTCCGCCTGCGCCGCCACCATGGCGAAGAACTGGCTGCTCTGCTGCGTCACCGCGAAGGTGGGCAGCCGCAGCGACTCGCGCGTCTCGTACACCACCTGGGTGTGCACCACCTGGCCGGCGCGCAGCCCCACCGTGTTGTCGAAGGCGGCCTTCAGCTCCACCAGCTGCGTGCTCGGGTCGGACGTGGGGGCCACGAAGAAGACGGGGGCGCTCACCACCGGCTTGCCCTCGTCGTCCAGCACCTCCACCAAGGTGCTCCCCACCTTCACCTGCGAGGCGCGCTCCGGCGGCACCGCCACGGACACCTCGAGCGCGCGGCTCTGGTCCACGCTCGTCAGCACCGTCTGCGGGGTGACGTAGTCGCCCGGCTTCACGGGGATGTCCCCCACCACGCCGGCGAAGGGGGCCGTCAACCGGTAGAAGCCGAGCTCCACCTGCTGCGCCTGCAACTGCGCCTCCGCCGAGCGCGCGCTCGCCTCGGCCGCCGCGGACTGCGCCACCGCCTGTTCGTAGTCCTGACGGCTCATGAGGCCTTCCTTCAGGAGCTGCTCGGCGCGCTGGCGGGTGCTGCGTGCGTACCGCCGCTGGGCCAGGGCCGAGTTGCGCTGCGCCTGCGCGCTCTGGACGCCCGCGCGCTCGCGGCTCGGGTCCACCTCCAGCAGCAGCTGCCCCGCCTTCACCTGCTCGCCGGGCTTCACGCCGATGCGCCGCACGTAGCCGGCCACCTGCGGGTAGAGGGTGACGCTGCGCCGGGAGATGAGCGTCCCCAGGTACTCGCCCACGTCGCGCACCGGGCCCGGCCTCAGCTCCAGCACCTCCACCGGCATCGGCTGCCCGGCGCCGGGGCCTGCCTGCTGCGGGCCCTTCCCCTCCGAGCCGCGACACCCCGCCAGGGCCAGGGCCGCCAGCCACACCCCCCACACCCGCTGTCTCACCAGTCGCATGCCGCCTCCGCGAGGAATGCCTCGATCCGCGCCTGGAGCAGTTCGAAGTCCCGCAACACCAGCTCCAGCTCCGCCTGCCGCAGCGCCGCCGCAGACACCACCAGCTCCTGGCTCGTCCCCGTGCCCACCTCGAAGGCCCGGCGGGTGAGCCGGTCGTTCTCCTCGGCCAGCGCGCGCGCCCGGGCGGCGATCTCCTGCGCCACCCGCGCCACCTCCACCTCGCGCGCCGCCTGCGTCAGCTCCACCGTGGCCGCGCGCTGGCTGGACACCACCTGCTCGCGTGCCACCTCCTCCTCGGCCCGGGCCTGTTGCACGCGGCCCTCGCGCGCGCCTCCCTCCCAGAAGGGCAGGGTGAGTACCGCGCCCACGTTCCACACCGGCACCCGCGCGAAGCCCGGATCCACCGTGAGGCCCACCGCGGTGCTCTGCGCCGCCAGCGTGGGGGCGTACTGCGCCTGGGCCGCCGCCACGGTGAGCTCGGCCGACTCGAGCCGCGCGCGCGCCGCCGCGAGGTCCGGCCGTGTCTCCATGCCCTCCAGCTTCCGGCAGGCCCGCTGCGCCTGGTCCAGCAGTTCCTGCAACTCTACGCCGCGCGCCACGCCCACGGGCCGCTCCACCCCCAGCACCAGTCCCAGCGTGTCCCGCGCCTGCCGCAGCGACTCGTCGCCGGACACCACCGCCGTGCGCGCCGACTCCGCGTCCTGCTGCAGCCGCACCACGTCCAGCCGGGTGCCCGCTCCCAACTCCAGCCGCCGCTGGGCGAGCGCCAGCCGCTCCAGGGCCGAGCGCAGGTTGACGCGGTTCACCTCGGCGAGCCGCTCGGAGGACACCACCCGTGCCAGTGCCCGGGCGAGCGCGCCGGTGAGCTGGCGCCGCGTCTCCTCCAGGGTGAGGTGGGCGGCACGGCGCGACGCATTCGCCGAGCGCAGCGACTGGATGGCGCTCAGGTTGAACAAGGGCACGGTGGCCGTCAGCACGCCCGTCCCCAGCGGCGAGGTGGGCGTGGGCGCTCCCTCCGCTCCGCCCGTGCTCCCTCCGACGCCTCCGCCCACACCGCCGCCGATGCCTCCGCCGAGAAGGGGCGTCGAGCTGGGGTCGAGCACGTTGTACTGGACGGACACCGAGCCACTCAGGGAGGGCAACAGTCCGGCGAGCGCCGCACGCCGCAGCCCCGCGGCGGACTCCACCCGGGCCAGCGCGGTGCGCAGGTCCGTGGAGCGCTGGCGCAGCTGGTCGAGTGCCTCCTGCCAGGAGGCCACCTGGACTGGCGCCGGAGGGACGGGAGCCAGCATCGGGTCGGAGACCTCGGGCTGGAAGGGCGGAGTCACCGCGGGAGGCTGCGCGCTACCCGGGGGCCCCGCCTGGGCGAGCGTCGCTCTGGCGGGAAGCGCCGCGTGACAGAGCAGGGTGGCGATCAGAAGGGCGGTCATGGAGAGGCCGCCCACATTGGCGCTCACCCCCTCCCCACGCATCCGTCCCCAGGGTGAGAGGGACACTGCGGGACATTGTGGGTGCTCGAAAGCGGGCAGTCCTGGCCTGGCGCCCCGTCAGCTCAGGTCCGGGGAGGCCTTGCGCGACAGTGCCGCGGGCGGCAGGGGCTGGCCAGCGCAGTCTCGGCCCGAGGCAGGGGCTCGGGTGATGCGAGGCCGGTACTCCCAGTGCCACGGCTCGGAGGGCACCGTGCGCCGGAAGCCATGGCGGCACGCATGGCTCGCGAGCCAGCGGTAGATGGGAGACTCCTCGTCCCCCACGGCCAGGTCCACCGCGATGCCACGCTGGTGGTTGGAGCGCCCGGGGCGAGCCGCCCGAGGGCCCAGCCCCTTGCGGTAGCGCTCGTACAGCAGGCGCTGCTCGCGAACGGTGCGGTAGCCGCTGCTCGCCCAGAGCCGGAAGCCCTCGGCCCGGGCCGCGGCGTGCATGCGGTGGAAGGCCGCCGCGGCATCGCGGCGCAGCGCCTCGCCGCCGGGGATGGCGACGAGGTGCCGGGAGGCCTTTACACGTGGCTTCTTCTTCCCGGCACCCTGGGAGGGTCCAGGGGCGAGCAGGCAGACGAGGGCAAGCAGGAGGCTCCAGCGGAGCGGCGGGAACGGCATGGGGCGGTTCCTGTCCAGAGGGGCAGGAGAGGGTGCTCGCACATCTCTTCCTGGAACGCGAGCAGGCGGCCAGACAGGC
>NZ_DASVSO010000581.1:0-3931 GCF_036388035.1 Archangium sp.
CCGTGGAGCCAGTCGCCCCCAGGGGCGCCTCGGACACCTTGGGCGCTCCCACCGCGGGCAGGTCCACCGTCTTGCGCGGCGCCACGCCACCCTGAGCCTGGGCACCCGAGGGCGACGCATCGAGCGTCTTCTGCAGGGCCCGGGTGGCGGGCAGCGTCGTGAGGCTCGGGCTCGAAGGCAACGTCAGGGTCGACACCGACTCCCGAGGCTGTACGCTGCCCGAGGACATGGACGGACGGTTGCCCACGGGTGGCAGCGCGCCGATCATCATCGGCCTCGGGCCGGAGCCCGGAGCGCGCACCGGCAGCGGCTTCTCGGGCCGCCGGTAGACGAACGAGCCCTCCACCTCCACCATCTCGAAGCGGTCGTAGACCTTGAAGAGGCTCTCCGAGTACCCCAGCAGCAGCAGGGCCCCGGGTCGCAGCGCCGCGAGGAAGCGATCCATCAGCGCGCGGATGGTGGGCAGGTCGAAGTAGATGATGACGTTGCGGCAGAGGATGAGGTCCAGCGACTCCGGCTTGACCTTCTCGAAGACGGGCACGGCGAGGTTCTGCCCGTCGAAGCGGACGTAGTCCTTCAACGAGGAGACGATCTCATAGCCCTCATCCACCGGCCGGAAGAAGCGCACCCGGCGCTCGTTGGGCATGCCACCGACGCGCCGACTCGAGAAGCGCCCCTGCTTGGCGGCCTCCACCGCGGCGAGGTTCAGGTCGGTGGCCCACAGGTCCACCTCGATGGGGAGCGCGCCCTGCTCCGCCAGCACCATGGCGAGGCTGTAGGGCTCCTCGCCGGTGGCGCACCCCGCGGACCAGATGGACACCCGGCGGTTCTCCCGCCGCGCCCGCCACAGCGCCTCCGGGAGGATGCGGCTCTCCAGCGCCCGGAACTGCTTGGGATCGCGGAAGAACTCCGTGTGCCCCACGGTGACGAGCGGCAGCAGCGCGCGCAGCTCGTCCTCGGAAGAAGGGGCGCGGAGGCGCCGCACGTACTCCTCGGAGTCCACGAGGCCCACCACGGGCATGCGCGTGGACAGCGCGAGCCGGAGGCTGTGGTAGCCGTCCGGAGTAATCTTCAGCCCCGCCCGCTCCAACAGGAGGGCGGCCAATTGCTGCAGGGCCCTTGAGGTCACTGTCAGCATGTCTCCACCCACTGGACGAGCGTCGGTGCGATCTGCTCGAGCGGCAGCACCTCTTCGGCGGCGCCAATGCGCACGGCCTCCTTCGGCATGCCGTACACGGCGCAGGTCGCCCGATCCTGCGCGATGGTTCGCCCACCGCGCTCACGAATTTCCTTCAGCCCCCGGGCTCCATCCCGGCCCATGCCGGTGAGGATGACGCCGAGGGTACGCGTCCCGAAGGCCTCCGCCGCCGACGTCAGCAGCACGTCGCACGAGGGCCGGAAGCCCCGCACCGGCGGGCTCGGATCCAACACCAGCCGGCCCTTCGGGCGCACCACCAGGTGCGTGCCCGAGCGAGCGATGTAGACATTCCCGGGCACCATCTCGTCCCCGTCATTGGCCTCCACCACGCGCAGTGGAGTCTCGGAGCCGAGCCACTGGGCCAGCCCCTCGGTGAAGCCATTGCTGATGTGCTGGCAGATGCAGACGGGCGCGGGGAAGTTCTTGGGCAACATCCTCAGCACCACGGCGAGCGCCTTGGGCCCCCCGAGCGACGAGGCGATGGCCAGCAGCGGGTACGGCGCATCGGTGGCCGAGGGGCGCAGGTGGCGAGGCTTCTGGGCCTGAACGGGGCGCGTCACGCGCACCTCGGCGAGCAGCATCAGCTTGCGGCTCACCGCCTGCCAGAAGTCGACGCCGGGCTCGGCGGGGCGCTCCACCACCTCCACGGCGCCCACCGCCAGCGCCTGGAAGGCGTCCGCGCCCGAGAGCACGCCCGGATGGAGCGCAACCACGGGCACGGGCCGCTCCGCCATCACCCGCTCGATGGCCTTGAGCGCGTCGGGCCCGGACAGGTCCACCACCACCACGTCCGGGTGGAGGCGCCGCACGTGCTCCAACGCCGCGGAGAACTCGCAGACGGTGCCCGCCGGGGCGAGCACCACCCCGTCGAACAACCCGCGCGAGGCCCCCTTGAGGACCTCGCCCACGAGCAAGACGCGATATGCGGACGCACCTACGTCCAAGCGGCCCCCATCACGTGCCTCAGGTCAGACGATCGATGGTCTGTGCCAGGCTCTCCACGCCCAGCTCGCCCTTGACGAGGTACGCATCCGCGCCCGCCTCGGCCCCGCGCCGTCTGTCCTCTGGCGACGCGAGCGAGGAGAGGACGATGACCGGAATGCGCGCCAGCCCCGCGGTGGACTTGAGCCGCCGCGTGAACGAGAAGCCGTCCAGCCGAGGCATCTGCACGTCCGTGAGGATGAGGTCGTACGCCTGGGACTGGGCCTTCTGGTAGCCCTCCTCGCCGTCCTGGGCCTCTTCCACGGTGTGCCCCAACGCCTTGACGAGCGCGGACTCGGTGGCGCGCGCGATGGGCGAGTCGTCCACCAGCAGCACCCGCAGGCGCTTGGCGGCCTGGGACTGGGTGACGGGCCGCGCCAGGCGGCGCACCTCGGCCATGATGTCCGGCACGTGCAGGAGCACGGCGATGCGGCCGTCCTCCAGCGCGGCCGTACCGGCGATGAAGGCGGCGCCCTTGAGGAACTCACCGCCGCAAGGCTTCACCGCCACCTCGCGCTCGTCCACGAAGCCGTCCACCACCAGGGCCGCCACGTCATCTCCATGGCGCACCACCACCGCGGGCGGCTTGTCGAAGCGGTTGCCGCCGTTGACGCCCAGCAGCGGCCCCAGCCCCACCAGCGCGGTGGGCTTGCCCCGGTGCTTCACCGCCAGGGTGCCGAAGACCTCCATCCGGTCCTCCGGCTTCACGCGCATCACCGCCACCACGTCGGCGGCGGGCATGCCATAGACGTCGTCGCCCAGGCGCACCAGCAGCACCTTCATGAGCGCCAGCGACTGCGGCAGCCGCAGGGTGATGGAGGAGCCTCGTCCCAGACGGCTGACGATGCCCACCGAGCCACCCAGCGACTCCACCTTCTTCTTCACGACGTCCATGCCCACGCCGCGGCCGGAGATGTCGGTGATCTCCTCGCGAGTGGAGAAGCCCGCCCGGAAGACGAGCTCGATGGCCTCGCGCTCCGAGAGGGCCGCGGCCTGCTGATCCGTCAGCAGGCGCTTGCGCACGGCCACTTCCCGCAGCTTCTGCGGGTCCATGCCGCGGCCGTCGTCGATGACCTCGATGCTGAGCATGTCGCCATCGGCGCGCACGCGGATGAGCAGCCGGCCCGTGGTGGGCTTGCCGAGCATGCGGCGATCGTCGGGCGACTCCAGGCCGTGGTCCACCGCGTTGCGCAGCAGGTGCACCAGGGCGTCACGCACGTCGGCCAGCATCGAGCGATCCACGCCGAGGTCGGCGTTCTCGATGACGAGGTCCACCTCCTTGGCCTGGGCGCGAGCGATGTCGCGCACGGCGCGCGGGAAGGCGTCGAAGACGGTGGACAGCGGCACGAGGCGAGCCTCGGCCACGTGGTCCGCCATCATCGCCAGGTTGCCGTGCAGCGTCTCGATGCCGTCCCCGTTGCGGCGCGCGAAGCGGAAGGCGTCGTCGCGCAGCATGTGCAGGTCGCTCTCGATGCGCTCCACCTCATTGCGCAGCGAGTTGGGGACCTGCAGCACATCGGCCAGCTTGAGGAAGCGGTCGCCCAGGCGCGAGAAGCGGTTGAGCAGGGACTCGACCTCGGAGGCGCGCAGGCGTCCGCGCGCGCTCTCCACCAGCAGATCTCCCGCGAGCAGGCCGAGCGAGTCGAGCACCTCGACGTTCACGCGGATGCTGCGGTCGGCGAGCGCCTTGGTGGCGGGCGCCTCGTCGTGGTGCTCGGCCTTGGGGCCGGGCCGGGAGGGCGAGGACGGGGG
>NZ_DASVSO010000582.1:0-13725 GCF_036388035.1 Archangium sp.
CGTCAAGCCACAGCCCGCTCCGAAGAACCCTGTCACGAAGGTCTCCAACACCCCCAAGTCGACTGCCAAGGGCAAGCTCGCCTGCAGCTCACGTCCCCTCGGCGCTCAAATCTGGGTCGACGGGAAGTACACCGGCCGCGATACCCCGGCGGCACTCGGCAACCCGGTCATCCTCCCAGTGGGCAACCACACGGTCATCTTCAAGATGGGCGGCAAGCAGAGCAAGCCCCAGCAGGTGAAGATCTCCGAAGGGGATATGGCCAAGCTCATCAACGTGCCTGTCGAGTAGTCAGTCACGCACGCATTCGTTGCCCTCTTTCCTTTGTTGGGTAAAGAGGGACCCCTGTCCCCGGGAGCCGTGTCCCGGGCCCTGGTTCCATGAAGGTGGTTCGCCATGACGACGACGCCCATCCGCGGAAAGCCCGCTTCGGCTGGCCCCGCGCAGCAGCCGTTTTCCTACCCGCTCCGCCGTGAGTTCGTGGAGCCCGATTGGCGGCGTCTGCCCGGCTACAAGGACGTCACCCAGGCCGAGTGGGAGAGCTCCGTCTGGCAGCGCAAGCACACCGTCAAGAACCTCAAGGAGCTCAAGGCCGTCCTCGGCCACTTCCTGGCGGATGACCTCCTGGCCAGCCTGGAGCGCGACCAGCGCGAGCGCGCGACGATGTCCATCCTCGTCCCGCCCCAGATGCTCAACACCATGGACGAGACGGACCTGTGGAACGACCCGGTCCGCCGTTACATGCTCCCCGCCTTCGACGACCGGCACACCGAGTGGACCAACCACCCCAAGGCCAGCCGCGACAGCCTCCACGAAGCCGATATGTGGGTCGTCGAGGGGCTCACCCACCGCTACCCCACCAAGGTGCTGGCGGAGATGCTCCCCACCTGCCCCCAGTACTGCGGCCACTGCACCCGCATGGACCTCGTCGGTAACGACGTGCCCCAGGTGCAGAAGCACCGCTTCAACGTCGGCCAGAAGGAGCGCTACGAGCAGATGCTCGACTACCTGCGCCGGACGCCCACCGTCCGCGACGTGGTCGTCAGCGGCGGCGACATCGCCAACCTTCCCATCCAGGCCCTCGAGCCCTTCGTCAGCGCGCTGCTCGACATCCCCAACATCCGCGACATCCGCCTGGCCTCCAAGGGCCTCATGGCCATCCCCCAGCACTTCCTCCAGGACTCCGTCCTGCAGGGGCTGGAGCGCCTCGCCAAGAAGGCCAATGAGCGCGGCGTGGACCTCGCCCTCCACACCCACGTCAACAACGCCCGCCAGCTCACCCCGCTGGTGGGCAAGGCCGTGCGCAAGCTGCTCGACATGGGCTTCCGCGACGTGCGCAACCAGGGCGTCCTGCTGCGCGGCGTGAACAGCACCCCCAAGGACCTGCTCGAGCTGTGCTTCACCCTGCTCGATCACGCCAAGATCCTGCCGTACTACTTCTACATGTGCGACATGATCCCCAACTCGGAGCACTGGCGGCTCTCCGTGGCCGAGGCCCAGCAGCTCCAGCACGACATCATGGGGTACATGCCCGGCTTCGCCACCCCGCGCATCGTCTGCGACGTGCCCTTCGTCGGGAAGCGGTGGATCCACCAGGTGTCCGAGTACGACCGCGAGCGCGGCATCTCGTACTGGACCAAGAACTACCGCACCGGCATCGAGGGCAATGACCCCGACGCCCTCAGCCGCAAGTACGAGTACTTCGACCCCATCTACACGCTGCCCGAGTCGGGCCAGCAGTGGTGGCGCGATCAGGCCAAGGCGGCGTAATGCTCCCCCCCAGGCCGCCCTCCAAGGGCGCTCTCGCGCGTCCGGCCTCCGAGGCCGGGCGCCGTTCGCTTTTTCCCGAGGCCACCGACGCCGAGTGGTCCGACTGGCGCTGGCATCAGCGCCATGCCGTGCGCGGCCTCGCGCAGCTCGAGAAGTACGTCCCCCTCACGCCCGACGAGCGCGCCGGCGTGCAGGAGACCTCCTCGCTCTTCCGCATCGGCATCAGCCCCTACTACCTGTCCCTCATCGACAGGGACCACCCCTTCTGCCCCATCCGCATGCAGTCCATCCCCGTGCGCGCCGAGGCCCGCATCCGCCCCGGGGAGCTCGCGGACCCGCTCGGTGAGGACAAGACCCGGCCCGAGGAGGCCATCGTCCACAAGTACCCGGACCGGGTGCTCTTCCTCGCGCTCGACACCTGCTCCGTCTACTGCCGCCACTGCACCCGCCGCCGCATCACCAAGGGCGGCGAGGCCGAGCTCACCAAGGAGCAGATGCGGCGCGGCCTCGAGTACATCCGCAGCCACCCCGAGGTGCGCGATGTCCTCATCTCCGGTGGAGATCCGTTCCTGCTCTCGGAGGAGCGGCTGGAGGCGCTGCTCGCGCCCCTGCATGAGATTCCCCACGTGGAGATGGTGCGCATCGGCACGCGCGTCCCCGTGTGCCTGCCCATGCGCGTCACCGACTCGCTGGCCAGCCTCCTGCGGCGCTACGCCCCCGTCTACGTCGTCACCCACTTCAACCACCCCAAGGAGATCACCCCCGAGGCCCGCGAGGCCTGCGAGCGGCTCGTGGACCACGGCATCCCCGTCGAGAACCAGGCCGTCCTCATGCGGCAGCTCAACTCGGACGCCCGCATCATCCAGGAGCTCTCCCACGCCCTGCTGCGCATCCGCGTCCGCCCTTACTACCTCCACCAGATGGACGTGGCCGAGGGCTGCGAGCACCTGCGCACCCCCATCTCCAAGGGCGTCGAGATCCTCCAGCAGCTCCGCGGCTTCACCACTGGCCTCGCCGTGCCCCACCTCGCCGTGGATCTGCCCGGCGGCGGCGGCAAGGTGACGCTCCAGCCCGACTACGTCCTGGAGCGTGGGGAGAACCAGACCGTCTTCCGCAACTTCAAGGGCGAGCGCTACGTCTACCCCGAGCCCGAGGAGACCGACTGCGCCTGCCCCTATGACGGGGTCTGGCAGCAGCGGCGCTGGGGGTAGGGGAGGGGCTCACTCCTCCTCGGACGGGACTTCCTCGTCCTGGGGAATCCCCACTTCCACGGAGGGCGCCGCGCCCTCCTGCTCCTCCAGCGTCACCGGGTTCTCATCATCGAAGCCCTGCTGGACCTGGATCTCCCCAGGCTCCTGCCCTCCGCCCGGTTGGCTCTTCGTGGCCTCGGCGGCCTTCTTCGCCTCCAGCTCCTTGGCCGCCGCCTCCACCGCCTCGGTCTGCTTCCTTCCCATCCGGGTCGTCTGGCGCGCGTAGTCCTTCTCCGACACCCCGTGCTGGTCCCGGACCCCCTGGACGGCCTGCTGCTGCTCCTGGATGAGCCGCCGCCGCTCGGCATTGCTCATCTCGGAGGACTTCTTGTTCCCGTGCGCGGCGTTCACGCGATCCAGCGCGGCCTTCTCGTCGCTGCGCATCCGCGCGATCTGCTCGGGCGTGAGGTCCCCCGCGAGCGCGAGGCCCGGCGCGGCGAGCCAGGTCGACAGCAGCAGGACGGACAGACGGCGGGACATGGGCACTCCTGAGGTGGGGACTCCCATCGTATGGGAGGTCGGGGGTGGGTGGGTAATCCCCCCGGTTTCGCCCTCAGCGGGCCCGGCAGCGCGTGCAGCCATCCGTCGTCTCCGCGCAGGACTCCTGGGCCTGCACACACCGCCGCGTCAGATCCGTCCGGTCGGGATGACGGGCCACCACCTCGCAGAAGTCCTCCGTCACGTCGCACGTCTGCGTGGCCTGGGTGCAGCGGTCCTCGCAGGACGTCTCCCCGCCCGCTCCTCGGGAGCGCAACTCCTCTAGCCGCGCCTCATAGGTGGCGAGCTGCTCGTCGTCCGAGCCGGCGACCCGGGTGGTGTCCACCTGCTTGGGGCATCCCACGAGGACCAGGGTCAACAGGGCAAGGCTGGCAGCGCGCATGGCTCTCCCTTACGCGCGGCCGCTCGGCCCGTCCAGGGCTCTCTCAGCGTTCCATGGGCCTCGGTTGGACCGGGCGCTCCGGCGGCGCCTCGGGGCGGTTGCAGTACAGGTACCCCGTCAGTCCCAGCAGGGCCAGCACCGCCAGCTTCCGCAGCCAGTCCTCCCGCGTGCGACTCGGTGAGGCTTCCTCTTCGCGCTCGGCGGCCTCGAGCGCCGCCGCCACCTCCGGGCCCTGCGCGCGCAACCGCCGGCACAGCGCCACCAGACTCGTCAGCCCCGGGGGCACCACCGCCGTCTCTCGCTCCAGTGCCTCGGCGAGGGCTCGCGCCCAGAGGGCCTCCTCCGCGTCGTTCTCCGGAGGGCGGCAGGGGAGGGCCGCCGCGGCCGTGAGGGCCAGCCCCGCCCGCAGCAGGTTCACGGAGAAGGCCTCCGACGAGACGCCGTAAAAAGCCGCGCTCTCCGCCAGCGTGCTGCCCCGCACCAACCGGAGCACCAGGAAGGCGGACTCACGGTAGGGCAGCGCTCGCAGCGCCGCGCAGAGCTCGGGGGCCGAGAGGCGGGAGACGTCGGGGGCAGGGGACACGTGCCGCGCATTCTCCGCCATCCGCCGGCCGATTTCTTGAGCCATGAGCACCAACCCCTACACTCGGGCACCATGTGGCGACCTGTTGCACTCCTCTTGCTCCTGCTCGCGCCCTTCCGCGCGCTCGCCGTGGAGACGATGCGCATCGCCATGGGGGACGCCCAGGCCGAAGTCCGCGTGAGCGGCCGCGCCCTGTCCTTCGGCTCCGATACCGAGGACGCCCGCTTCTCCCCGCTCGACCCGGACAGCGTCGTCGTGCGGCGCCGCGGCTCCCGCCTGGAGCTCAATGGGGCCCCCGTCATCGGCAACGCGGTGCGCTTCCGCGCTGGCGAGGACTCCGAGGACGCGGGCGTGCCCGGCTCCTCGCCCCTGCGCGCCGGGGGCATGCAGGTGCGCGGCGATGTCGTGGTGCGCCTCTACAAGGACGGGCTCCAGCTCATCAACGTCATCCCGCTCGAGGACTACCTCGCTGGCGTGCTCGGCAGCGAGATGCCCGTCTCCTTCCCCCCCGAGGCCCTCAAGGCCCAGGCCGTGGCGGCTCGCACCTACGCCCTCCAGAAGAAGCTCGAGACCTACGGCAGCCCCTTCCACATGGGCAGCAGTGTGCTCCATCAGGTCTACGGCGGCCTCAACCGCGAGGACCCGCGCAGCCGCGCCGCCGTGGAGGCCACTCGCGGCGAGGTGCTCACCTACGAGCTCGCCCCCATCGAGGCCTACTTCCACGCCTCGTGCGGCGGCCGTACCGAGTCTGGCCAGGACGCCCTCCAGCGAGACCTCCCGTACCTCCAGGCCGTGGATTGCCCGTGCGGCAGCCTGCCCGCCAGCCGCTGGAGCGCCACTGTTTCCGACTCGGAGCTGCATGCCGCGCTGGGCCAGGCCACCGAAGGCTTCCGCGTCGCCTCCCGCAGCGCTACCCACCGGGTGAACCGGGTGGTTACCGCCAACGGCGTCTCGCTCGATGGGGCGACGCTCCGGCGGAAGCTCGGCTACACGAAGCTCAAGAGCCTGGGGTTCGACGTGGAGCGCACCGGAGGGGCCTGGCACTTCAATGGCCGCGGCTACGGCCACGGCGCCGGCCTGTGCCAGTGGGGGGCCAAGGGGCTCGCGGACGAGGGGCTCTCCTACCGCGACATCCTCTCGCACTACTACCCGGGGACCGAGCTCCAGCAGCTCTACTGACACATCCCGTTTCGTCGCGACGTCCGGGCTGTTACAAGCCCGTCCTCCGTGTCGTCACTGCTCTCCGATTACGACTTCGAACTTCCCGAGGCGCAGATCGCCCAGGCGCCCCTCGGCGCCCGCGATGCCTCCCGCCTCATGGTGGTGAGCCGCTCCTCGGATGCGAGGGCCCACCGCCGCTTCGCCGAGCTGCCCGAGCTGCTGCGCGAGGGCGACCTGCTCGTCGTCAACGACGCCCGCGTCATCCCCGCCCGCCTCCTCGGGAGCAAGGTGGGGACGGGCGGCCGGGTGGAGCTGCTCGTCGTCCGCCCGGCGGCTCCCACGCTCACCTCGCAGGCGCTCGGCGGGGCGACCGAGGCGCTGGAGTGGATCTGCCTCGGACAGGCCTCCAAGGGCCTCAAGCCCGGGGCGCGCATCGCCTTCGAGGGCCTGGAGGCCGAGGTGCTGGAGGCGCTCGGGGGCGGCGAGTACCGGGTCCGCTTCCACGCCGCGCCGGGCACGTCGCTCGCCGAGGTGCTGGAGAAGGCCGGCCGCCTGCCTCTGCCGCCCTACATCACCCGCGCCCCCGAGGCCTCGGATGCCGAGCGCTACCAGACGGTGTACGCGCGGGCCTCGGGCGCGGTGGCGGCGCCCACCGCCGGGCTGCACTTCACCGACGCCACCTTCGCGGCCCTGGCGGCCAAGGGCATCCGCCGCGTCGAGGTGACGCTGGACGTGGGGCCGGGCACCTTCCTCCCCGTGCGCGAGGAGAACTTGGAGAAGCACCACATGCACCCGGAGCGCTACTTCGTCTCCGAGGCCACCGCCCAGGCGGTGAATGCCGCCAAGGCCGAGGGGCGCCGGGTGGTGGCGGTGGGCACCACCGTGGTGCGCACCCTGGAGGCGGCCACGGAGCCGGAGACGGGGCGCCTGCGCTCCGGCCCGGGCGAGACGACGATCTTCATCCGCCCCGGCTTCGCCTTCCGGCAGGTGGACGTGCTGCTCACCAACTTCCACCTCCCGCGCTCCACGCTGGTGGTGCTGGTGAGCGCGCTGCTCGGCCGCGAGCGCACCCTGGCGGCCTACCGGGAGGCCGTCGCCGCCGGCTACCGGTTCTTCTCGTATGGCGACGCGATGCTGGTGACGGAGTAGGGGAGACACGACGCAATGGCAGAGCCGCGCAAGGAGAAGGGCGACACCCGCGTTGCACCGAGTCTGGTGCGCTATGAGCTGCTGCACGAGGACGCCTCGGGCACGCGCGCGCGCCGGGGTCGCCTGCACACCCCCCACGGGCTCATCGAGACGCCCATCTTCATGCCCGTGGGCACCGTGGGCAGCGTCAAGGGCGTGGGTCCGGACGACCTGTTCACGATCGACGCGCAGATCATCCTCGGCAACACCTATCACCTCATGCTCCGGCCCGGAGACGACCTGGTGGGGGAGATGGGCGGCCTGCACCGCTTCATCTCCTGGGACCGGCCCATGCTCACCGACAGCGGCGGCTTCCAGGTCTTCAGCCTCGCCGAGAAGCGCAAAATCACCGAGGAGGGCGCCGCCTTCCAGTCGCACCTGGACGGGCGCCACATCCTCCTGTCCCCCGAGCGCTCCATCGAGATTCAAGAGACGCTCGGCGCGGACATCATCATGGCCTTCGACGAGTGTCCGCCCTCCACCGAGGACCGGGCCTACCTGGAGAAGTCCCTGGCGCGCACCACCCGCTGGCTGCAGCGGTGCGTGAAGGCCTGGAGCCGCGAGCGCTCCTCGCTCTTCGGCATCGTCCAGGGCGGCCTGGACAGGCAGCTGCGCAAGTCCCACGCCGAGGAGGTGTGCGCGATAGACCTACCGGGCTATGCGCTCGGCGGCTTCTCGGTGGGAGAGTCGCCCGAGGCCATGCACGAGGGCGTGGCCTTCTCCGCTCCGCTGCTGCCCCGGGACAAGCCGCGCTACCTCATGGGGGTGGGGACGCCCGTGGACCTGGTCACCTGCGTGGAGCACGGGGTGGACATGTTCGACTGCGTGCTGCCCACCCGGTGCGCGCGCAACGGCCTGCTCTTCACCTCGGAGGGCAAGGTCGTCATCCGCAACGCCACCTACGCCAAGGATCCCCGGCCCGCGGACCCGGCCTGCTCCTGCTACACCTGCCGCAACTTCAGCCGCGCCTACCTGCGCCACCTCTTCGTGGCGGGGGAGATCCTGGCCATGCGGCTCAACACCCTCCACAACCTCCACTACTTCCTCACCCTGATGAAGGACGTGCGCCGGGCCATCGCCGAGGACCGCTACGCCACCTTCGCTCGCGACTTCCGGGAGAAGGCGCGCGCCCAGGAGACCGAGCGCACCGGGAAGAAGTGACCCAGCGACCATCCAGCCGGACGGCTCCTGGGGCTTCTCGGGGACATGCCGGAGTGGCCCGCCCCCCCCTGACGGGACGTCCTTGCCGGAGGAGGGCGGGCGGGCATGGTGCGGAACGGAAAGGCCCAGGGGGCTTCGCCGTTCACTTGCTCGGGGTGTGTGCCCCCTGCTAAGAGGCCCCCCTTTCCGGTTTGTCCGTTGTCCGCTGGTGGACGACGGCGTGGACGGAACCCCTACTCGACGACGAGGCGGTTTGTGGCAGACAGCTTCCTGATTCTGGCTCAGGCCCCAGGTGGACCCGGCGGCATGGTGAACATCCTGTTCATCGGCGCCCTGTTCGCCATCATGTACATCGTGATGATCCGCCCCCAGCAGAAGCAGATCAAGGCTCACCGCGAGCTGATCTCCGGGCTGAAGAAGGGCGATGAGGTCATCACCCAGGGTGGAATGATCGGGCGCATCCAGGTGGTGTCGGAGCGCGAGATCACCCTCGAAGTGGCCAACGGCGTGCGCATCCGCGTGCTCAAGACGTCCGTGGCCGGCAGGTACGTGGTGGGGCCCGAGGCCCCGGCCGCGAAGACCGAAGATAAGAAGGAGGAGAAGTAATGGACCGCGGCTGGTACTGGAGGCTGGGGCTGGTCATCGGCGTGACGCTGCTGACCGTGTGGCTCCTGATCCCCTCCTATTATTCGCTCTTCGTGGTGGACAGAAGCGAGCGCAACAACCTGACGCTCCTCAATGAGCGGCTGCCCAAGTGGGCTCCCCCCGCGAAGTACCGCATCAACCTGGGGCTGGACCTGCAGGGCGGCATCCACATGGTCATGCGTGTGGACACCAAGACGGCGCTGCAGAAGCGCACCGAGCGTCGGGGTGATCAGATCGCCCGCTACATCAACGACAAGCAGCTCGGCGAGGTGTCCGTGGACACGGACGCCCAGGCGCTCCAGCTCACGCTGACCGCCAAGGAGCCGGCCACCATGGACGCCATCGAGAAGGAGGTGCTCGCCACCTTCACCGATTTCGTTCGGGTGTCGCGCGACGGGGCGAAGCTGGTGCTCACCCCGGACGAGGGCCAGGTGAACTTCTTCCGCGAGGAGTCGGTCGACCAGGCGATGCTCGTCATCCGCCGCCGCATCGACAAGTGGGGCGTGGCCGAGGTGGACGTGCGCAAGCTGGGCACCGACGCCATCCAGATCTCCCTGCCGGGCCGCAGCGACCCGGAGCAGGCCAAGGAGCTGGTGGGCACCACGGCGCAGCTCGAGTTCCGCATGGTGGACGACACCACCGACTTCTTCCGCAAGACGTACCTGGAGACGCCGCCGCCGGAGGGCAGCAACATCACCCTGTCCACCTCCGAGGGCTTCCCGCAGCTGGAGGGCCCCAACCGCGAGGCGCTGCTCGCCTACGTGGCGGAGAAGACGCCCGCCGAGCGCGAGGTGCTGCTGGAGTGCATCCCCAGCGCCACGAAGAAGGGCGTGTGTGACAGCTACCGCACCTTCCTGGTGGAGAAGGACGTGCCGCTCACGGGCGAGAGCCTGACGGGCGCGGACGCCTCGCTCAGCCAGCTCAACGAGCCCGAGGTGAACGTCAGCTTCGACGCCGCCGGCGCTCGCCAGTTCGAGGAGCTCACCGAGAAGGGCACCGGCCGGCGCATGGCCATCGTGCTGGACACCTACGTGCAGTCGGCGCCGCGCATCAATGAGCGCATTGGGGGGGGCCGGGCGCGCATCACCATGGGCCGCTCGGGTGGCCGTCCCCTGGAGCAGTGGCTGTCCGACGCGCAGACGCTGGCGCTGGCCCTCAAGGCGGGCGCGCTGCCGGCCCCGGTGACCATCGGCGAGATCCGCCAGGTGGGCGCCTCGCTGGGCGACGAGCTCATCCGCAAGGGAGGCCTGGCCTCGTCGCTGGGCCTGCTGCTCGTCATCGCCTTCATGGCCCTGTACTACAGGGGCGCGGGCCTCATCGCCGACGTGGCGCTGGTGCTCAACGGCCTGCTCATCCTCGCGGGCCTGGCGCTCTTCAACGCCACGCTCACCCTCCCGGGCCTCGCTGGCTTCGCGCTGACCCTGGGTGTCGCGGTGGATGCCAACGTGCTCATCAACGAGCGCATCCGCGAGGAACTCGGCCATGGCAAGACGGCGCGTGTCGCGGTGGACCAGGGCTACGATCGGGCCTTCTGGACCATCTTCGACTCCCACGTCACCGCGCTCATCGCCGGCTTCATCCTCTTCTTCACGGGGACGGGCCCGATTCGCGGCTTCGCCACCACGATGATCATCGGCCTGCTGGCGTCGCTCTTCACGTCCATCCTCGTGACGCGCCTCTTCATGAACTACTTCGTCCACGGCCGTAACGCCCAGACGGTGTCCGTCTAGTTGGTCCCGAGGGAACGCAGATGCTGACGATCCTCCAGAAGATCCTCAAGAACCAGACGAACATCGACTTCATCGGCAAGCGCAAGCCCGCCGTCTTCTTCTCCACGGTGGTCAACCTGGCGATCCTCATCGGCATCGCCACCTGGGGCTTCAACCTCGGTGTGGACTTCGCCGGCGGTACGGTGGTGGAGGTGAAGTTCAACAAGGCCATCAGCGCCGCGGACGTGCGCAAGCGCGCCGAGGCGGGCGGGCTGCCCGACGTGTCGGTGCAGAGCATCGGCGCGGCGAGCGAGAACGCGTTCCTCCTGCGGCTGGGCGGCGTCACCCAGCTCACCGAGGAGCGCGCGGTCAAGGCCCAGGAGGCCCTCCAGGCGCTGGGGCCGGTGAAGAGCATCTCGCCGGACCTGTCCAACGGCATCATCAACCTGCGCTTCCAGCAGGCGCTCCCCGCCGAGCAGATCGAGAAGGCGGTGGAGGGCTCCGGCACGGGCGTGGAGGAGGTGCGCTCGCTGGGCCCGGCGCAGGCCGGTGGTTTTGACTACCAGATTGTCGCCAGCGGCATGGCGGACCGCATCCGCGCCTCGCTGATGCAGGGCGTGCAGGACGGCCAGCCGGACTTCGAGATGCGCCGCACGGAGTACGTGGGCCCGCAGGTGGGCAAGCAGCTGCGCAACCGCGGCGTCATGGCGCTGCTCTATTCCATGGTCGCCATCCTCATCTACGTGGCGTTCCGGTTCGACTTCAAGTTCGGCCCGGGCGCGCTGCTCGCCATGCTCCACGACGTGGTCATGGTGGCCGGCTTCTACCTGATCAGCCGCGCGGAGTTCGGCCTCACCGCCATCGCCGCACTGCTCACCATCGTGGGCTACTCGGTCAACGACACCATCGTCATCTACGACCGGATCCGCGAGGACATGGCCAAGTTCCGGGGCAAGCCGTTCCCGGAGGTGATCAACATCGCCATCAACGACACCCTGGGCCGCACCATCCTCACCTCGGGCGTCACCGCGCTCTCCCTCATCGGCCTGCTCGTCTTCGGAGTGGGAGAGATCCGCGACTTCGCCTGGGCGATGCTCGTGGGCATCATCGTGGGCACGTACTCGACCGTGTACATCGCCAGCCCGCTCACCATCTGGCTGGACGAGCGCGCCGCGGCGCGTGAGGCCCGTAACAAGGGCGGCGGCCCGATGAATCAGCAGGCCAACGCGCCGGGATGATGGTGTCCTGAGCCACGCCACGGGTGAGGGGATGACCCTCGCCCGGGTGGGCCCGGAAGGCCCTCGCGCTCCGCGAACCCGCGGGGACGAGGGCCTTCGATTCTTTCCGGGGGCCGCGCATCAGAAGCGACCACCCACCGTGAGGCTGGTGTCCAGCAGGCCACCGCTCGCGTCGCCCGGCACCGCCGCGTCCGCGAAGTTGTCATCCACGAGGATGCGGTACGTGCCGCGGATGCCCGCCGTCAGGGCCCCCGCGTTGAACTCGATGCCCGCCGCCAGCGGCACCTCCTCCATGATGTCCGACTCGTATGGACCCGTCGCCTCGCCATTCGCGGAGACGTAGGAGATGCCCAGTCCCGCTCCCACGAAGGGACGGACCTTCTCGAACGGGGGGGAGATCTTCACCAGGCTGTTGGCACCATGGCGGATGAACGAGGGCGCCTCGGCGGCGCGGAAGCGATCATCCGTCACGTCGTTCTTGGAGCCGTCGTAGCCCACCTCGAAGCCCAGCATCTTGTAGGGCTGGAGGTTGAGGGTGACGCCCCATGTGGGGCCCGTCGCGGTCAGCCCTCCGAGATCTCCCGTGTACCCGCCGATGCCGCCGTCCAGGAAGACGTTCACATCCCCTTGCTTGTCCTGCGCCATCGCGGTACCGGCGAGTCCCAGACCGAGAGCCAGTGCCGCCGCTCGGATGCTCCTGTGCCTCATGCCATCTCCCGTGTCGGTTTGTTTGCACTTCATGCTGCGCATCGACCGCAACGCGTGCGCCGGGCGGACATCCGAGCGGTACCTGACCGCTCGCCTGCTGCCCGTTCGACAGGGCGAGCCCCAGGTCGTGTTCCCTTGGGGAGACTTACGAGGTAGACTGAGCGTTGATTCTTTGCCCGGGAGCCCGCAGAGGGCTGCCGACGAGGGGTTGCGAACGTGCGTTGGGTGATTCCGGAGGTACCCCAGGAGCAGGCCGCGTCGCTCGCGTCGGAGCTCGGGCTGCATCCGCTCTCCGCGCGTGTGCTCGTGCACCGGGGGTTGCGGACTCCCGAGGCCGCCTCGGCCTTCCTCACGGACAAGCTGGCCGACCTGCCGGATCCGTTCCGGATGAAGGGCATGGTCCCCGCCGTGGAGCGCCTCTTCCGCGCCATCCGCGAGAAGGAGCGCATCACCCTCTACGGGGACTACGACGTGGACGGGGTGTGCTCCACCTCGCTGCTCGCCCTGTTCCTGCGCGAGCTGGGCGCCCGGCCCGCCACCTACATCCCCCACCGGCTCGACGAGGGCTACGGCCTCAACCTCCAGGCGGTGGAGAAGATCGCCTCGGACGGCACGCGCGTGCTGGTGACGCTCGACTGCGGCGTCACCTCCGTGGCGGAGATTTCGAGGGCCAAGGAGCTGGGCCTGGACGTGGTGGTGGTGGATCACCACACCGTGCCGCCCACGCTGCCCCCGGCCGTGGCGGTGCTCAACCCGCACCAGCCCGGCTGTGAGTACCCCACCAAGCACCTGTGCGCCGCTGGCGTGGCCTTCAACCTCTGCATGGGCCTGCGCAAGAAGCTGCGCGATGACGGCTGGTTCGCCACCCGCAAGGAGCCCAACCTCAAGGCGCTGATGGACCTGGTGGCCATGGCCACCGTGGCGGACGTGGTGCCGCTCACCGGCGCCAACCGCATCCTCGTCCACCACGGCCTCCAGGAGCTGTCGGCGGGCCGCCGCTTCGGCGTGCGCGCCCTCAAGGAAGTCGCCGGGCTCGAGGCCGACAGCCCTGTCACTGCCGGGCAGGTGGGCTACCGGCTCGGGCCCCGCATCAACGCCGCCGGCCGGCTCCATGACGCCTCGCTGGGGCTGCAGCTGCTGTGCTCCGAGTCCCTCGACGCGGCGCGCTCGCTGGCGCAGGTGCTGGACCGGGCCAACGCCGAGCGGCAGGGGATTGAGAGCAGCATCCTCACCGAGGCGCTCGCCCAGGCGCAGGAGCGGGCCGAGCAGGCACGAGGCTTCGTGCTCTACGCGGACGGCTGGCACCCGGGGGTCATCGGGATTGTCGCCTCGCGCGTGGTGGAGCGCTTCCACCGGCCCACGGTGATGGTGGGGGTGAAGGATGGGGTGGGGAAGGGCTCGGCGCGCAGCATCGAGGGCTTCCACCTCTATGAC
>NZ_DASVSO010000583.1:0-7037 GCF_036388035.1 Archangium sp.
AAAACTCGCCACCTTCAGCGGGGCCGTGGGCCTCGTCATCGACATCGTTGGCGAAGCCGCGAGGGTGGTGCTCTGGGGGAGCCTCATGGGCCAGATGGGTGCGGGCCCGGGAGCGCAGCCCCCCGCCCAAGGAGGAGGCCAGGTCATTCCCTTTCCGGCAAGGCCGCCACCCGACGCGCCGCCGGCCCAGGTGCCCGCAGCCGCGAGCATGCCCCTTCCTCACTGAGAACCCGGTTTGCTAGGAGAGCGCCATGACTCCTGAACCGTCTGCTTCACTGCAACTGCCATCTTTCCTGCATGGCACCTATCGCACGGTGCAGCAGAAGGCGAAGCGGGAGGGGCGACGATGTGGCGAGCAGTACCGGAAGGACGGCTCCTTCCCTACTCCCCGGCAGATGTTGGACATGCCTCCGGGTGAGGTGGTGGTGGCACATGAGGTGGTGGACTTCCAACATGAGCGCCCGTCCTGGCGCCTGTACATGATGTCCAACCTCTTGGGCGAGTTGTGGGAATCACTGGAGTGGGAGGACACGTCAGCCGTGAGAGATGCCTACGAGGCAGCCTTTCTGGAGACGGCCTGGGGCGCACTGTTCTTCGCTCTTGAGCAAATGGGACCTGTGAGCGCGGAGCGCACGGCGCGACGCCTGGAGGCGGTGCTGCGCTTCTGGGAGCCCCTTGAGCGTATACGCTACCTCTTCAAGAGACTGGGGGCGGCGCAGACCCTGGAGGAGGTGATGGTGGCCTCCTGTGATTGGACCATGGAGGCGTGGTGTCCGGAGGCGGAAGGCTCGGTGCGCGAGCGCCTGGGGATTGCGGCGGAGCGTATGGCGCGGGCAACGCGGGAGGATTGCATCGAGGCCATCCTCCGGGAGATGCCCCGGGCCCTTGCCGCCGGGCGTGACCTGAAGCACCGGCAGGTGTTGGCCGACCCAGCCTACCAACGCGAGCGCCTCGCCACCCTCGACGCGCTCTCCTTCGAGCGGGTGTCCGGTGCATGCACGTCGGATGTGCTTGAGAAGCTCTATGCCTGGGACCGCGAGCTTGGGTTGCAATAGATGGTGGCCTGCGCCGGCCTCTAACGGACTTCACTCCTGGACGTCCAGAAGTGCCGCTGCCCGCCGGCCTTGAGAGTCTTTGACAGACGCGCCCGCCCACACAGCCCGCCACTGGCCCCTCTTCGTGTCTGACGGGGCACCGGCCTTTCCAACTGGGAGGCCGGCACGGCCTGGAGCGCGGAGGCGCCACGGGGGGCTGGGGAGGGACCGGGGCAGGCGTTTGGCACGCTCCACCGCCGCCCACTTGCGCGCGCCCGCGCCGGGGCCGCGCCGCGTTCCACTGCTGCTCCCAGCGCGCCCAGGAGTTGGGCGCCAGTTCCGCCAGCGCCTCCGTCGTCTGGTTCTCCGGCGCGTCCGGGTCCTCCATCGGCTCGTCCCAGCACGCCTCCCCCTCCATGGCGGCCAGCGCTCCCTCCAGTGCCGCACGCCCCGGCGCTCCACTTCCACCAGCGTGCGGCACAGCTCCAGGGTGAACCGAACCCGTACGGGAGCAGCGGGTCGAGGAGCGCAATGGCCGCGAATGCCGTGGTCAACGGGCCTCGGTGAACAGCCGCGCGCGCCCGAGCGCCTGGGCGCAGAGCTGCGCCAGGGCGGTGAGGAAGTCCCGCTCCTCGGGCGAGAAGCTCCGCTTGCCCTGGAAGGACAGCCACAGACAGCCCTGGGTGCGGCCGTCGATGAGCAGGGGCAGCCCGACGCGCGCCTCGTAGGCCCACATCACCCCGGAGAGCTGGGGGTAGAGCGCCAGCAGTTCCTCGGTGGAGGTGAACCAGCGCGCCTCCCCCGCGAGCACCGTGTCCGACTGGGGGGTCCGCTCCCCCGGGGGGATGTGGCGCAGGGTGCGGATGGCCTCCTCGGGGTAACCCACGTCATGCAGGGCGCGCAGGCTCCCATCCGGCTCGCGCAGGTAGACGGCGCCCGCGTGCGTGACGGCGTGTGCGAGCCCCTCGGTGAGGATGGCACGGGCCACCTCCTCCGGGGTGGCGGCCCGGGAGAGCGCCGCGGCCACCGCCTGGAGCTGGGAGGCACGCGCCTGCGCCTCGCGCGCCGCGCGGTACAGCAACGCGTTGTCCACCGCGAGTCCCGCCCGTCGTGCCAGCTCCTGGGCGAGCGGCAGGTCCTTCTCGCTGAAGCGCCGGCCGCTCTCGGACTGGACGAGGGTGATCGCGCCCAGCACCCGGCCGCGGGCCATGAGGGGCAGCGCCATCGACGAGCCCAGCCCCAGGGAGCGGGCCAGCCGCAGGTGCTCCTCGCTGCGCGCCAGCCGCGGCATGTCCTTGTCGGGATCCATCTGGACGAGCAGGGGCTCGCCCGTGCGCAGCACCTGGCCGATTCCCCCGTGGGAGGCCGGGTCGATGGGCCAGCGGCGAGCGATCTCGAAGGCGAGCGCCGCCTTCTCCGGGTCGCTGTGCACCGCCACCACGCGCTCCACCACGCCCGTCTCGGAGAGCAGGTCCACGGCCGCCCAGTCCGACAGGCGCGGCACGACCAGCTCCGCCAGCTTCTGCAGCACGGTGCGGTCCTCCAGGGAGGAGAGCAGCTCCCCGGCCTCCGCCATCAGCCGGAAGCGGTTCTCGCTCTCGCGCAGCACCTGCTCGCGCTGGCGCGCCTCCGTCACGTCGCGGGCGACGGCGAGCACGGAGCCCACCTCTCCCTGTTCGTCCTGCTCGGGCACCAGGCGCGCCTCGAAGGACCGGAGCTCGCCCGCCGCGAGGAAGTCGAAGGCGAGCGAGGTCTCCCGGCCCTCGAACGCCTCGGCGATGGTCGCGTCCCAGGAGCCCACCCGCTCCGGCGAGATGCCGAGCTCCACCAGGCTCCTGCCCACGACGCTGGCCGCGGGCTGTCCGATGTTCCGCTCGACGACGCGGTTGACGTAGAGGACCCGGTGCTGGCGGTCGAACCGGGCGACGAGGTCGGGGATGTTCTCGGCCAGGCTGCGGAACTCGGCCTCCCGCTGGCGCAGCGTCGCCTCGGTGGCCTCGAGCCGCTGGCGCGCGCGCACCTGCTCCGTCACCTCCACCGCGTGGGTGAGCAGCCGCGACACCTGCCCCTGCTCCTCCAGCAAGGGCTGGTAGACGACGTCGAAGAAGGTCTCCTCCAGGGTGCCGTCGCCCCGCCGGCCGAGCGACACGGGCAACTCGCGGGCCACGACGGGCTCGCCGGTACGCAACGCGCGCCGGAGCGCCTCCATCACCTCCGTCTGCGAGGTGACTTCGGGCAGCACCTCGCGCAGGGACCTGCCCGGCACGACGGAACGGCCGACCACCTTCTCATATAAGGAGTTGGCGAACTCGAAGACGAAGTCCGGCCCCCGGGTGATGGCGATGGCCGCCGGAGTCTGCGTCAGGAGGCTCAACAGCCGCATGCGCTCCAGCTCCGCCTTCTCGCGCTCCGCCTGGAGCTTGAGCCGCTCGCGGTGCAGGTACAGCTCGACGAACACCTCCGTCTTGGCGCGCAGCACCAGGGGGTCGAACGGCTTGGCCAGGAAGTCCACCGCCCCCAGGGCGTAGGCGCGGGTGGTGAAGCGCGTGTCGGCCGTCAGCCCGGACAGGAAGATGACGGGAGTGCGGCGCGTCTTCTCCCGCTCGCGCATGAGGCGCACCACCTCGAAGCCGTCGATGTCCGGCAGGTGGACGTCCACCAGCGCGACGGCGCAGTCCATGCCGAGCAGGAGCCGCAGGGCCTCCCCGCCCGACGCGGCCGTCACCACCCGCTGGCCCAGGGGCGCGAGGAGGGCCTCGATGGCGAGGAGCTGATTGGGGTTGTCATCGACGACCAGGATGCTCGCCTGGGTGGGGGTCGATGCGGGTGGGGGAAGCACTGCGGCGGACTTCATGGCCTGGGAGCCTGTGGGGGGGAGCGCGAGCTGGGGGGGGGATGGAAGCCCGGCGACAGTGTTGTCGCACGAACACGGCGGTGGCCGCCATGCCAGTCTCAACGGAAACTTCCAGGAAACCGGGGATCAGCCAGGAGTCTGTCTTCTGGCCAACCCTGGGCGGGCGCGGTGGCTAGCGGCGCCGGTAGACGTGCAGCGGGGCGGAGAAGCCGTCCTGCTCCTCGTACGCCACGCCATCGAGCGTCAGCGTGCGGCCCTCCAGCGTCACGCCGGCGTCCTTCTCGAGCGCGCCGCCGTCGAAGCGCACGAGGTACTCCGGCGAGGCCTCGCGCAGGTGCTTGCGGAAGGTCTCCCAGCGCACGCGGGCGAGCCGCTCGTCGGGCAGCCCGGAGAAGAAGGCGAGCTGCAGGTCCAGGTAGTTCGGGTCCTGGTCGAGCACGGCCGCGCCCCCCTTGGCCGCCACCTCCTCCTTGAGGAAGCGAGCCACCTGCATCACCGGCACGGGGTTGGTGGAGGTGGGGCTGACGGGCCGGAAGCTGTCGTGCAGGCCGCCGTCGACGCGGAAGGTGTAGAGGCCCATGGCCAGGGGCAGGGCCACCGCCAGCACCCCGCACAGCCCGGCCACGGCCTTGCGCGCCCCGGCGCCCCGCTGGCCCATGCTCGCCTCGAAGCCCGGCACCACGAAGGGCAGCATCAGCGCCAGCTCCGTCACCGTGAAGCGCCCCAGGGGCTGGAAGTCCAGCAGCACCGCGGCCCGGAAGGTGAAGTACACGGCGGGCACCACGGAGGCGAGCACCAGCCAGCGCACGTCGGGCCGCTCGCGCCACATCCGCCTCATGCCCACCATGGCCAGCAGGGCCACGCCCGGCGACAGCGACAGCAGCGCCACCCCCGGCCAGAAGCCGAGGCTCTGCAGCCGGTAGACCCACGCGCCCATCCGGCCGATGCCCTCGCGCACCCAGTCCGCGTGGAACTGATCCACCGCGCGGATGGGGAAGAAGGGGTCTCCATGCGCCAGCTCGTTGCCCTGCATCCACAGCAGCGGGAAGGGCAGACACAGCAGGCCGAAGCCCACCGCGCGGGTGATGGCGGCGATGCGATCCTCGCCCCAGAAGAGCAGCGCCACGGAGAGGAGCGGGATGAAGAGCCAGGCGTCATAGCGCGTGGCGCACGCCAGGTTGAGCACCGCCGCCGCCCCGAAGATGGGCCCCAGGCGGTTGTCGTCCAGGCCCTCCGCGACGAGCGCGAACACCCACAGCATGAGGAAGAGCGAGAGCGCCTCGCTGGCCGCCGTGGTGGACATCTGCAGGTGCATGCCCCAGACGGAGAAGGCCAGGGCGGACCACACGCCGGCGCGCCAGTCGAAGAGGCGCCGGGTGAGCGAGAAGAGCGGCACCACCGCCAGCACGCCGAAGAGCAGGCTCACCAGCCGGCCCGCGAGCGCCTTGTCCTCCACCACCTTCAGCGTGGCCCCCACCAGGTACAGGTGAAGGGGCCCGAACTGGTAGGCGCCATCTCCATAGGAGGTGATGAGGTGCGGCGCGTTCGCCCAGCGCTCGGCCAGGTCCGTGCGGGCGACCGCGTCGCCGTAGAAGTTCTCGTTGATGGGCATCAACAGCAGACGCGGCAGCAGCACCGCGGCGAGCAGCAGGCCCAGCAGCAACCGGGCGCTCGGCTCCGGGGCCACGTCGGGCACCGCGGAGAGGACGGGAGTGGCGCCAGACGGGCGCGGGGGAGCGGCGGGAACGGTCGAAGCGGACGACATGAGGGCGCGCAGAATACGCAGGCCCGGCCCAAAGCCAAGGGAGCAGGCGGCGAAAGGGGTTTCCGCCCTCCCCTCCGGATTGCCTGCCTGTCCGGGAGGCATGGTAGTTTGCCTTCCACCCTTCACCGAGGGTCATCCCACAAGGGGAATCCACTGCCCATGCTGTCCTCTCGCACTCTGCGTCATGTCGTCCTGGCGCTCGCGGCCACCCTCGCGGTGGGTTGCGCGCCAACCCTGAAGGTCAACGTCCTGCAGCCGGCCCGCGTGAACCTCGGCTCCGCCAGGCGTCTGACCGTGGTCCAGACCGAGGGCCGCAAGGGCGCTCGTGACCTGGTCATCGACGAGCTGCTCCGCCAGGCTCGGGGCCAGGGCTACTTCCAGACGTCGGACCGCTCCAACGAGGGCATCGTCGTGAAGGTGGCCGGCCGCTCGGTGCAGATCGTCAACGCGGGCAACGGCCCGGCGCAGAGCCCGGACGAGGTCGGCGTTCGCATCGACGTCAACGACTGGGACGCCGAGGCGCGGACGGAGATCATCAAGGGCAAGGACAGCAAGGGCAACCCCACCGAGCAGGAGAAGAAGTTCTACGAGGCCAGGACGGTGGTGAGCGTCACGGCCTTCACCTCGACGGGCAGGGCGGTGCTGGCCGAGCAGGAGTACGAGATGGTGGCCCGTGGCGCGGACAAGAGCCTGGCCCTCGACAACGCGGCGCGCGCGCTGGTGCTGCGGCTCCTCGGCGACATCACGCCCAGGTACGTGACGAAGTACATCCGCATGGATGACGACGACAAGGCGCAGAAGCCCATCATCGAGGTGGCCGAGCAGGGCAACGTGCCGCGCGCCATCACCGAGATGGAGGGCTACGTGCAGGGCAACCCGCGGAACGCCGCGGCGCTCTACAACCTCGCGGTGCTGCTGGACGCCTCGGGCAAGTACCAGGAGGCCCTGGACCTGTACACCCAGGCCATCTCCCTGTCCTCCAAGGACTTCTACGTGGACATGAAGGGCGAGTGCGCCCGCCGCCTCGCCGACCAGCAGGCGCTGGCGCAGTAATCCACCGGGAATCCCGTTTCACCCACCGGGCCGTCATCGGGACACTGTCTCCCGGTGGCGGCCCGGTTGTTTTGCATACAAGGCACCATCCGCTTCCACCCGCCCCCCGCCTCCGCGACTCCCGGCGTCTTTCGTCCCAGGGATGTGTTACGGACCTGCCCAGGAAGTGACGCCGTTGCCGGACCAACGGTGAGGGTGGGCTGGGCAGGCCACCCGGAAGAAGGCAGGAATGGACACCCCCCCCCCGAGCACCTCCACGGCAAGGCGTGCGTCCTGGCTCCCGCTGCCGGTCCTCGCCGGACTCCTCGTGGCCGCGACCGCCGTGTTCCTC
>NZ_DASVSO010000584.1:0-16126 GCF_036388035.1 Archangium sp.
TCACCCCGATCGGTTCGTGGAGGAGTGGGATGAACGACTCATCGTTGCGGGAATTGGGGTTGGACCTCCTGGAGGATCGCCAGTTCGAGCGGGCGCTCGCGGTCTTCGCCGAGGCGGTGCGTCGGCTCCCGAAGGACCATCGCTCGCGGATGCTGGCCGCGCGGTGTCTGGCCGAGCTGGGAGAGCGCGAGCGGGCGGTGACGGTGTACCACGCCTGCGCCGAGGGCCTGCTGCGACGCGACTACCTGCTGTCCGCGATGGCGGCGTGCAAGCTGGGGTTGGATTTGGCCCCCCAGGAGCGGCGGCTGAAGGACACCCTCATCCGCCTGCATGCGCGCGCGGCGCGCAACGTGGCCGGGCGCGCCTCGGTGCCTCCGCCGCTGCCGCCCGAGACGCTCTATGACGGCAAGGTGGACACGGACCTGATGGGCCTGGCCGGCGAGGAGTTGAGCGACCGGGCCATCGAGGTGCTCGCCGCGCCGGATCCGGGCGGGTCCGCCAACCCGAACGATCGGCCACCCCTGCCGCTCTTCGCGGACCTGGAGCTCGACGCCTTCATCGACCTGGTGGGCCGCATGGGCTACCGGAGCATCAAGCCCGAGGAGGTGGTCAGCTCCGAGGGTGATGCCTCGGACCGGCTGAACGTCATCGTCGCCGGCAAGGCGGAGGTGACGCGGCGGGCCGAGGGCGAGGAGCGGACGCTGGGCTTCCTCGGGGGCGGCTCCATCTTCGGGGAGCTGTCGCTGCTGACGGGCACGCCGCCCACGGCCACCGTCACCGCCGTCTCGGACATGGAGGTGTTCGAGATCCGCCGCGAGCACCTCAACGCGGTGGCCAAGAGCTTCCCCTCGGTGCCGCAGGTGCTGGCCGCGTTCGCGCAGAAGCGCATGGAGCGCAACCTGACGGCCACCTCGCCGCTCTTCCAGCCCATGCCCGAGTCCGAGCGGGCCGCGCTGCTTCAGCGCTTCTCCTTTCGCGCGCTACAGCCCGGGGAGAAGGTGCTGGTGGAGGGCGAGCACTCCTCGGGCCTCTTCCTGGTGCTGGCGGGCGAGCTGGTGGTGCAGAAGGACGACCCGGCCGGTGGCACCGTGCGCCTGGGCGTGCTGCGCGAGGGCGAGGTGGCGGGCGAGATCTCCCTCCTCACCGGCCTGCGCGCCACGGCCACCGTGGTGTCCCTGCGCAAGACGGCCACGTCCTTCCTGGAGCGCTCGGCCTTCCATGAGCTGGTGAGGACGTACCCGCACATCAAGAAGTACCTGGAGCAGCTCTCGGATCGCCGGCTGAAGCAGATCGGCGAGGCGCTGCGGCCCGCGGAGATCATCGACGCGGACGAGCTGGTGTTGGAGAGCGAAGGCACCGGGACGGCGTGAGGAAGGGGCGCGGATGATGACGCTGTCGAGAGGGCATGTGCTGGGGCTGGTGCTGGCGTTGCTGGCCGCGGGAGCGGTGCTGGCCCTCTGGCCCCGGGAGGAGCCCGGGGTGAAGGAGGCCATCACCCGCAAGGTCGTGCAGATGACCGATGCCGCCGAGCGCAAGGACATGGCGGAGCTGATGGAGGGCGTCTCCGACACCTTCCAGTCGGGCGAGGGGTGGAACAAGCAGCAGGTGAAGGGCGTGCTGGTGGGTCAGGTGCTGCGCGGCAGCTGGGTCCGCGTCTTCGTGAAGGACCTGAACGTGACGGAGGTGAACCCCACCCGCGGCGATGTGCAGATGAAGATCATCTTCGGACGCTCCGAGGCGGACCAGCTCGAGAACCTCGCGAGGGAGAGCGTGTTGAGCGCCTACCTCATCGAGGGGACCTTCGAGAAGCAGGACGACGGCGAGTGGCGCGTCATCCAGGCCCGCCACCGCTCGCTGAGTCCGACCGAGCTGTTCTGAGGTACCCGCGCCCTCTCCCCAGGGGAGAGGGCTACTTCAGCATCGCCTCCGCCTCGGCCTTCCACGCCTTCGCCATGGAGGGCTGTCCCGCGGCCGCCAGGCGCTTCTCCACGTCCGAGGCCTTCGTCTTCAGCGCTTCGAGCGACGCGCCCTGGAGGCGTGCACGGGTCAGCCCGAGGAAGTAGCGCTGGCACCCGTTGGCGTACTCGCCCCGGGCGAAGAGCAGCTCCCCCAGGGCCTCGTAGGCCTCGGGCATGGCGCCCATGCCGTTCTCCGGCGCCACTTCCGTCAGCAGCGGTTGGGCGCCGTCGTAGTCCTTGCGCGCCATCAGCAGCACCGCCTTCGCGTACTGCGCGCGCGCCAGGCCCACGCCCTTCACCGCCATGGCCTTGTCGTAGGCGCCCATCGCGTCGTCCGCGCGGCCCAGCGCCTCCATGACGTTGCCCCGCGCCAGCCAGTACCGCTCGTCCCGCTCCAGCGCGCCCACCGTCTTTCCCTCGGGGGCGGCCACCTGCACGTCGCGGAAGACGGCCTCGTAGGCGTCCAGCAGCGCCAGGGCGCCCTCGCCATCTCCGGCCTGTTGCAGCGCCCGCGCGCCGTCCAGGTAGAGGAGGGGGGCCGTCCGATGCTTCGCCACCGCCTCCTGGAAGGCCGCGCGCGCGCCCGGGTCCTTCTTCAGCGCCAGGGCCCGCGCTCGGACGAAGCGGGCATGGTGCTCGTCCGGAGCGGCGGCGAGCGACTCCTCGGCGGCCTTCTGGGCCTCGTCCGCGCGCCCCTCCGCCAGCGCCAGGGCGGCCTGCACCACCCGCGCCCGGGCCTTCAGCGCCGGGCCGAGCTCGGCCTCGCGCGCCAGCACCTCGGAGACGACCTTGGCGGCCTCCTCTCGTCCCTCGCCCTGGTACAGCCGGGCGAGCGTCAGCGAGAGCCGCGCCCGCAGGTGGTCCGGGTTCGCCGCCAGGGCCTTCTTCATCGCCTCGGCGGCCTGGGCGTACATGCCCTCGTCGAGCAGGGCCTCGCCATGGGCCACCGGGTAGCGGGGCTCCCTCCAGGCGGCCTCGCTCGCCCGTGAGAAGGCCAGCCGTGCATCCGACAGCCGTCCGCGCTCCAGCAGCAGCTTCGCCTCGGCGAGCGACAGCCTCGGGCTCTTGGCCCCCTGCGTCTTCAGCTCCTCCAGGTACTTCTCCGCCTCGGCGGACTTGCCCTCGGCCAGCAGCACCAGGGCCTTGGCCCCGTAGCGCTCGCCCGAGCGCGAGTCCAGGGCCTCGGCACGCGCGAGGTGCTCGCGGGCCCGGGCCTCGGCCTCGGGCTGGCGGTATTCCAGCCACAGCCGCGTGTTCACGTCCGCCGCCAGCGCCTGGGCGTCGCGCGCGTCCGCGTCCAATTGGAAGAGGGCCTCCAATTCCGCCAGCGCCTTGCGCAGATCCGCCGGGTTGTCGCGCAGGGCCGCCAGGCGCGCCTCCTTCATCCGCGCGTCCGTCCGCTGCTTCACCGTGCCGCGGTGCACCACGTACGTCACCGCGCCCGCCAGCAGGACCGCCACCACCCCCACCTGCACGAGCGCGCTCGTCAGGCTCTCCCGCCTCCGCCAGTCCCGCTGCCCGCCGTTGCTTCCATCCTTCGCGGCCATGGAGGGTGCCTCCGAAGCTGATATTTGAATGGTTTCAGACGTTTATGAATGAGACGATGGGGCCGTTCGTACTTAGGTCCGGTGCCTCGGGGTGTCAACGCGGGCCGGCCGGCGCGGGGCGGCGAGTGTTCCCCCGGAGGACATCATCATGGCGCTCTACACCACGCTCGACGCAGCGGCCTTCTCCCAGCTCTCGGACGCCTACGGGTTGGGGCCCGTGCGCGAGTCCACGGGCATCCCCCAGGGCTCCATCAACTCCAACTTCCGGCTGGTGACGGCCTCCGGGCGCTACTTCGTGCGGCACACCACGGTGCGCTCGGCGGCGGATCTGCGCTTCGAGGCGGATCTGCTCGCGCTGCTCAACGAGTCCCACGTCCCCGCGCCGCGGCTCGTCTCCACGCGCGAGGGCCAGCCCTTCCTGGAGATGGAGGGGGGCCGGGTGAGCATCTTCACGTGGCTGCCGGGAGAGGAGCTCACCCGCGCGCAGCTCACCCCCGAGCATCTCGAGGGCCTGGGCATGGAGCTGGGCAAGCTGCACCGCGTCACCCTGTCCTTCGGGGGCTCGCGCACCAACCCCTACGGCCCCGAGGTGGTGCGTGGCTGGCTGGACGGGCTGCGCCAGCACCCGGACGCGGAGCTGTCCGCCATCGCCGTGGAGCTCCAGGGCTACCTGGCGCGGGCCGAGCAGGAGCGCGGGGGGTTGGATCCGCGCGGCGTCATCCACGCGGACCTCTTCATGGACAACGTGAAGTGGCTGGGGGACCGGGTGAGCGCGCTCTTCGACTTCGAGATGGCGTGCCGGGACGCGTACGGGCTGGACGTGGCCATCACCCTCAACGCGTGGTGCTTCGACAACGGGGCCTACCGGCCGGAGCTGTGCCGGGCGCTGCTGCGCGGCTACCAGGTGGAGCGCTCGCTGGTGCCGGTGGAGCGGGAGGACCTCTTCGGGCACGCGCTCTTCGGGGCGGTGCGTTACACCGCCAGCCGCATCCGCGACTTCCACCTCTCGGGGCTGCCGCCTGACAAATTGGCACCGAAGGACTTCCGCACCTACCTGGCCCGGGCCCGGGCCCTGGCACAGATGGGGGCGGGGGGCCTGCGCGCGCTCGCGGGAGTGTGAGCGCGCGCCGCGTCGCTCAGCGGCTCAGATGCCGGAGACGATGCGCCACTCCCCGTCCTCCTTCTGGAGGATCATCTGCTCCAGCTCGGAGTCGCGCTGGGGCGCCTCGAGCAGCGTCGGCGCCCGGAAGCTCGCGTTCCAGTAGTAGATGACGGTGGCGGCGCCCTTCTTCACGTTCACCTGGCGGATGTCCAGCTCCACCCGGGGCGACTCCAGTCGGGAGAAGAGGCTGGGGAGCGCCTGGGGCAGGTTCTTGTAGGTCAGGTCGTCCTGGGGGTCCTCGGTGCCGGCATTGTCCCGGAAGGACTTCGAGATGAGCTGCTGGAGGGCCTTGGCGTCGCGCGCCTCGATCGCGGAGCGGTAGCGCTCCATCACGTTGAGGATGGCGCGGGAGTCCTCCGTATCGGGAATCTGCGTCCCGGGGATGTTGCGGGGGGTGCAAGCCGCGAGCAGCAGGGTGGCACAGGCGAGGAGCAGACGGGCGTTCATGGGCGTGGGTCTCCGTGAAGGGCAACCGCATGGGGGCGGTTGCATTCCCCGTGCCGCGGGGAAGGGCGGGCGGCGCGTTTAGCGGAAAGCGTCGCGGGGCACCAGGGGGCCCCGGAAGTGGCTGTCCTCGAAATCGCACCGCTCCACCCACTCGGTGGCCACGGCGCGGAAGGCGGGGCCGAAGTCCGGCAGCGCGCCCACCTCGTGGCGCACCGCCCCGCAGTCCCCGGCCAGGTAGGCGGCCTGCACCCGGAGGCGGAGGGCCTCGCGGCGGATGGCCTCGGGCAGCTCACCCCCCTCCAGGGTCTGGGTGAGGTGCCGCAGGGCGAGGGTGGGGGCGTTGACCTGGAGCAGCCGCCGGCCGAGGAGGTAGTGGAGGTAGGGGTCCTTCGGCGCGCTCTCCAGGGCGGTGGCGAGCCGCAGCAGGCGCAGCTCCTCGTGGGTCTCCCGGAAGTAGGCCTGGATGGGGCCGGCGCGGACCTCGGAGTCGAGCGCGGCGCGCTTCACCTGGGCGGTGCGCGTCGCCTCGGGGCTGGGGCTGAGCGCGAGCACCCGGTCGAGGAAGGCCCGCGCCTGCTCCGCGTTGCCCTTGCGCGAGGCCACGTCCGCCTGGGCCAGGGCCACGTCCGCCTCCAGCGAGGGCTGGCCCTTCACCTGCTCGGCCAGCTTCTCCAGCACCTGGAAGGCCTCGTCCGCGCGCTCCAGCCGGTCCAACGCGGTGGCCTTGCCCAACAGGTAGGTGGGCTCCTGGGGCTGGAGGCGGGCGGCGCGCTGGTACAGCTCGAGCGCCTGCTGGGGATCGCTCGCGAGGTAGTCGCGGGCCTCTTCCTGGAGGAGGGCCACCTCGCGGGCGCAGGCGCGGGAGAAGAGGCTGCCGGTGCGGAAGCGCTGGAAGGCGCGGCTCACCGTGGCCTCGTCCAGGGGCAGCGAGTCCAGGTGCTGCTCCCACTCGGTGGCGAGCGCGTCCAGCGAGCGGCCGTAGGCGGCCTGGAAGTCGGCATGGGCATAGAGGGCGCGCAGCTTCTCCGCGCCGTAGGTGTCGGCGAGGTGGCGCAGGAAGGAGCCCACCAGGGTGTACGCGCGGGCGGGGGCGGACTGGTAGAAGCCCTCGGGGCCCACCAGCTTGCGGATGTCCGGGGCCAGCTTCTGCTTGCGCATACCGGCGGCCCACTCGTGCAGGGTGAGGTCTCCCTGGACGGGGTTGTCGGCGGCCACCGCCATGCCCTCGATGACGCCCATGAGGGGCCAGACGCCCAGCCGGGTGGTGACGCGGAAGGGCCAGCTGCCCGAGGGGCTGGCCATCACGTGCGCCAGCTCGTGCTTGAGGATGGGGTGGGGGAAGTCGCGCCCGTTGATGTGGACCTCCTGGCGCCAGGGCTTGGCGAACTGGGTGCGGCCGGCGCCCACCAGCGCCTGCTTCTCCGCGTCCGTGCGGTAGAGCCACACGCGGATGCGGCCCTCGGGGGCCGCGCCGAGGAACTTCGCGAGCTGGGCGTAGCGGAACTCGATGTCCCGGGCCATCCGGTCCACCTCCTCGCGGGGCGTGCCGCGGGGGTAGATGAGCTGGAGGTGCTCGGTGTCGCGCACCCCGCCGAGCCGCGCCATGAGGGCCGCGTCCGTCATCCGCAGGCCCAGGTCGGTGGCGCGGGCCTCCAGGAGGACGATGGGGACGGTGACGAGACCCAGGAGGACGAGCGGCCCGACGCGCGACTGGGGGCGGCGCAGGCGCTCTCCGGCCGGGTCCAGGCAGAGGACGGTGAGGGCGAAGACGGCGAGGGCCAGCAGCAGCGTCTCCAGCCGGAACCAGAGCAGGGCGGAGGAGACGGCCAGCGCCTCGTCATAGAGGGGGCCCGGCAGGTGCCCGAGGAAGTGGTTGAAGGCGTAGACCTGGGGGCCGAAGACGATGGGCCAGCCGGTGCCCACCCCCGAGAGGAGGACGAGCCCCACATAGAGGAGGACGGCCCGGCCGAAGCGCCGGGTGGCGAAGCCGCAGAAGACGCCCACCCCGGAGGCCATCACCGCCGAGGGGAGGGTGAGCAGGGGGTAGAAGCCCACCAGGGCGAAGGGATCGCACCGGGTGCCGACGAGGGAGTACAGGGTGGCGGCGAGGAAGGGGGGCACCAGCACCGCCAGGTTGATGAGCAGGGCGGGGGCGAGGGCCCTCCAGGCCACGCGCGAGGGAGGCTCGGCGGAGGGGGCCTCAGGGGCCGTCCCAGCGGCCGAGGCCTCCTGGGTGGCCCGGAGGCGGCGCTCCTGGTGGACGGCGGCGATGCCTACCCCCCCACCGAGCAGGCCCACGGCGATGGACAGGGTGAGGCCCAGCTCGAAACCGGGCACTCCGAAGAGGGGCAGGAGGACGAGGGCCGCGCCCCCCCCGGCCAGGGCCCCGGCGAGCACCAGCACCGGGGGGCGCCGGAGGAGTTCCTTGGCACGGAAGAGGACTTGCCGCATGGGCTTCTCCTATACTCCACGCAGAATGGCCGAACAGAAGACAGGCGCTGAATTCCGCCAACACGCTCGCGCGCCCATCGAGCTGAAGGTGGACTACAAGAAGCTCAACTCGTTCTTCGCGGACTACACGAAGAACATCTCGAAGGGAGGCACCTTCATCAAGACGAAGAAGCCGCTGCCCATCGGGACGCGCTTCCTCTTCAAGCTCACCGTGCCCCAGCGCGAGGCGCCCTTCGAGCTGCTCGGCGAGGTGGTCTGGTCCCAGGGGGACGCGGAGGAGCCCGGCATGGGCATCCGCTTCATCTACAACGACGATCGCCAGCGCGCCGACTTCGAGAGCGTGGTGGAGCGGCTGATGGCGGACAGCCTCGGCACGCAGCTGGCCGAGAAGCTTCTCAACAAGCCGCTGCAGATGGGCTGATGCGGCGCGGGCTGCGAGCACTGGGGACGGTGCTGCTGCTGGCGTCGTGCCAGGCTGCCGAGGCCCGGGGTCGGCCGGCGCGGCCGGAGGGTAGGCGGAAGGTGACGGACGTGAGCGCGGAGGATTACGTGGGGCCCACGCTGCCGCGGGCGCGGGTGCTGCTCGAGGACGCTTCTGGCGGCGTGCACGGGGTGGACGTGGAGGTGGCCGCCACGCCCGAGGCACGCACGCGCGGGCTGATGTGGCGCAAGGAGCTGCCGGCGGGACAGGGCATGCTCTTCATCTTCCCGGCGGAAGAGGTCCAGAGCTTCTGGATGCGCAACACGCTCATCCCGCTGGACATGCTCTTCATCGATTCGACGGGGCGCATCGTGGGCATCATCGAGCGCGCCCGGCCGCGCACACTCACCGGGCGCTCGGTGGGAGTGCCCGGCCGCTACGTACTGGAGGTGCCCGGTGGCTGGTGCCAGGCGGTGGGCCTCGAGCGTGGCGGCACCGTGCGGTTCCAGGGCCTGGAGTCCATCCAGGTCGTTCCCTGACGGGCCAGGGCTCACGGAGGGCTGTGCCATGAAGACGGTCATCTTCGCCTGTGTCCACAACGCCGGCCGCTCGCAGATGGCGGCGGCCTTCTTCAACGCGCTGGCGGCTCCGGACAAGGCGCGCGGCGTGTCCGCCGGCACGCAGCCCGGCGAGCGCGTCCACCCCGAGGTGCAGGCCGCCATGGCGGAGGTGGGCATCGACTTGTCGGGTGCGAAGCCCCAGCGGCTCACGGACGAGCTGGCCCAGGGCGCGCAGTGGCTCATCACCATGGGCTGTGGCGAGGCCTGCCCGCATGTGCCCGGCCTGAAGCGCGACGACTGGCCCCTGGAGGACCCCAAGGGCCAGCCGGTGGAGCGGGTGCGCGAGATTCGCGACGAGGTGCGCTCGCGCGTGTCGGCCTTCCTGGCCCGTGAGGGCTGGGCGCGGTAGGCGCGTGCATCCACTCGTAGTCGAGTATGAGGGGTGTGCTGTTTTGTCTTACATCGCTCGTGGTCGACTAGGAGTGAGGGCCCACTCGTGCCGGATAAACCCACTGCTTGAGGAAGGGAGGGCGACTACATTCCTCGTGAGTCGCTCCGGAGAAGCCCGTGCTCCGCTACCTGAAGCTCGAAGGATTCAAGAACTTCCAAGAGGCCCTGCTGCCCATGGGGCCGTTGACGGTCGTCGTGGGGACGAACGCCTCGGGCAAGAGCAACCTGCGGGATGCCTTCCGTGTGCTGCACGGAATTTCCCGGGGCTACACCGTGGCCGAGACGCTGGGCGAGAAGTGGGTCGAGGGCGGGGTATTGCAATGGCGCGGCATTCGGGGCGGGACGCGGGAAGCCGCGTTCCGGGGTGCCACGTCATTCGCGCTTGAAGCCGGTTTTCAGCTTGAGCACGAGGCAGGCTTGGGAGGTGACGCTTCCTACCGCATCGAGATCGATGTGGGGCTCGACGGCAGGCCTCCTGGGGTAATCGCGGAGCGATTGGTAGTTGGGGCCTATGACGTGTTTGACGCCGTACTGAGTAGCCCACCCAGGGCCATGCCGCATCCCTTCCCGCTCAGGGTCACAGTAGGCGAATCCGGAACCGCGAGGTTTCTACTCAGCGACCGTCCAGTGCTGACGCAGCTTCTCGACTTCGAATCCGGCATGCGGGAATCAGCGAAGGCGACTGTTCGAGCGCTGGCCTCCATGCGTTTCCTCGACCTGTCACCGGAGGCCATGCGCGTTCCCTCACTGCCGGGACAGACGATTCTTGGGGATCGTGGCGAGAACCTGTCCTCCGTGTTGCAGGCCATCTGTCTGCAGGAGTCCACACGGAGCGCACTGGTCGAGTGGGTGCGTGCGTTGACGCCGCTGGATGTCGTGGACTTCGAATTCGTACCGGATCAGGTGGGGCGCGTCCTCGTCACCCTCGTCGAGCAGGATGGCCAGCGTGTGTCGGCCTACAGCGCATCGGATGGAACCCTGCGCTTTCTCGGGACCATCGCCGCGCTCCTGGGCCCCCATCCGGCCCACTTCTATTTCTTCGAGGAACTGGAGAACGGCATCCATCCCACGCGGCTCCATCTGCTCACCGCTCTCATCGAGCGGAAGGTTGCCGAGGGAGCGATTCAGGTCGTCGCTTCCTCACACTCGCCGCAGCTTCTTGGGCTGCTGGGGTCCGCTTCGCTGGAGCACGCGGCGCTCGTGTACCGCTCTGAAGGGCGCAGCGATGCCCGGATCCGGCGCATCCTGGACATCCCAGAGGCCGCGAGGGTGCTCCGGGAGCAGGATGCTGCCCGATTGCATGCGTCGGGGTGGCTGGAGGATGCCGTGGCCTTCGCGGAAAGTGGCGATGCTTCAGAGCCGCCAGAGGCGTTGCCGTGAATGTCCTCGTCATCCCGGAGAACTTCGCACTCGACCAGTACGTCCTGAAGCCTCTGGTGAAGGCGATGATGGATACGGTGGGCAGGCCGCGTGCCGTGGTGCGTGTCTGCCAGGATCCACTGCTGGGCAGCGTCGATCAGGCGCTGAAGTGGGAGCGCATCCAGGAGGTCCTTGCCCGGTATCGCGGCATGGTGGACCTGTTCCTGCTCATCGTTGACCGTGACGGGGAGCCCCATCGCCGTGGCCGCATCGACGCCATTGAATCGCAGGCAGCCGGGGTGCTCGTGGCGCCTCGGCGGCTACTCGGTGAGAACGCCTGGCAGGAGATCGAGGTCTGGGTGCTCGCGGGACACGAGCTTCCGAAGGAATGGGCCTGGGCGGACATTCGAGCCCACCGTGACCCGAAGGAGGCCTACTTCGAGCCCTTCGCGAGGCTTCAAGGAGTTTCCGAGCAACCCTACGGAGGCCGGGAGTCGCTGGCGCGCTCCGCTGCGTCCCGATACGAGCGCGTCCGTCAGCTCTGCCCGGAGGACATCGGCGTCCTCGAGCAGCGCATCCGCGCGTTCCTCGACACGCGCCGCGTGGGCTGATTCTCCCTATACCTTGTCGCGCGAGATGGGCCCGACCTTGCCCTTCGTGACGCGCAGGTAGTCCGCGGGGGCGAGGACGATCTGCGTCCCCCGCACGCCCGCGGACACGGCGACGACGTCGAACAGCTCGAGCGTCTCGTCCACGAACACGGGGTAGTCCTTCTTGCCGCCAATGGCCGTGACGCCGCCGCGGATGTAGCCCGTCAGCGGCTGGAGCTCCTTGAGCGGCACGGTGTCCACCTTCCGGTCGCCGCTCAGCCGCGCGAGCGCCTTGAGATCCAACTCCCCGTTGCCCGGCACCACGGCCATGAGCACGCCCGTCTTGTCCCCGCGCGCCACGAGCGTCTTGAAGACCTGCTCCGGAGGCAGGCCCACCTTGGCGGCCACCGTCTCGGCGGACAGGTCTTCCGGGTCCACCTCGTAGTCGCGCAGCTCGTAGCGCACGCCGAGCGTATCGAGCAGCCGGGCCGCGTTCGTCTTCACGGGCTCAGGCTCCCAGCGCCGCGCGGGCGGCCTTGACGCGGGCCACGGCTTCCTCGGGCGTGTGGCCCACGGCGGACAGGTGCCCCATCTTCCGGCCCTTGCGCGCCTCGCGCTTGCCGTAGAGGTGCAGCCGCACGCCCGGCATGGCGAGCACGTGCTCGAACTTCGGTCCGCCCTCGTTCAGCCACAGGTCGCCCAGCAGGTTGACGATGGCCGCCGGCCGCACCACCTCCACCGAGCCCAGGGGCAGGTTGCACACCGCGCGCACCGCCTGCTCGAACTGGCTGGTGAGGCACGCCACCTCCGTGGCGTGGAAGCTGTTGTGCGGGCGCGGCGCCAGCTCGTTCACCAGCAGCTGGCCGTCCTTGAGCAGGAAGAGCTCCACCACCAGCAGGCCCTCGACGCTCAGCGCGGCCGACATGGTGCGGGCGATCTCCGTCGTCTGGGAGATGACCTGCGACGGCACCTGTCCCGGCAGCAGGGACCAGTCGAGGATCCGCTCCTCGTGGTGGTTGTAGGCCGGCGGGTACACCGCCACCTCTCCGTTGGGCGCGCGGGCCACCAGCACGGACAGCTCGGACTCCAGATCCAGCGCGGCCTCCACCACCACCGAACGCTGGCCCAGCTCGCGCCAGGCCTGAGGGGCCTCGGCGGCCGACTTCACCTGGTACTGGCCCCGGCCGTCATAGCCACCCTCGCAGGACTTCACGAAGCAGCGCCCGCCCAGTTCCGTCACCGCCGAGGCCAGTGCCTCCTCGGAGTCCGCCTGACGCCACGGCCCCTGGGGGAAGCCGTGCTTGGCCAGCCATGCCCGCTGCCGTCCGCGGTGCTGCACCACCTCGAGCACCGAGGGGCCCGGCCGCAGCGGCGCGTGCGTCGCCACCGCGCGCAGGGTCGTCAGCGGAATCTTCTCAATCTCCAGCGTCACCACGTCGCTCGAGCGCGCGAGCCGGGTAGCCTCCTCCGCGTCGCTGAAGTCGGCCGTGTAGCACTGGTCCACCACGAAGCGGGAGGAGCAGGCGGGATCCGGATCCAACGCCTGCACCTGGAAGCCGAGCGTGCGCGCGGCCTGCGCCATCATCCGGCCGAGCTGACCGCCGCCGAGGATGCCGAGCGTGCCGCCCGGGAGGATGGTCTTCTTGTTCATGCGAGCTCCCTGTCCCGGAGGACTTCGTCGGTGCGGGCCTGACGCCAGGTGGCCAGCCGCGGACGGAGCTCCGGGTACTTGAGCGAGAGGATGGAGGCGGCGTAGAGGGCGGCGTTGATGGCGCCCGGCTTGCCGATGGCCATGGTGCCCACGGGCACGCCCTTGGGCATCTGGACGATGGACAGGAGCGCGTCGAAGCCGTTGAGCACGGTGGCGGGGATGGGCACGCCGAGCACCGGCAGCAGCGTCTTGCTCGCCACCATGCCCGGCAGGTGGGCCGCGCCTCCCGCCGCCGCGATGATGACGGACATCCCGCGGGACTCCGCCGTCTCCGCGTACTGCATCATCCAATCCGGCGTGCGATGGGCGGACACCACCCGCACCTCGTGCGGGATGCCCAGCTCCTTCAGCACGTCGATTCCGGGGCGCAGGTGCTCCAGGTCACTCTTGCCCCCCATGATGACGCCCACCCACGGTGTGTCCGCGCTCAAGCTCGCCTCCGGTGCGTCCTCCTGGTGGTGCCAGGAGGAACGAGGAACGCGGAGATAGGGCGGGGCGATTCCACCGGTCAACACGGAAAGTGTGGGCCGGCGGGCGAGGGTGCAGGGGAGGGGATGTGGGTCAGTAGGTGGAGCCGAGCTTGCCGAAGCTCTTCATCGCCTTGGCCTTCGAGCGCTTCACCGCCGTACCCACCGCCTCGTCGCTGTCCGCCTGCTCGTAGTCCTGGAGGACGGCCTTCTGCTCGGCGAGGTCCTCGGCCACCGCGGCGGGGCTGGCCACCGTGCCGGCCTGCTCGAAGAGGGTCTGGTTCTGCATCACATACCCCTTGGCCTCCTCCTTGCGGCCCTCGCGCAGGGCCTGGGCGGCGAGCTTCAGGTTCTTCGCGCTCAGCGCGCGCGTGGCGTACACCGTGGCGTCCTTGTCCTGCCGCGCCAGCACCTCCTCGCGCTGCTCCGTCACCATCGCCGACAGGCTCGCCCCGCTCTGCACCGCCGCGTCCTTGAGCAGGTCCGTGTACGCCAGCCTCAGCCCCGTGACGTCCACCGCGCTGCCGGGCCGCGAGCCCACCACCGTGAGGCGCGCCACCACGCGCTCCACCTGGCCCGCCGAGAAGTCCGGCAGCGGCACGCGCACCGTGCGCCCCGTCTGGTGCGCGCGGTAGCCCAGCACCTCGCCCAGCGTCACGCCCTCGGGCAGCTCGAAGGACAGCTCCACGTTGCGCGCCACGCTGGTGGCCGCCTGTCGCAGGTCCTTCTGGAAGAGCGTGGCGAGCTGCCCCGCGTCCTCGAGGAAGCCGTACGCGCCCGCTCCGTACTCGGCGAAGCCCTGCATCAGGTCTTCGTTGAAGTCCGTGCCCACGCCGATGGAGCTCACCGTGATGCCCTCGGCGCGGATGCCCTTCACCACCTCGGTGAGGCCGGCGTCATCGGTGATGCCCTCGGTGGGCTGGCCGTCGCTCAGCAGGATGATGCGGTTGACGGTGTAGTCCCCGCGCGAGCCCACCACGTGCGAGCGGCCCGCGTGCAGCCCCGCGCCGATGTTGGTGCCGCCGTCGTCCCAGATGCCCTCGACGTACTGGAGCATCCGCTCGCGGTTGGCGGGCGTGGCCGGCAGGCTCGGCAGGCTCTTCACGTCCGAGCCGTAGTGCACGATGGCCAGCCGATCCTCCGGACCCAGCAGCCCCACCAGGTGGCGCGCGGCCTGCTTCGCCTGTTGCAGCTTGTAGCCGCTCATCGAGCCCGAGCGGTCGATGACCAGCGCCAGGTTCACCGGCTTGCGCTTGGAGCCCGGCACCTCCACGCCGGTGAGGTCCACCGTGACGAAGAGATCCGTGCTGCCCGGGATGATGTAGGGGTGCGACAGCCGGCTCGTCATGGAGAGCGAGCCATTCGTCGCGGTGGCCGGCGGGGTGACGGGGATGGGCGTGGCGGGATGCGATGGCGCCACGTGGGGCAGGCCCAGCACCAGGGCGGTGAGGGCGAGTCCGGCGGCCAGGGAGACGAAGGCGACCGTCTTGTTCATGACAAAGGGCTCCTTGCGGCGAGGGCCCCCCTGTCGACGTCCGGCGCGCGAAAAAGTTCTAAACCTTCGCGCGCCGCGTGTGCGTCAGTTGCCGGCCGGAGGGGACTCGGCGGCGCAGAAGGACGGCGAGTTGTTGTCGCCGAACGTCGCGCTGTAGGCGGCCGGGTCGCTGGCCTTCAGGTCTTCCAGCGCCTTCTGATCCAGCAGCAGGGCGCGGCAGGCCATGCGGTCCTTCACGGACTCCACCGCTGCCGGGTCGGTGACGGCGCAGTTGTTCTGCAGCGCGCCGTCCAGGCAGGCCTTGCTGCAGTAACCCTTGGCGGCCGTCTTGGTCAGGTCGGTGCCGGCGGCCAGCCCCGGCTCAAAGCCGCCGTCCCGCACGCAGATCAGATCCTCGCACTCCACGGAGCCGAAGGAGATGAAGTCCTGACCCTCCCGCAGCTCGCTCTCCATGATGTCGCGGGTCTTGCCGAGCTCCGGATGATCCTTCAACTCCTGATCAGTGGCCTTGCGCACCAGCACGCAGCTCTTCCCGATATCGGACTTGATCTCGCATCCGCCCAACACCAGGGCGGCACCCACCAGCAGAGCCAGACGCGCGGACATCGACGTGCACCTCATGAGACACATGTGGGCGACCACCGTAACACAGCGCCTCTGCGTGCCAACCGTACCGTGGTCGCACGGATGCCCTGGCGACGAGGGGCTCGGGTGCTCCTTCTGCAACAATACCGAGGGGGCATACGCGCGAGCCTACAGAGGGAGCAGGCGAGCTTTGATCGGTTGATGGGCCCCGAGCGGGACAGCTAGGATGCGCGCCTGCCTCAGCCTCCGATTTCGACTGCATCGGTGGGCGGATGCCTCAACCACGGAGCTTCCGGAAGTGAAACGCCTCCAGGCCATCCTGCTCGCGCTGTGCCTCGCGCCAGTGCCAGCACTCGCCCAAGACCCAGGGCTCGGACTTGATCTGAGCAAGCCCCAGGAAGAGACCGAGACCACCGCGGAGCCGCCCGCGGAGGAGCCACCTCCGCTGCCCTCCACGGTGGAGGAGCCGCCCCCCGCCGAGCCGCTCGCGCCGGCCGAGCGCGATGTCACGCTCGACGACCGCGTCAAAAGCGTGCAGCGCAAGGTGTACCTCAAGAAGGGCCGCTTCGAGGTGACGCCCTTCGTCACCGTGTCGCTCAACGACCCGTACTACTCGAAGGTGGGCGCCGCGGTGCGCGGGGCCTACTTCCTGGCGGACACGCTGGCCATTGCCGCGCGCGTGTCGGCGATGCAGGTGGTGCCCTCGGATGACGTGCGCATCGCCAAGCGCACCTTCCAGAGCCGCATCTTCTACTCGGTGCCCCAGTGGTCGGCCATGGGCGACGTGGAGTGGAGCCCGCTCTACGGCAAGGTGGCCTTCCTCAACGACATCCTCCACTTCGACGCCTACGTGCTGGGCGGCATGGGCGTGGTCAACACCGAGATGTCCAAGGTGGACAACCGCGGCCCCAGCCTCGCCGCCG
>NZ_DASVSO010000585.1:0-12121 GCF_036388035.1 Archangium sp.
CAGCCGCGGGAGTGATGGCGATGGAAGTGAGAACGGCCTGGGTGACGGTGAGCTGGGACGAGCCGCTCACGTCGTCGAGGGTCGCGGTGAGGGTGACAGGCCCACCGGCCGCGACGCCGATGCCCAGACCCGTCCCATCCACGGTCGCGAGCGACGTGTCACCCGAGGTCCACGTCACGGTATTCGTGATGTCCACCGTGGTGCCGTCGCTGTAGCTGCCGTTGGCGGTGAATTGCTGCGTCATGCCAGCGGGCACCGACGCGGTCGCGGGGGTGACCGCGATGGCGGTGAGGACGGCTCGTGTGACGTCGAGCTGGGACGTTCCACTCATGCCCCCCAGCGTGGCGGTGACGGTGACGGGCCCACCTGGCGCCGCGCCATTGCCCACGCCTCTGTCACTCACCGTCGCGATGGACGTATTGCTCGAGGTCCAGGTCACGTTGTTCGTGATGTCCACCGTGGTGCCATCGCTGTAGCTGCCGTTGGCGGTGAATTGCTGCGTCATGCCAGCGGGCACCGACGCGGTCGCGGGGGTGAGCGCGATGGCGGTGAGGACGGCCTGCGTGACGGTGAGCTGGGCCGTGCCGCTCACGTTGCCCAGCGTGGCGGTGAGGGTGACGTGCCCCCCTACCCTGACGCCCTTGCCCAGGCCCGTGCCGTCCACCGTGGCGATGGAGGTATCGCTCGAGGTCCACGTCACGCTGTCCGTGACATCAATCGTGGTGCCGTTGCTGTAGATGCCGCTGGCGGTGAACTGCTGGGTCATGCCCGCGGGCACCGACTCGACCGCGGGCGTGATCGCGATGGAGGAGAGGACGGCGTCCGTGACGATGAGCCGGGCGGTGCCACTCATCTTCTCGAACGTGGCGGTGAGGGTGACAGGCCCACCGACCGCGACGCCAGTCCCCAGGCCCGTGCCACTCACCGTCGCGATGGACGTGTCGCTCGAGGTCCACGTCACGCTGTCGGTGAGATCGACCGTGGTGCCGTCCTTGTGGACACCCTTGGCCGTAAACTGCACCGTGCGGCCCACGGGGACCGCGGTACTGCTCGGAGACACCGTGATCGAGCGCACCTTGGGGGCCGGCTTCAGCGGGCTGCTGCCACTGCCGAGCTCGACGAAGGAGTTGCCGCCGGTGCCTTCTCCCGGCTGATCCGACGACTGCTGGGGCTTACAGCCAATGAACGTCAACGCAACACAGAGTAACAACAGAGCGATGAGTGGACGTTTCATAGCGAGTGCACACGCCTCCAGCGTTGGCGTTTCAAATGCCTCGCTCCGCGTAAAAATTTTTCTACTTCCGAGGGGCAGCTCTCCTGTCTGCTGAGGAGACAGCTGGTTCCAAGCGCCTCGACCCGGCAAAAGAAAAGCCCAGCAACCCCTCGAGATTGCTGGGCTTCCCAAGTTGTCTCCGACGGGATTCAAACCCGTGGGGGCTCTTACGCTGCGGTGACGTTGTCGTTGGCGGCGTTGGCCGCGCGCAGCTTCACGCTCACCAGCTTGGAGATGCCCGGCTCCTCCATCGTCACGCCGTACAGCGTGTCCGCCACTTCCATGGTCCGCTTGTTGTGCGTGATGAGGATGAACTGCGACTGCTTGCTCATCTCCTTCACCATGTCGTTGTAGCGGCCCACGTTGCCCTCATCCAGCGGGGCGTCGACCTCGTCCAGGAGGCAGAAGGGCGTCGGCTTGATGAGGAAGATGGCGAAGATGAGCGCCACGGCCGTCAGCGCCTTCTCGCCGCCCGACAGCAGGTTCATGCTCTGCAGCTTCTTGCCCGGCGGCTGCGCGACGATCTCCACGCCCGGCTCCCCGGCCTGCCCCTCGTTCGTCAGCACCAGGCTCGCCCGCCCGCCGCCGAACAGGCGCGGGAAGATGGCCTGGAACTTCTCGTTCACGATGTCGAACGTCTGCTTGAAGCGCTCGCGGCTCGACGCGTCGATGCGCCGGATGGCCTCCTGCAGCTTCTCCATCGACTCCGACAGGTCCTTCTTCTGCGTCAGCAGGAACTCGGAGCGCTTGGCCAGCTCGTCGTGCTCGTCGATGGCGGTGAGGTTGATCTCCCCCATTTTCTCCACCTGGGCGCGCAGCTCCTTCAGCTCCTGCTCCGCCTCCTCGCTCAGCGACGGCAGCATGTGGTAGCGGTGCACCTCTTCCTGCAGCTCCAGGCCGTGCCGCTCGCGGATGCCCAGCACCAGGTGCTCCAGCTCCAGGGCGATCTCCCGCTCGCGCAGGGTAATCTGCGACAGGCCCTGGGTGACGCTCTCCATCTTCGTGCGCAGCTCGCGCAGGATGGTGTCCTGCTCGCGCACCTGACTCGAGGCCGTGCCGTGGGCACTCCGCCGCGACTCCAGCACCCCGGAGGCCAGGCGCAGCTCCTCGGCCTTCTTGCCGCGCAGCGCGTCCGTCTCCGCGATGCGGCGCTCGAACTCCGTCACCCGGGCCGCGCCGTCGCGCACCGTGGTCTCCAGCTTGCGCACCCGGCTGGCCATCTCCTCCTTCTGGGCCAGCAGGCTCTCCAGCTCCTTGCGAGCCGACTCACCGCGCTCGCCGCCGGCCGCCACCTTCACCTTCAGGGTGGTGAGGTTCGCCGTGGCCGTGTCCCCGCGCTGCCGCAGCGACTCCAGCTCGCCCACGAGCTGCTTCACGCGCTCCTCGCGCGACTCGCGGTCCGCCTGGCCGTGCGCCACCTCGCCCCGGCTGTTCTCCTCCTCGTGCGCCAGCCCGTCGTACATGTGCGAGAGCTGGGACTCGTCGGCGTCCAGCGCCCGGAGGCGGTCGCGCACGCGGGCGAGGTCCTCGCTCGCCTTGTGCAGGTCCTTCTCCTGGCTGGCGAGGCTCAGCTCCTCGGCGTGCTGGTTCTTCGCCAGCCCGCGGAGCACGTCCTCCGTATCGCCCATCTGCTTCTGCAGGGTGTAGTGCCGGGTGAGGATCTCGTTGTAGCGCTCCTCCACCCGGGCCACCTCCCCGGCCAGCTCGGCGATCTCCCGCTTCTTCTGGAGGGCGCCCACCATCGCGCCCTCGCGCTCGCCGCCGGTGACGGTGCCGTCCGGGCGGAACACCTCACCGTCCAGGGTGACGATGGTGCACACGGTGCCCTCGGCGCTCGCATAGGCGCGCGCCACGGCCAGGTCCTCCACGATGACCACGTCCCCGAGGATGAGCTGCACCACGGGCTTGAGGGCTTCCTCGCACGTCACCTCGGAGAAGGCGCTGGCCAGCACGCCGGGCCGAGACAGGTCCGGCTGCACCACGGAGGGCACGCGCTCGGGCGGGGGCACCGGCAGGAAACTGCCCCGGCCCTCGATGGCGGACTTGAGGTACTCCACCAGCTCCACGCCCTTGTCGCGGCTCTCCACGACGACGTGCTGGAGCCGCTCGCCCAGGGCGGCCTCCACCGCGCGCTCGAAGCGCGGCGTGGTGGAGATGACGTCGGCCACGAGGCCGAAGATGCCCTGGGCCCGGGACTCCTCGCCGGCGCGCACCATCACCGCGCGCACGCCCTTGTCGAAGCCCTCGTAGTCCTTCTGCAGCGCGTCCAGCGAGGCCAGCCGGCTGCGCTTGTCGCTCAGCTCCTCGCGCAGGCCGATGACCTGGACCTCGTTCTCCATGAAGGCCTGGCGGGTGCGCACCAGGGCCTCCTCCTCGTGGCCCTTGCGCTCGGCGAGCTCGTGCGAGAGGTGGCGGCTCTCCTCCACCCGGCGCGCCACCTGCTGGCGCACGTCCTCGAGCTGCTTCTCCTGCTCGCGCAGCGAGTCGGCCTCGGCGCGGTTGCGGGCGCGGCGGGACTCCAGGTCCGTCTTCTGGCGGGCGAGGTTGACGAGGTTGCTCTCGTGGTTGGCCAGGCGGCTCGCCACGGTGACGACGGCGGCCCGCTCCTGCTCCAGCCGGAGGGAGATCTCCGCCTGGAGCTGGGTCACCCGGCGCAGCTCCTCCTGCGCCACCTTCATGGCGACCTCGTCCTCCTTCCACGAGCCGGCGATGTTGCTCAGCTCCGCCTCGCGGGCGGCCATGGTGTCGGCCACCTCGCTCTGGCGGGCCTTCACCGCGTTGAGCTCGCCCTCGGACTGGGCCACCCGGGCGCTCGTCTCCTCCAGGTCCTTGCGCCAGTAGGCCAGGTCCTGGTCCGCGCGCTGCACGGCGCTCTCCAGGGTGTGCACCTCGGCGGAGAGCTTCTGGAGGGCCTCGGTCTCGGCCTCCTGCTCGGCGCGGCGGTTGGCGATCACCACCTCCAGCTCGCGCAGCTTCTCCAGGCCCTCGCGCTCCTCGCCGCCCAGGTTGTTGAGCTTCTCCTGGAGCACCTTGGACTCGGCGTGCAGGCCGAGGAACTGGTGCGAGGCCGAGTGCAGCTCGATCTCCCGCATGCGCGTCTTGAGCTTCTTGTACTTCTCGGCCTTCTTCGCCTGGCGCGAGAGGCTCTCCAGGCGGCGCTCCAGCTCGCTCGTGATGTCCGTGACGCGCAGGAGGTTGGCCTGGGTGGCCTCCAGCTTGCGCTCGGCGGCCTTGCGGCGGGACTTGTACTTGGTGACGCCCGCGGCCTCCTCGATGAGGTGGCGCCGATCCTCGGGCTTGCTCGAGACGATGAGGCCCACGCGGCCCTGCTCGATGATGGAGTAGGCCTTGGTGCCCACGCCGGTGCCGAGGAAGAGCTCGGTGATGTCGAGCAGGCGGCAGATGGTCTTGTTGATGAGGTACTCGGACTCGCCGCTGCGGAAGAGGCGGCGGGTGACGGTGACCTCGGTGAGGCCCGAGAGGTGGGCGGGGAGCGTGTCCGTGTCGTCCACGTGGAAGGTGAGCGACACCTCGGCCATGGACAGGGGCGGCTTGGACTCCGAGCCGTTGAAGATGACGTCCTCCATGCCGCGGCCGCGCAGGTTCTTGGCGCTCTGCTCGCCCATGACCCAGCGGATGGAGTCCACCACGTTCGACTTGCCGCACCCGTTGGGGCCGACGATGCCCGTGACGCCGTCATCGAACGTGAAGACGCTGCGCTCCATGAACGATTTGAAGCCGGTGATGTCCAGACGCTTGATTCGCATGGTGGGAAACGGGCTCCCGGTGAGGTGTGCGGACGAGGGAGGAAGCGATCCGGAGGCCGAGAAATCGGCTTCGGAGCGATCAGACGAGTAGCATGCTGGATCGCAACCGATCAAGCATGACCCTGCCATGCATGACCATAGGCGAGCAGGCAGGCATGGCTCCCACCGACCTGGCGACCGGGGGGTTGTAGGGGAGGGAATAAACCCTACCTTTCCTCAACCATTTCTGGAGGCGACCTACGCTCAAGCCCCTGCTGGCTCTCTCCCTCCTCGTCGGAGCGGCCCCGGACGGCATAGCAGCCGGGTCTGACACGGCTGCTCCCCAGGCGAGCTGTCCCAATCCGTACTTTCCGTTGGAGGAGGGGCTGAAGCTCACCTACCGGGCGGGGCGCTCGGAGCTGTCGCTGAGCACCCGCGAGGTGAAAACCACCCCCGAGGGCCTCACCGGCACGCTCGCGGTGGACCTGAGCGGCAAGGCGGGCACCACCGAGGTCACCTGCGGGGCGGAAGGGGTGCGCACCGGGGTGGGAGGACTCGAGGGCACGCTGCTGTCGGCCTCGGGCATGGACGTCGAGGTGGTGTCCTCCGAGGGCCCGGTGGTGCCGGCGCCCGCGGCGATGGTGCCGGGGGGGACGTGGAAGAACAGCCTCTCGGTGAAGCTGCGGCCGCCCGAGTCGGCCAAGCTGCCGGGCGGCATGCGGCCCGTGCTCGCTTCCACGTTCGACAAGGAGGCAACCGTCGTTGGCGAGGAGGAGATCACCGTGGCGGCGGGCACCTTCAAGGCACTGAAGGTGCGCAACATCACCACCGCGCGCGCCACTCGGGCCAACGTGGGCCGCTCGCTGGAGAGCTTCATCTGGTTCGCCCCCGACGTGGGCATCGTGAAGGTGGCCACCGGGGAGAACACGGACCTGGAGCTCATCAAGGTGGAGCGCCCCACGCCCGTGGCGCAGGACAAGCCGGCGTCGAAGACGAAGCCGCGGGTACAGCCGGCCGCGAACAAGCGCTGAGCCCCGCGCCCGGCGGCTGGGAAGCGACTAGGAGGAGGCCGCCTCGGGAGGCGTCGTCACCGGCGGCTTCGGGCTCGACTGGGGCTCCACCGTCACACGCACCACGCGGGGCCCTTCGACCTCCTCCACCTGGATGCGCCACATGTCCAGCTTGAGCATGTCCCCCTTCTCGGGGATGCGCCCCAGCTTCGCCATGATGTAGCCGGCGATCGTCGTCACCTCGATGTCCTCGTCCTCGATCTCGAAGGAGACATCCAGGCGGTCCTCGAGGTCATCGAGCTGGGCCGAACCGGGCAGCTCGAAGCGCCCGCCGGGCAGCGAGCGCACCTCGTCCATGCGCCGCCCCAGCTCGGCCACGTCCCCCACCACCTCGGCCACCACGTCCGCGAGCGTCACGAGCCCGGAGGTGCCGCCGTGCTCGTCCACCACCAGGGCGATCTGCCGGCGGCGGCGGCGGAACTCGTTGAGGAGCTGCTCCAGCGTCACGTGCTCCGGGATGAAGACGACCGGGCGCTGCACCTGGGCGAGGCTGCGCAGCTCACCCTTGGAGAGGAGGAAGAAGAGGTCCTTCACGTTGACCACCCCCTCCACCGCGTCCATGTTCCCCCGGCACACCGGCAGCCACGTGTGGCCCGCGGCGCGCGCGTCCGCGATGCACTTGTCCAGGGGCTCCTCCACGTCGAGGAACTTCACCTGGTTGCGCGGCACCATCACCTGGCGCGCCGTCTTCTGGGCCATCTCGAGCGAGCGCTCCAGCAGCTCGGCGCGCTGCGTGGTGATGGCGCCCGCCTGCGCCGAGCTGTGGAGGATGACGCGCAGCTCCTCCTCGCTGTGCGCGTCGTGGGACTCGTGCGCCGAGTGCAGCCCGAAGGCCTTCAGCACCCACCCCGCCACGCCGTTGAGCAGCCAGATGGCCGGGTAGAAGACGAAGTAGAAGAGGCGCATGGGCAGCGCCACCGCGATCGTCGTCTCCTCGGCGCGCTGGATGGCGAAGCTCTTGGGCGCCAGCTCCCCCACGACGATGTGGAGGAAGGTGATGATCGCGAAGGCGAAGGCCACCGCCAGGGTGTGCGCCAGCGTGGGGCCCGCCGCGGCCGGGACGATGCCGTTGAGCAGGGGCTCCAACAGGTGGGCGAAGGCCGGCTCACCCAGCCAGCCCAGTCCCAGCGACGCGAGGGTGATGCCGAACTGCGTGGCGGAGAGGTAGGCGTCCAGCTTCTCCACCATCTTCATGGCGGCCGCCGCCCCCGGGCGCCCCTCGTCCACCAGGGCCTGCAGGCGCGTCTGGCGGATCTTCACGATGGCGAACTCGGTCGCCACGAAGAACCCGTTCGCGAAGACCAGCAGGATCGCCAGTCCGAGGAAGACCCATTCCATAAAGGAGCTCAGGCGCTCAGAAGAGCGCCTCGAACTCGGGGTCGCCCTTCAACGCGTCGAACATCGTATCCGTGGCCAGCCAGCCCTGAACTTTTTGGCGATCAGACGCCACGGCCTTCTGGAGGTAGGACACGGCGTCCGGCCGGCGGCCCCAGAGCGCATAGAGGGCGGCCAGGTTGTAGTTGAGCAGCAGGTCCTCGGCGTTGAGGGCGCGCGCCTTGTCGTACGAGCGCTCGGCCTCGGCGTAGAAGCCCTTCTGCGCGTAGCAGATGCCCAGGTCCAGGTGGGCCTCGAAGTTCTCCGACTCCAGGCGCACCACTTCCTTGAGCTGGTTGATGGCCGAGCGGTAGTCCCCCTCGTCCATGAGCAGCGCGGCGAGCTCGTGCCGGGGGAAGGCGTCCTGGGGATCCAGCTCGATGGCCGTCTGGAGCTCGCGCATGGCGTCCTCGATGCGGCCCTGGTCGGCGTAGGTGAGCCCCAGGTTGAGGTGCGCGTCGGGGTACTCGGGATCCAGCTCGATGGCCTCGCGGTACTCCGTCACGGCCATCTCGGCGGCGTGCGTGGAGAGGAAGCAGGCGAGGTTATAGTGCGCGGTGGGGCTCTCCGGCTCCAGCTTGAGCGCGGTGAGGTACTCGCCCAGCGCCTCGCGGAAGAGCTTCTTCTCGGCGTAGACGGTGGCGAGGTTGTCGTGCGCGTGGGCGGAGTCCGGATCGAGATCGATCGCCTTCTTGAACTCCTTGATCGCCTCGTCCAGCCACCCGCGGTCGGCGAGCTCGATGCCGCGCGAGTTGTGCTCGTCGGAGGCTACGATGTTGTCCTTTTCCCTGGCCATGAATTCGCGGAGCAATGTAGGCGCCGGCACTTCGGCGGCGCAACGTAAAGACATCCCGACCGGCGAGGGCTCGGCGGGTCCTCCCTCAGGCTGTTCCGACAGGCCGCCCCAAGGGACTCCGGCACAGGGAAAGGGGTGCTCGCCCCCTCCCCTGCTGACCAGGAGAGGAGGCAGGCAGGCCACTACTTGCGGCGCTCGCGGGCGCGACGGCGCTTGAGGGCCGCCTTCTTGGTCGAAGCGCGATTGGACAGCTTCTTCTTGCTGCGGTTTCCCTTCTGGGCAGGCATCTTCTGGTACTCCGTATTAGCGGAAGTGGGCCGCACTGGCGGCAGCGAAGCGCCCTTTTTTCATGCCCGGGGCCCGGAAGTCCATGGAATTTCTCGACCCCGTCCGGCCTTGCCAGGGGCCAGACAACGGGGCACAACCCCGACCCAATACCGATGATTGACAAACTCGAAGAGGTGGAGCGCAAGTTCGAGCGTCTCACCGCCGACCTGTCCAACCCGGACATCATCTCCGACACGGCCAAGCTCCAGCGCGTCTCCAAGGAGCGCGCCGCCCTGGAGAAGCTGGTGGAGACCTTCCGGGACTACCGCAAGGTGCTCGGCGATCTGAAGGAGGTCGAGGCCTGGCTTGGCAGCTCGGACCCCGACGAGAAGGCCTACGCCCGCGAGTCCCTCCCCGCCCTCAAGGAGCAGCGCGAGGAGCTGGAGGGGAAGCTCAAGGTCCTGCTGCTGCCCAAGGATCCCAATGACGAGAAGAACGTCATGCTGGAGATCCGCGCCGGGGCCGGCGGAGACGAGGCGGGCCTGTTCGCCGAGGAGGTCATGCAGATGTACCTCCGCTACGCCGACCGCAAGGGCTGGAAGTCGGAGATCATCGACCTGAGCGCGGGCAGCGTGGGCGGCGTCAAGGACGTCACCATCATGCTCTCGGGCGACGGCGTCTACAGCCACATGAAGTACGAGTCTGGCGTACACCGGGTGCAGCGCGTGCCGGCCACCGAGACCCAGGGCCGCATCCACACCTCCACCATCACCGTGTCGGTGATGCCCGAGGCCGAGGACGTGGACATCAAGCTCAACCCGGCCGACATCGAGATGCAGGTGATGCGCTCGACGGGCTCGGGCGGCCAGAGCGTGAACACCACGGACTCCGCGGTGCGCCTCATCCACAAGCCCTCGGGCATCGTGGTGAAGTGCCAGCAGGAGAAGAGCCAGACGAAGAACCGGGCCATGGCCGAGCGCATGCTGCGCGCCAAGCTCTATGAGATCGAGCAGGAGCGCATCCGCAACGAGCGCGACACCATGCGCCGGGGCCAGGTGGGCACGGGCGATCGCTCGGAGAAGATCCGCACCTACAACTTCCCGCAGGACCGGCTGACGGATCACCGCATCGGCCTCACGGTGCACAACCTGCCGGCGATCATGTCCGGCGGGGTGGAGGACGTCATCACCGCCTGCCGCACCCACTATCAGGCCGAGGCCCTCAAGGAGCAGGTGGGCGGAGGCCCCGGCAACCGCGCATGAGCGAGCCCTGGACCCTCCGCAAGCTCCTCACCTGGACGACGCAGCACTTCGAGAAGAAGGGTGTGGACGCCCCCCGGCTCACCACCGAGGTGCTGCTCGCCCATGTGCTGAAGACGACCCGGGTACGGCTGTACGTGGACCTCGACCGGCCGATGGAGAAGGAGGAGCTCACCGCCTTCCGTGCCCTCATCGAGCGGCGCATGGCCGGCGAGCCCACCCAGTACCTCACCGGCGTGCGGGAGTTCTACAACCGCCCCTTCAAGGTGGACCGGCGGGTGCTCATCCCCCGGCCGGAGACGGAGCTGCTCGTCGAGGCCGCCCTGCACAAGCTGCCCAAGGACGGCCCCGGCACCGCGCTGGACGTGTGCACCGGCTCGGGCTGCATCGCCATCAGCCTGGCGGCCGAGCGTCCCCAGGCCACGGTGCTGGCCACGGACCTCTCGCCGGACGCCTGCGCGCTGGCGCGGGAGAATGCCCAGGCCCTGGGGGTGGCGGAGCGGGTGACGGTGCTGGAGGGCAGCCTCTACGCTCCCCTCCCCCCGGACGCCCGCTTCGACGTGGTGGTCTCCAACCCGCCCTACATCGCCTCCGGGGAGATTCCGACCCTGTCGGCCGAGGTACGCCGCGAGCCCCACATGGCGCTGGACGGCGGACCGGACGGGCTGGTGCTCATCCGCAAGGTCATCGAGGGGGCTCGTCGCGTCCTCAAGCCTGGCGGGCTGCTTGCAATGGAGATCGGCGAGACGCAGGGTGGCGCCGTCAAGGCCCTGCTCCAGGCCGCGGGTTACGAGGACGCGCGGGTGGAGAAGGACTTGGAGCGGCGGGATCGCCTCGCTTTTGGGACACAGCCCGTGGCCAGCGGGCCACAGGGGTAAGACGACACAGATGGACAAGATCATCGTGAAGGGTGGCCGCCCGCTGCAGGGCGAAGTGACGGTCTCGGGCGCGAAGAACGCGGCGCTGCCCATCCTGGCCTCGTCGCTGCTGGCGGATGGCAAGAACGTCTACCGCAACGTGCCGGACCTGGCGGACGTCACCACCATGCTCAAGGTGCTGAGCACCATGGGCTGTGAGACGGCGCGGCTCGACGGGCGCAAGAGGGACGTGTGTGAGATCGCCATCGAGGGGCCCATTACCCCCGAGGCGCCGTACGACCTGGTGAAGACGATGCGGGCGTCCGTGCTGGTGCTCGGCCCGCTGCTGGCCCGCTTCGGCCGCGCCCGCGTGTCCATGCCGGGCGGCTGCGCCATCGGCGCCCGGCCCATCGACCAGCACCTCAAGGGCCTCAAGGCCCTGGGCGCGGAGATCACCCTCACCGAGGGCTACGTGGAGGCCCGGGCCAAACAGCTCCGGGGCGGCACCGTCAACTTCGACGTCATCACCGTCACGGGCACCGAGAACGTGATGATGGCGGCCGTGCTGGCCAAGGGCCGCACCGTGCTGGAGAACTGCGCGCGCGAGCCCGAGGTGGAGGAGCTCGCCCGGGTGCTCAACAAGATGGGCGCTCGCATCGAGGGCGCGGGCACCTCCGTCATCACCATCGACGGGGTGGAGTCGCTCAAGCCGGTGGAGCACGCCATCCTCCCGGACCGCATCGAGGCGGGCACGCTGATGGTCGCGGCGGCCATCACCGGCGGCAACGTGCTGGTGAAGCACGCGGTGCCCGAGCACCTGGAGTCCGTCATCCTCAAGCTGCGCGAGACGGGCTGCACCGTGACGGCCGAGGACGGGGGCCTGCGGGTGAAGGCGCCCAAGGTCATCCACTCGGTGGACGTGAAGACGACCGAGCACCCGGGCTTCCCCACGGACATGCAAGCCCAGCTGATGGGCCTGATGACGGTGGCCGCCGGCACCTCGGTCATCTCGGAGAGCATCTTCGAGAACCGCTTCATGCACGTGCCGGAGCTGCACCGGATGGGGGCGGACATCACCATCCAGGGCCACACGGCGGTGGTGAAGGGCGTCAAGCGGCTGTCCGGGGCGCCGGTGATGGCCACGGACCTGCGCGCCAGCGCCTCCCTCGTCCTGGCGGGCCTGCGCGCCGAGGGGAAGACCGAGGTCGCCCGCATCTACCACCTGGACCGGGGCTACGAGCGCCTGGAGCGCAAGCTGCGCAAGCTGGGAGCGGACATCCGCCGGGTGAAGGCCTAGGACTCCGGGGCTAGGTCAAGGGGGCCCCCGGAGTTGATTCCGTGAACACAATGTCGCAGTCGAGTTGCATCCGAAAATTCATGCGACCTATCATTCTCTGAACGTCCGGGGGGCCACGCCCTCCGGACGCCCCCACGGGAGCGATGCTCCCCCCTACAGGAGAATGACCCGCCCCATGAATT
>NZ_DASVSO010000586.1:0-2686 GCF_036388035.1 Archangium sp.
AGCCCCGCGGCGCCCGACAAGCCCGAGGTGCTGCCCGAGCTGCTCACCACCGACTCCGTCGTCGAGGCCGTGCGCCGCGCGGCCGGGCGGGTGGCCGACGCGAGGTAGCCGTCACGAGTTTCCGCAGTACCAACCCAGAGGAGAGCTGACCGAATGAAGCCTTTCTTCGCCGCAGTCGCGCTCGCTGTGATGTTGCCCCTGGCGGCCCTCGCCGCCGAGACCACCGCCCAGGTGGGCAAACCCGCTCCGGCCTTCACCCTGAAGGACGAGGCTGGCAAGGAGCACTCGCTGTCGCAGTACAAGGGCAAGGTGGTGGTGCTGGAGTGGACCAACCCCGGGTGCCCCTTCGTGCAGCGCCACTACACGGCGGGCACCATGAAGAAGACGCTGTCGGGCTTCGACGCCAACAAGGTGGTGTGGCTGGCGGTGGACTCCACCTCGGGCAACGCGGCGGAGAAGTCCGCGGCCTGGAAGAAGGAGAAGGGCTTCACCTACCCGGTGCTCCAGGACGCGAGCGGCACGGTGGGCAAGTCCTACGGCGCCAAGACGACGCCGCACATGTACGTCATCGATGAGCAGGGCGTGGTGCGCTACGCGGGCGCCATCGACGACGACCCGCGCGGCAACAAGAAGGAGGGCATCACCAACCACGTGAAGACGGCGGTGGACGCGCTCCTGTCCGGCAAGCCGGTGCCGGCTGCGACGACCGAGCCGTATGGCTGCTCGGTGAAGTACAAGAGCTAGCGCGCCGTGGCCGTGCGGCCCTCGCCCCCGAAGCGGGAGCGGGGGCCCGCGTGCGGCGAATGAAGTGGCAGCTCGTGCGTGCATTCCCGAGAGCTTGCGCACCCCCCTCGTCAGGAGAGCAGCCAGCGGGGCGTGGGTCGGGCTCTTGTCGACTGCCGGAAGGCTTCGGACCTTTCCCTCATCACCGGGCCTCGCGCGATGGCGCGCGGGGCTCCTCTGTGACGGGAGAAAGCCATGGCGGAGAACAAGGGCGACGCGGTGCAGGGCACGCAGAACCCGCGCCTCGACAAGGACGCGAAGGCGCTGGAGCGTGAGTCGCGGCACCAGCCGGACGGTGTGGAGCGCCGGGACGTGGCGGACCAGGACGTGGGCGAGGACGGCATCAAGCAGAAGGGCATCGGCGGCTACGGCGCCGACGAGTCGAGCGTGAGCGAGCGGCGTGACGCGCCTCCGGTGAGCGACAACGGCTGAGACGGGGTGCGTGTCTCCACCCCCGGGAGCTCCCCTCCGGTCCGGTTTGCCAACGTCGGAAACACCCTTACGTTGGTGAGCCTTCCGGTCCGGAGGGCCTACCCGAGAGGAGCGGTGCCCCATGGCTGGAATCCGCGAGGACTACATCGAGCGGATGATCGAGAAGCTGGTGGCCGCGCTCGCCGCCATCCTCAAGGCGGGCAAGGCCCAGCGGACCGAGGAGGCGCTCGACCTCGTCCACCAGACGAGCCTGTCCCTGTTCGGCATGGAGTACCGGATGCTCATCACCATCGACGCGGGCTCGGTGGCGGAGCTGCTCGGGCAGCCGGAGAAGATCAAGGCGCTGGCGAAGCTGGTGAGCGCCGAGGCGGAGCTGCTCCAGCAGCGCGGAGATGCGGTGGGAGTGGCCCACCGGCTCGGCCATGCGCTCGCGCTGCTCCAGGAGGCCCAGCGTCGGCGGTCGACTCCGGACCCCGAGCTCGAGCCGCTCCTGCGAGACGTGCGGGACAGGCTCGCCGGGTAGCCTCGGACGACGACCCTTCAGGCCACGGAGATGCGCGCGAGCGCCTCGCGCAGCCGCTCGGGCATCGCGGTGGCCTTGCGCGACTGGCGGTCCACGAAGACGTGCACGAAGTACCCGTGGGCCGCGGGCTGCTGCTCGCCCTCCTTGAAGATGCCGATTCCGTACGTCACCGAGCGGTTGCCGAGCTTGTCCACGCGCAGGCCCGCCCGGAGCGTGTCGGGGTAGGCGAGCGGGGCGCGGTAGGTGCACCGCGACTCCACCACCAGGCCGATGATGGGGCTGGTGAGGATGTCCAGGCCGCCCTCGTGGATGAGGTAGTGGTTCGCCACCGTGTCGAAGTAGCTGTAGTAGGTGACGTTGTTGATGTGGCCGTAGACATCGTTGTCCATCCACCGGGTGGTGATGGGCAGGAAGTAGCGGTAGCGGTCCGCGGTCTCGGTGTCGGACATGTCGGAAGTCTCCGGGGGGCTACCAGTAGCGCAGGGCCTGGCGGAACAGGTCGGTGAGGACGGGCCGGGTCATCTCCCGGGGGGCGTTCTGTAGCAGGCGCTGCTGCGGATAGGCGCCTTCCGTGAGGGCCGCCACGTCCGCCTCGGTGTAGCCCACCCCGCCGAGGCCGTTGGGAATGCCCACCGCGCGCATGATGTGAATGAGCTTCCCGGCGAGCACCTCGCCCGCGTCACCCGGCGTGGCGCCGCGCACGTCCGCGCCCAGCCACCGCGCCGTCTCCAGGTGGCGCTCGGGGCTCTCCTGCGCGGTGTAGCGGAACACGGCCGGGGCATTCACGATGACGGCCATGCCGTGCGGCACCAGGGGCTCGCCCTGGGGGTAGCCCGAGGGGCGGAAGTCACGCACCAGCCCGGCCACGGCGTAGGCCATGCCGTGCGGCGCGTGCACACCGGCGTTTCCGAAGGCGATGCCGGCCAGCGTGGAGGCCCACATGAGCTG
>NZ_DASVSO010000587.1:0-10740 GCF_036388035.1 Archangium sp.
CCCGCCACCGAGGAGGGTGGCGAGGAGGCCTCGGGGGAGGTCGAGCGGGGGCGGCGCCATCAGGAACTCCTCGAGCTGCTCAATAACAAGATGGTCATCACGGTCCTGGGAGAGGCGGCCAAGGTGCTGTGGATCGCGCCGGATGCCTCGTGGGAGCCGTGGCTCCGCAGGCGGGTGCGCTCCACGCTGGGAACGGCATGCCTTGAGGCCATTCGCATCCTCTGCACCCAGATCGACGCGGAAGACCTGCTGCTGGATCTGGATGCTGTGGGACCCGGACCCGGGGACCGGTTCTGGGTGACGGAATCCGCGCTGGGGGGCGCGGCCGTTATCGAATACTTCTTGTCGCGCTACGGAGAGGATCCGCGCCGCTTCTTCGGCCTGCTCGATTCGGTGATCGCACCCTCGGACTTCGAGGAGGTCGACGCCCAACTCCGCGCGATCCTCTCGCGCCTGTGCGCGGCGGACTCCAGCCGGGACGAGGAGCTGGTGAGCGCGATGGAACAGGTGCGCAGGTCCGAGTCGCACCAGAATTGGGTGGAGCGCTCGAATCACCTGCGGCGTTTGCTGTCGGATCGGGGCTTCCTGGTGAATCAGCCGTTCGTCGCTGCGCTCTTCGCCCGGCTGCTGCGTCCCGGGAGCTCGGCGGCCACGGACGCGATGCTCGCGCGGCTGCTCGCCGCCTGGGACGACGCGGAGGCGAGGCTCGGCGTGGAGCTCGACCCCCGGCTCATCGCCCTGTGGGAGAGCAAGAACGACGCGCTCGACTCGACCCTCACGCGGGCGAGCGAGGTTCCAGCGGGTGACCGGCGCGGGTGGCGCTATTCCACCCTGCTGGGCCTGTTGTGGCCCCGGGGCTCGGGCGTCCGGGCCGAGAGCCTCAAAAGTTCCAACCCCTACACCAGCCTGCCCGCCTCCGACCGGCTCCTCCTTGAGGCCCTCCTTCCTAAGCAGGATATCGAGGTGCGCATGGAGGAGCCGGACTGGCTCGCGGTGCTGACGGACCGGCTCATCACGCATGGACACGCCCGACTCTCGGCGCCAGAAAGCGAGCCCGGGAAGCTCCGCGAGGCCATGCTCGCCATGCTGATCGAGCCGTTGGACATCGGCGCGCTTTTGATCCACCCCAGGGTCCGGGGCACGCGCCGTCAGAAAGGGCGCATCGCCGTCACCTTCGATCTCCTGGAGGCAGTGCAATGACGCAGGCTTCCACGCGGCACATCTTGCGCAGTTCCTCCGCCTCGCGGCACGAGATCCGGGAGGTGCTCCAGGGACTCTTCGTCCGGGAGCTGCTGCTGCCCAGCCGCTGCCTGTGGCTCGTCTCTCCCTGGGTGAGGAACATCGAGATCATCGACAACCGGTCGGCGATGTTCCGGAGCCTGGTGCCGGATCTGCCAGCAGCCGGCATCCATCTGCAGCAGGTTCTCTACAAGCTGCTCGAGCGCGGCACACGCGTGGTGCTGGCGGTGCGCCCGGAGCGAGAGAGCGTGCATTTCGCCATGACCCTCCGCAATTCCCTGGAGGGACGCATCCCGGCGGATGCGTTCACATTCCTCCAGCGCGACGTGCTGCATGCCAAGGGGCTGGTGGGTGACGACTTCGGACTCACCGGCTCCATGAACTTCACCTTCAGCGGCGTGGAGTTGCAAACGGAGTTGGTGACACTAGAGAGGGACAAGGCCGAAGTCGCCAAGATGCGGCTCGACTTCCATTCGGAGTACGGGGGTGTCCTGTGAGCAAACCCGCAGGCTCATGGCTTCCGCCCGACTTCGCCAAGCGGTTCTTCGGCCCCGGCAACAGGCTGAAGTGGGATGCGATCACCCAGGGAAACCTCTCGCCCGACATCCGCGAGCGGATCAAACCATGGCTCGACGACCTGAAGTCCAACGCTGACTTCATCTGCCTGCCCCGGTCCCGGGAGAACGGCCATGTGGACTGGTACATCCTGGCCTCCACCGACCGTGGCGCCCGCTCACTGCGCGAGCAGCTGGTGGCCTTGCTGGGTCCTTCCTACGTGGGACCGTGGCTCGCGTGGAGCCGCTTCAATGACAAGGATCCCATCGATGCGCTCGTGAAGGAGTCCGTACCTGGGCGAGCCTACCGGATCCGGGTCCAGGACCCTGACCTGATCGAACCGGTGCGGGCGAAGCTGTTGCTCTTCCGTGCCCTTGGCAAGGAGCGCCCCGCACGTACCGCCGCGACGGCCAGGCCGGTGGGACGCATCCTCAGCGATTTCGAGTACGCCCTGCGTGTCGGGGACGGCACCCGGGCGGCGGAGTACATCGCGGAGTTGCGCCGCCTGGGCCGGCTGTCGGCCCAGAACCACTTCTTCCTTGAGATCCTGCGGCTGGAGAGCCTCCGCGCGTGGGATGCGATACTCGAGGAACCCCGGCTCTACACCCTCGTGATGCTCACGCGGCCCCGCCGGGTGACCCAGGCACTCATCCGGGCGCTCTACGCTCGTGAGCTCCAGCATTTCGAGAGCACCGGTGATGCCGCGGGAGCCGTGGAACGGTTCAAGGAGAAGCTCTGGCAGCCGTGGCCCGCGCTCTTCCGGACGAGGCAAGGGCTGGATGCGCCCGAAGCCGCGAAGAGCTTCATGATGCTCGCTGCGGCCACCGCGCGTCCGGCACTGCGTGACGCGCTCCTCGCGGCCCACCCGAGTGAAGCCGCCGATCGTCCCTATCTGGCGGCGTTGGCGGCACTCGTGCCCGGCGCGGAGCCGCTCGCGCCTGCACTCGCCACCACGGCGCTGGAACAAGCCCGGAACGCCTACAACCAAGGCGATGTCGAGCGTGCATTCCAGGAAGCCCTGGCGCTTCCAGGCAGTCTCGAGCGGCTGGTGCTGCTCCTGCGCTGTGCGCGAGACCTCGACACGTTGGATGCAGCGGCCCGGGCCCTGGCGGAGGTGGAGGGCGCTCCCGCCGTTCAACGGGATGTGCTGCGCGAGCGCGCCCCCCTTCGCACCCTCTGGGACAGACTCCTCGACATAACGACGAGTCCTTCCCAGCCGCGGGCTCCCGCTGCCGCCGCGCCCACGCCAGCCCCCATCGTGCCGGGAGATCTCGTGGCCTGGCTCGAGCGGCTGAAGGATGAGGCCGAGTGGCCCACGGCCCTCGAGGTGCTCGAACGAGGCGTCCGCGAGTGGTCTCGCGACGCGTGGCTCGCGGGTCAGACGCGCGTCACCGCGGCGGCGGCGGCCCTCCAGGCGGCCCGTCGGCCCTGGGGCGACGAGACGCTCCGCAATGGCATGCCGCACCTGCTCCACTTCTTGCTGGCTTCGGATGAACCGGAACGCGTTCTCAAGCCCGTGCTGCAGGAGCTCGCGGGCGTGGTGATGTTGGATGAGCAGGTGCGCACCGAGCAACTACGGATACTCACCGAGCTCACCGAGGCCCTGCTCAAGATCGGGCTCTCCGCGAAAGAGTACCAGGACGCCCTCTGGACCCTTCAGGAAACTTGGCAGCGCATCGGAGCGGCCACCCTCGGGGACTGGGCGCTCGACACGCTGGACATGCTCATCGGCCATCCGGCCGCGCAGCCGGACGCGCGGACACAGTTCTTCCATGCAACCGCGGCTTACCTGCGCCAGCACTCGCGCCGCTCAAGCCAGGACCAAGTGTTACTCTTCCAAGTCTTGGCGGCGGAACTGCAACTGGAGGTTCCTCCCGATGTCGCGCGGATGTTCAGCGAGATGTCAGGAGAAGACTCCGACGCGGGCGAGAACTTCTCCTCGGCACTCTCCGGGCGGCGGATCGCCCTCTATTCATTGAAGGAACCCACACTCAAACGGGTTGCCCGGATCATCAGTGAACTCGCCCCAACGGCGCGGGTGGTGTGTTTCACCGACAAGGTGGGTGGCTCCCCCTCGCTGAAACAACAGGCCGCGACTGCGGATATCTTCGTCATTGCCACCGCCGCAGCAAAACACGCGGCAACCGGGTTCATCGACATCCACCGACCATCCGAAGCCATCACCCTCTACGCGTCCGGGCAAGGAAGCGCGAGCATGCTCCAGGCCCTTCGAGACTTCATTCTCCGCGACGGCAAAGGAGCTGGAAGGAAAGCTCCCGCGTGAGCGAGTGGCAAAGGACACGCACGCGGCTCGCTACCGGCCGTGAGCGCCTCGACAATGGCCGAGCAGATGGGGGTACCGCAGCCGACGCTCTCGCAGTGGTTGAGGGCAGCACTCGAGCGAGAGGCCACGCCGCCTTCGTCTGAGGAGAAGATGCTGGAAGTTGCCGTGGCGTCCAAGCGGTGAACGGCGGAGGAGAAGCTGCATGTGCTGGCCGCGGCTCATGACTTGGAGGGCGGACGACACGCGGCCTTGCCGCGCCAGGAGGGGCTGCGTGAGGAGGTGCTCAATCAGTAGCGTCAGACAGCAGTGGGAGCGCCGCGCCGGATAGTAGTGGCAGGCCGTCGGGAGCTCAGCGACGTCGTGTCGCCGAGGTGCAGAAGCGGGTGAAGGAGTTGGAGAGGGAGTTGCGGCGCAAGGAGTAGGCTCTGGCCGACACGACGACGCTGCTGGTACTAGCAAAAAACTTCAGGCACTGGGGTAGGACGACAGACACAGTGCGGAGGACGAAAAGCCGTCCGAGCCGAGCGAGACGTAGTGTAAAACCTCGCCGCAGCCCGTGGAGGCGGAGGTTGACGTTGAGTTCAAGGCGTGAGGTGACGAGCACCGCGACGATGCAGGCTGTCGTGGCGGCCAAGTGACAGCGGAAGTGGCGAGCAGCGCGGCTCTTCAGCCGGCCGCGGCCTCCACGAGCTGGTGGGGTAGAGGAAGCTCCTCCCCTCGCAGCGCGGCCAGCGCGGCCTCACGCAGGTAGCGCTTGGGCTCCACCCCGCACAGTTTCGCCGTCTCCAGCAGGCTGTAGAAGAGAGCCGCCACCTCGGTGCCGCGTCGACTGCGGCTGCCGTAGTGGTTCTTGCGGCCCACCACCAGCCCGCGCAGCGCCCGCTCCGTGGCGTTGTTGTCCAGCGGCACTCGCGCGTCCGACAAGAAGCGCGTCAGCCCCGTCCACATGTTGCTCATGTACTTCACGGCCTGCCCCAGGGCGCTGCCGGGCAGGGCTTGCACCCCGCGCGCCCACTGGTGCAGCCGGTTGATTACAGCCCGGCTCTCGTGCTGGCGCAGCTGAAGCAGCCGCGCCGCGTCCGGTGGCCCCTCCTTATACTTGCGCTCCAGCGCGTATAGCTCGCCGATGAGCTCAATGGCCTCGCTGGCTTGGGGAAACTTCTCCTCGCACTCGACAAATTTGCGTCGCACGTGAGCCCAGCAGTTCACCAGGGTGAAGCGCCCGCCGTGCCCGGCGTAACTTTCATAGCTGCCCAGCCCGTCCACCATGAGGATTCCAGAGAAGTCCTCGAGCATGTCCCGGGCCTCCTCGGCGGTGCGGCCCTCGGCAATCCGGTAGACGACGGCGTCGGGCGCGCACAGTGCCCAGGCATGCCAGCGTTTCTGGCTCTTGCTGCCGAGCAGTGGCCAGCGCGTCTCGTCACCGCCCAGCACCTCGCGTGTCAGCAGCGCCGCGTGCAGCGCAGCATGCGCGGGGGAGAGCAGCCGGGCCAGGGCCTCCACCTGGTCCCACAGCGTCTGGCTGTCTACCGTGAGGCCCTCGCGCGCCATGCTTCTCACCTGCCGCTCCAGCGGCAGGTGGTCGAGGTACTTGGCGACGGCCACTTCCACGGCGAAGTCCACGGAGTAGCGCCCGCCGGGCTGGAGTTTGGGTGGGCCCAGGGCTGTCTCCACGCACCCGCCGCAGCAGCAGCGGTACTTCTGTCGCTTGTGGCGGCGCAGCACGAAGCGCCGCTCCACCACGTCCACCTCCTCGGACTCCTCGTAGCAGCCCTGCATTTGGGCCAGCGCCCCACCGCACTTGGGACACTGCTTGTCTGGCTCGTCCAGCGTGTGCACCACTTCCAGCAAGGGCAGCGTGGGCTGGGGACGCGGGCCATGGCCTTGCTGGGGCACGGCCTCCTCGGGCTTGTCCCCCTCGTCCTGTCTGGGACGGGGACGCTTCTCGCTGGAGCGGCCGAACAGCTCCGCGGTGCGCTGCGCCAGCTGACGCTCCACCTCCTGCAAGCGCAGCTGCAACTCCTCGGCGTCCTTGCCCTGCGCGCTCATCAGCTTGCGCGTGAGCTCCACCACGCGCGCCACCAGGCGTCTGTTTTCCGCCTCCAGCAGGAGCGCCGCCTGACGCAGCCTCTCCATGTCCTTCTCCGTTTCCAGCTGGAAGCTCATACGCCGGTAGTGACATGGCTCCGCCCTCCCGCGCAAGTAGTCCGCGCCGCATGACTCACGAAGTCACCGCACCGGCCTCCTCCGGCTGGAAGAGGGGCACCAGCGTGTACGGCGCCGGCGACAGCGGCGCTCGTCCCACCAGCTCGCTGCCTTCCAGGAACAGGGCCAACTCCGACACCGTCAGCACCAGCGGCTGCGCGCCCCTCTCTCGCTGCCACAGCGGGGCGAAACGTCCCTTCTCCAGCCGCTTGGCGTACAGACACAAGCCGGTGCCGTCCCAGAAGAGCGCCTTGGCCCTCTTCCTGTCGCGTCCGACAAACAGGAAGACGTCGCCCGACAGGAAGTCGCGGCCCAGTGCCTGCGTCACCAGCCCGCTCAGCGCGTCGTAGCTCTTGCGCATGTCGCACGGCTGCCCGTAGGCGTACACCGCGAGCCTGCGCGTGGAGCCAATCACAGCAGCCCTCGCAGCAACCTCACCGCGTCCTCGACGCACAGGCCCTCTACCCGTACTCCCCCGGGGCCGTGCACCACCACTCCCCCTCTTCTGGCCTCGGGGCGCGCCTCCTTCACCTCCACCGGCACCAGCGCCGCCCTCGCGGGCTCCTCCTGGCTGGCACGGCGAGCTGCGCTGCCCCAGCGGCTGAGCGTCCAACTGCTCACGCTCAACTCCTTCGCCGCTTCCTCCCTGCTCGCCCCCTGTTGCTGGCGGGCTCTCATGTACTCCACCGCTTCCTGTCTCTGCTCCTGCGTGTAGCGCGTCCGCGGGCCCACTTCGCCTCGCTCAAGTACCTGCCGCCGGAACTTTTCCGCCTGCTCCTTCATGTCCATCGCTTCCGCCTCCTTGGTGGCGACGGACATGCTCACGCCTCTGCGCTTACGTCACGACGGGCTCCGGCGAGTACTTACGACGTAGTGCTGTCGCTGGTGGACGAGGCCCTGCGCGAGGGCGTGCGACTGGAGGCCGCGTGCTCACGGCTGGGCGTCAGCCCGCGCACGGTCCAGCGCTGGAGCAAGCCCGAGACAGTGGTGGACAGTATCCGCCCGGCAATGACGTGCTGGGGAGCTTGGCCGGGGTGAGGGAGCCAATAGAGCCAGCCGGGCATGTCGAAGCAGAGAGAAGCCGGAGTGGGTCCGGGTCGCCGAGGAGTACGAGGCGAGCGGGCTGACGCAGAAGGAGTTCGAGGAGCGTCGGAGCATGACGCTGAGCACGTTGTAGTCGTGGGTGTACCGGCGTAGGCGTCAGGCGAGAGCGCCTGTCGAGGAGCCAGTACTGCTGCTTCCGGTACAGGTGAGGGCAGCCCCGGTGGAGCATGGGAGAGACACCCTTGAGGTGCTCACCGCCAGCGACAAGCGCGTGAGCTTCGCGGTGAGCACGGACGTGGAAGTGCGTAGCGCGACTGGTGGCAGCGCTGGAGCGCAAGGCGCGCTGACACTGCCCGGCTCGGTGAGGATTCTGCTGGCCACCCAGCCAGTGGGCATGCGCAATTCCATAGAAGGGCTCATGGCCTGGGCGCACACCGCATGGGGCGAGGACTGTACTCGGGGCACCTCTTCGTCTTCGTCAGCCGCAAGGGCGACAGGGTGAAGATTCCCACCTTCAACCGCAGCGGCTTCGTCTTCTACTACAAGCGCCGTACCCGTCCGGCGGACTACGTGATGCCGGTGCTTGAGGACGGATGGTGTCCGTGTTCGGCGATGATCGCGAGCTGGCCGGCAGCGATGAGTTGGTCGGGCTGCGACCGGGGGAGCACTCAGGAGGAGTCCGCGACGCCCAGCCACCTTACTCGTGCGACAGCAGCTCGTCGTCCCCATCCGGCCAATGACGTGCTTCGAGGCTTGTCGGAGTGAGGCGGGAGGCAGAACCTGCCAGTCATGCGCTCCACATCACACTTCTTTGTCAGCAGTTTCTGCGAAATCACAGATCGAAAAAACTACGTCTTCTATTTTCCTCTTCTTGGCGATAGAACTTTTAAAGTCACCTACTTCGTAACTACATGATTCGTCATGCGCTACAGTACCTCTGATATTTATGTGGCGAGGGTGTGGATAATTGCACCGAGGTCGCTTCCTCTCCGAAAGAGGACCAAACACGCTGCTTCCGACTATAGCGGCGCCAACTCGCTCCAAGTGCCATGCCGACAGACATCCACATCATCGCCAGCTGCACCGACAGAAAGCGCGTGCCCGTTCCCCCAGAACTACGCCTTCGGGAGATTCGTGCGCCGGACATCAGGACACGAGCAAGGCGCTGGTGGGAGAATCTGCGGACCCATCCACATTCGACCACCCACCCACAGGATCTGTACGCGGGCGATCATTGGCGCGTCATCATGGAGCTTCCCGCTTTGGCGCACCAAGCCCACCTCCAGCCCCAACTCTGGGTGGCATCCGCAGGGTACGGGCTCATCCCAGCGAACGCAGCCATTCGGCCCTACTCAGCAACCTTCAGCAGAGGCCACGCGGATTCCGTCGGCTCGGATTTCCCCACGCGGGGTACGGCTGCGGCTCACCGCCAGTGGTGGCAGGCCCTCTCCGAGGAGTTGGTTCCCGCGTCAAGCGAGCCTCGCAGCATCAGCCGCCTTGCCAAGAGAAACCCCCACGCCCGCATTCTTGTCGTGGCCTCCCCCGCCTATGTAGCAGCGCTTCAGGATGATCTGCTCCGTGCAGCAGGCGCCATTCATCGTCCCGAGCAACTGCTCATCATCTCGACGCCCTCCCCTCTCTCCACCGGCCCACTAGCCCCTCATTGGATACCATCAAGTGCCCACCTGCAGTCCCAGATGGGCGGAGCCCGACTGTCCCTGCATGCCCGTGTTGCCCGCGATGTCCTCCAGCACGCGCAGGCCGAGACCAGGTTTTTAGACGCCCCGCAAGTTCGGGAGTATTACGAGCGCCTCATCCAGCGCAGCGCTCCCCCCAAGCGCTACGAGCGGACGCCCATGACGGACGACCAAGTGCGGGAGTTCATCGTACGGGCACTGCATACGGAGGCCCTGTCCTGTAGCGCGGCCCTGCGGAAGTTGCGCGATAGCGGGCTTGCGTGTGAGCAGCAGCGATTCAAGCGGCTCTTCACCGAGCTACAGGAGCGCACATGAGGCGACCCGAGCCCGCAGTCATCCTGCGCCGTGCCATCCGCATCGAGCAGCATCCAAAGCATCCGCTCTACCTCTTCACGCTCACGGCATCCGAATTGCTGCGCATCGCGGATGTGTCACGCGTCTCGCGAGACCCGGCCGGAGCCCTCCTCGGCTATCAGCGTCCCGAGGTGAAGAAGCACGTCCGCAACATCGCCGAGTACCTCAACGGCGACCAAGTCCTCTTCCCCAACTCCATCATCCTCGCCCTCTCGTCTGACGCCGTCTTCAAACAGGTCCGAGGCCCCAAGGTCGACCCGGGTATCGCCGAGGCCGGTACCCTCCACATTCCCTTACCGAAGCCGGGCCACCCCAAGCCCGCCTGGATCGTGGACGGCCAGCAGCGAGCCCTCGCCCTCGCCCAGTGCAAGCGGCAGGACTTCCCCGTCCCCGTCAACGCCTTCGTGGCGGACGAGGTGGATCTGCAGCGGGACCAGTTCCTTCGTGTCAACAACACGAAGCCACTGCCCCGCGGGCTCATCACCGAGTTGCTGCCCGAGGTCTCGACGCTTCTGCCCAGCAACCTCGCCGTCCGGAAGGCCCCCGCCGCCCTGTGCGACCTCCTCAACCGCGACCCCGAGTCCCCCTTCAAGGGACTCATCCGGCGCTCATCCCAGGACGAGGCTACCCGCAGCTCCGCTGTTGTCACCGACACGGCCGTGGTGAAGATGCTGCAGGACAGCCTCTCGTCCCCAAGCGGTAGCCTCTTCCCCTACCGCAACATCGCCAGTGGGGAAACGGACTTCGCCGCGGTACGGAAGTTGCTCCTCCTCTTCTGGACGGCCGTGAGGGACGTCTTCCCGGAGGCATGGGGCAAGCCGTCTACTCGTAGTCGGCTCATGCACGGAGCGGGCATCTGCGCCATGGGACGCCTCATGGACAAGGTCATGGGTAGCATCGACATCCATGGCACCAAAGCCCCGCAGCTGGTACGAGCGGAACTCACGCGAATCAAACCCCTCTGCCACTGGACGGATGGACACTGGGAGGAGATGGGCCTGGACTGGAATGAGGTGCAAAATACGCCCCAGCACCTCCGCCTTCTCTCCAACGTCCTGCTTCGCGCCTACCTGAACAACCGACGGACCCTCTCGTGAAGTTCTTCTTGCCCGACAGCCAGGATCTCGTCGATCCCACCTTCGACTTCGAGCGCGAGCGCCGGTCGGTAACCCGCCAGCGTCAGCGGGATGACCTCTACGCGCACGAGGTCTTCTCCGCCCCCGCCTTCGATGGCCTCCTGGTCTCCAAGGGCATCGTCGATGGCTTCGGCACGCTCGGCAGCCGCTACACACTGGCCCAGCGCCACCGGCTGCAGCGGCTCGGTGCGCCCCAGTTCTTCCGCGTGGACCGCGCAACGAGCCC
>NZ_DASVSO010000588.1:0-15369 GCF_036388035.1 Archangium sp.
CGTGGGGACGCAGGATGGCCGCATCTGCGCCTTCACGGTTCCGTTCCCCTGAGCCCTCGATGACGCGCGATCCCAAGACACCTCCCGAGGGAGCTCCGCCCGCGCCGGCCTCGCCCGCGCCGGCCGGGGCCTCGCGTGCGCGTGTCTACGAGCCCCCCGCGGTGCTCTGGGAGCAGCCCTTCGTCGCGCTCGCGCAGGTGTCCACCTTCAAGGGCGACTTCGGTTGCGACATCCCCGGCTCGTGCGAGGACATGCCGTGAGGAGGAGCCGCCGTCCGTGGTGACGCTGTCGCTGGCGGGCTGGACGGTGTCCCTGGAGTCCGAGGACGTGGCGCTGGAGGAGCTGCTCGTCCGGGCGTGCTCGGCGTTCCGCACCGACGAGCCGGCGCGGGCGCACGTCCGGGTGCTGCGTCCGGCGGTCTCCCGTCCGTCCCCCGACGTGCGCTCCCTGCCCGAGACGCGCCCCGTCCCCGGCGGGGGCCTGCGGGTGGAGGGGGAGGACTACGTCGCGGACATCGCTCCCGAGGGCCGGAGCGCCACCGTGACGGGCGAGGGCCGCTTCCCCGTGGACACGGTGTTGAAGGTGATGCTCGCGGGCGAGCTGGCGCGGCGCGGGGGCCTGCTGGTGCACGGGGTGGCGGTGGAGCACCTCGGCCGCGCCGCGTTGTGGACGGGCCCGTCCGGGGCGGGGAAGAGCACCCTGGCCGGGCTGTGGGCGAGGTCCGGCGGCACGGTGCTGACCGACGAGCTGGTGGCGGTGTGGCCCGAGGCAGAAGGCTGGCGCGCCGCCGGGACGCCGTGGAACGTGGGCCTTCCCCGCGAGGCCTCGCTGCGCGCGGTGGGCCTGCTGGGCTGGGACACGGCCTCGCGCTGGGAGCCCGTGGGGGCGGGGGAGGTGGCCCGGGTGCTGCTGCTCAACGCGCTGCTGCCCGAGGCCTCCGCCGCCGGAAGGCGCCACCTGATGGGCACGGCGAGCCGCCTGCTGGCGGAGGTGGAGACGGCCCGGCTCGTCTTCGCGCGCGATGCCTCCGCCGCGGACGTGGTGCGCGCGGCGCTGGAACGGGGGACGCGGTAGGGCGCGGCCCTGGCTCCTACGACGCTTCAGGGCGAGAGGCCGGGAGGTGCTGCTCCAGCAAGGAGACGAGCCGCTCCGCGCCCTGGAGGAAGTCGAGGCGGAAGGTGCGCCCATCCACCAACCGCACCCGCACGCTCCCGGCCGAGCGGAGACGGACGCCGCCGGGGAGAATGGCGTGGAGGGGAATGTGGAGGGGATCCTTCCCCGTGGGCTGCCACACCAGGCGCTTTCCGGTGAGCCAGAACCGCCCGGAACGGCGGCGCTGGTACAGCTCCCAGAGGCAGGCGAGGAACCAGCGCGAGAGGTAGCGCCCGAGCATCAGCACGCACGTCGCCAAGAACATGAAGCCGAAGAAGTTCTCGAAGACCCTGATGCGGATGCTCGCATTGAAGAGGATGACGAAGTTCAGGCCCAGGCTGAGGGGAATGAGGACGACGTAGCCGAGCACCCGCAGGAGCGGCTGCATCGGGAGCGGAGTGCTCGCATCGAAGACGCCGTGGTGCAGCACCCGCTCCTCGGAGGACACAGGGGGGGCCACCGTCTGGGCCAGCACCTGGTGGAGCCGGGCGAGCTTCTCCGCGAAGGGCTCCCGGGTCGTCGGTCCGCCGAGGCGCTCGCGCATGAGCGCGTCCAGTCGGCTCCGGAGCTTCTCCACCTTTCGAGCGAGCACGAGGGCGGGCTCCATGGCGGGCCAGCCCTCCACCTGGCGCCGCTGGCGGATACGGGCCAGCGCCTCCACCAGATCGGGCTCCTGGCGGACCTGCTTTGTCAGGAGCTCCAGCCGCGCCAGCACCTCTTCCTGCCACTGCTTCTGCTGCAGGGCCTTCTCCAGGAGGACGTAGCGCGTGTGCGCCGCCTCCAGGGTCTCGATGCCCCCTTCGAGCTGGCGGCGGATGTCCTCGGACACCGGGAGCAGGGTGTTCGGGTCCGGTGCTCGCTCGCGCCGGTACGCCCGAAGCGGCGGGAGGGCATCCTGAGGCTCCGACAGGCGTGTGCCGATCATTCGCCCTCCTGAGGTGGGGAGAAGAAGGTGGGGCGCGGGAGCGGATCTGGGAAGTGCCGTACCGGACAGGGCACCTCCTCCTGGAGGGCGGAGCGACGCGAGCGTTCTCTGCTGGATGTTTCTCCCGCCCCGGACGTCAGGTGCGCTCACGTTCCTTGCTGGGACTCGCCCGGGAGCGAGGCCGGGCGGGATCGTGGTACGAGCGTCACTGGAGCGTCGATGAAGCCCTTCCTCACCGTCATCGCTGGACCCACCGCGTCCGGAAAGACCGCGATCGCCATCGAGCTCGCGCGCCGGCAGGGTGGGGAGATCGTCAGCGCGGATTCGCAGCAGGTGTACCGGTATTTCGACATCGGCACGGCGAAGCCCTCGGCGGAGGAGCTGGCCGCCGTGCCGCACCACCTCATCTCCGTGGTGGAGCCGCTCGAGCCCTTCTCCGCCGCCGAGTACCAGCGCCGGGCCGACGCGGCGATCGAGGAGATCTCCTCGCGAGGCAAGCCCGTCTTCGTGGTGGGCGGGACGGGGATGTACCTCCGCATCCTGCTGCACGGCTTGGTGGAGGCTCCGGGCGCGGACCCCGAGCTGCGCGCCGAGCTGGAGGCGCTCGCCGCCGCCGAGGGTCGCGAGGCCGTGCACCGCAAGCTCGCCGAGGTGGACCCGGAGACGGCCGCGAAGCTGCCGCCCCAGGATCTGGTGCGCACCATTCGCGCGCTGGAGATCCACAAGCAGACGGGGAAACCCGCCTCCGAGTTCCGCCGGGAGCATGCCTTCGCCGCGAGCCGCTATCCCTTCCGGATGTACGTGCTCTCGCCGCCGCGCGAGGCGCTGTACGGCACCATCGACGCGCGCACGGCGGCCATGTTCCAGCGCGGGCTGGTGGACGAGGTGCGGGAGCTGATCGCCCGAGGCTACGCGGAGGCGGCGCCCATGCGCAGCGTGGGCTACGTGCAGGCGAAGGCGGTGGTGGACGGGCGGCTCTCGGTGGAGGAGGCCATCCAGCAGGCGGCGCAGGAGACGCGTCGCTACGCCAAGCGGCAGCTCACGTGGTTCCGCAAGGAGGCGGGGGCCGTCTTCGTGGAGCCCCCGTATGACGGCCTGTAGGACTCAGGAGGCGTAGCGCCCCGTCTCGTCGGAGACGTCCTCGGCGGCGGAGCGGTGCTGCGAGGCCGACAGGCTGTCCGGGAGCTGGCCCATGAGCTGACGCAGGAGTCGCTCGGGGTCCACGGGCTTGGGCAGGAAGGCCTCGGCGCCCGCGTCGAGCGCGCGCTGGCGCACGTGCGGCCGGTTGAGCCCGCTCATCACCACCACCCGGGTATCGCGCGTGAGCGGGTGCTGCTTGAGGCCCTCGCACAGCCGCAGGCCGTCCACCCAGTGCAGCACCACGTCCAGGAGGATGGCGGTGGGCGGCCGACGCGCCACGGCGCAGAACAGGGCCAGCTCGTCCGCGAAGGCCACCACGCGGGCGCCCGTGGACTCCAGGAGCTGCGTCATCGCCTCGCGCTGATCCGGGTCGTCGTCCACGATGTAGTAGAGGTCCGGCTCCAGCGTGGGAATCGTCGTGGGCAGCGGCTCCACCGTGGTCCGCACCCAGGAGGCCATGGTCTCGCGGATGCCCGCCCACCGGGCCGTGCTCAGCAGGGCGAGAGGGGAGGGGGTGGAGAGGCCCAGCACGCCGCCGCCGCCCATGCCGCCCGAGCCGCGGTTGCGCGCCGTCAGGAAGGCCTGGGGCGCCCGGCGTCCCGCCCGACGCAGCCACGAGATGGAGCGAGCCCCCGCCGTCGCGTCCTCGAGCAGCTCGGAGAGGCCCTCGCGCACGTAGCGGCGCTCCAGGGCCGGAGCCTCCAGGCCCGCGTCCAGCAGGGCCACCGCCGCGCGGCTGCACGAGGCGAGCGTCTCGGAGAGCCCGAGCTGCAGCGGGTGGCCGAACGCCGCCGCGCCCACCGTGAGCTGCCCGGGGGCCACCAGCGTGCGGCCCGGACCGTAGGGCAGCCGCGTCGTCTCCAGGGCGGCCAGCTCGAAGCCTTCCTCCACCAGCCCGTCGCGGGCGGCCATCATCAGCACCTGGCACAGGTCCGCCGGAGTCACCGCGGCCCCGAAGGCGAGCGCGTATACCGAGTGCGCCCCGGGGATGAGCAGCAGCCCGTCCACCGAGGGCATGGGGGCGATCCACAGCCGCGCGAGCGGGGCCACGGAGAGCCGGGGGGTCGCGTGCCGCAGCCGGGCCTGCACCGCGGCGATGGTGGGAGCGGGACTGAAGCCCGGGAAGAAGGCGTCCCCCAACGAGGGCCCGGCGCCCGTGGCCAACGCCACCGCGTGGAAGCGCTCGCCGCTGCCCTGGGCCCGCACCACGAGCGGGCCGCTCTTGCGCACGGCGGCGGGCGCATCCGGAGCCGGCGGCTGGTTCTCCACCCGCTCCACCCGACGGGGAATGAAGCGCGCGCCCTGGGAGGTGGCCGCGCCCGCGAGCACCTCGCGCACCAGCGCCAGCCCCCCCTGGCCCTGCGGCCACCCGTCCACCACCCACAGGCCGCCCGGCGTGGACGTCAGCACCTCGCGGTTGCCCTGGGCGAGGATCTCCACCCCTCGCAGCTCGTGCGCCCGCCACTCGGGAGGCACCCGGCAGCCGAGCGCGGCCAGCCGCGAGCGACACTCGGGCGTGAGGATGGCGGGGGGCGCGATGGTGCCCGGCTCGCCGCTCTCGTACACGCGCACGTCCAGCGCACTGCCGCGGGCCCGGCCATTGAAGAGCAGCGAGGCGGCCAGCCCCGCTCCGGCGATGCCGCCTCCGATGATGGCCACCCTCGAACCGTTCGCCAGCCTGCTGCCGTTCATCCGCGCCCTCGCTCCGCCGTCCATCGGTTGTCTCGGGGTTGTGTGGGTTGTCAGTGCCGCTGAACCTTGGGGGGAGGCATCTCCGACGCCCCGTACACCACGACGCGATCTCGCCCCTCGCGCTTGGCCTCGTAGAGCGCGGCATCGGCGGCGCTCATCAGCACCTCCGTGCTCTCGCGGGGGTGGGCCACCGAGTGATCGGCGATCCCCACGCTCACGCTCAATCCAAAGGGGGCGGGCCGCCCATCGCTGCGCGTCACCTTCACGGTGCGCAGCCCGGCGCGGATGCGCTCGGCGAACACGGCGGCCTCGACGGCCGTCTGATGCGGCAGCAGCGCGACGAACTCATCGCCGCCGAAGCGCGCCGCGAAGTCCACCTCGCGCAGGTTGGTGCGCAGGTGACTGGCCAGCGCGAGGATCGCCCGGTTGCCCACGTCGTGTCCCATGCCATCGTTGATGGCCTTGAGGTGGTCCAGGTCGATGATCACCACCGACAGCGGATACTGGTAGCGGTTGGCGCGCTTGAACTCCTCGTCCAGTCGCATGGAGAGCGCTCGGAAGTTGGCCAGTCCGGTGAGCGCGTCCGTCTGCGCGAGCACCTGGAGCCGCTGCTGCTGCTCGGCCTGGCGCAGGGCCCGGTCGATGCGGGCCATCAACTCGCGGGGGTTGGCCGGCTTGTGGACGAAGTCCACCGCGCCCTTCTCCAGACACTTCTCCAGCGTGGCCTCGTCGGTGTCGCCGGTGAGGAAGATGACCGGGACGGACTCGGTCACCTCTTCTTCCTGCAGGGCCTCGAGCACCGCCATCCCGTCTTCCTGATCCAGGAACCTGTCCAGCAGGATGAGGTCCGGGCGTCGCTCCCGGGCGAGCACCAGGCCCGAGTGGCCATCGCCCGCCCCGAGGACGTCGAATCGGGCGGAGAGCAACTCCACCAGGCTGTCCCGCGTCCCTGGGTCATCCTCCACGACCAGGATCACGGCCCTCTCCCCGCGGCGGTCGCGTTCCATACTCCGCTCCACTTCCTGCGCCTGCCGTGTAATGGCCGGCCGAAAGTCTCGAGTGCCACGCCCGGAGGGCTGCCCCTCACGCCCATCCGCCGCCACCACCCACGGCGAGCACCCCACGTCCTCCTCCTCCTTCACCCGAGACCCCCGGCCGCCAAGTCCGATGTCTCTCATCACCCCGGGCCGGCTCTCCCGGTGGCGAGGCATCCCCTAGAGCAAGGGGCGTGCCCAGGTACAACCGGGAGGGGCGGGAGTGATTCCAGGGACTTGCGGTCGCCTTCGGTGGAGGAGGTGCCTCCGACAAGGCAAGAGTTGCAGCGTTCCCAGGTATCCCACCAGTAGGAATTCCCGGGAGGCGTGGATCAGCGTCGAGGGTTGAACTGAACCCGGCGGCCACCGCCGCCACCGCCGAGCATCTGGGGCGGAGGCGCCTCGAGGCCGAACTGCCACCACATGGGCTCGTAGGGCTTCATCTTCAGCTTCTTGTCATTCTGGAGGGCGCTGAGGCTGTTCTTCAGCTTCTCGTCGGAGGGGTTGGCCTCCACGCCGCGGCCGAGCACCCGGAGGGCCTCGTCCTTCTCCTTGTTCTGCATGAGGCACCAGGCGTAGACGGCCCAGACGAGGGGCTCCTTCTTGCCGCTCGACACGGCGAGCTCGAAGGCGGACTTCATCTTCGGGAAGTCCTTGCGCTGGTAGTACAGGGCGCCCTGCATCGCCTTGGCCATGTAGTTGCGCGGGCTGGCCTTGGAGAAGTGGCGATCGGCCCCGTCCAGGTCCTTGGACATGTACTTGAGCATGCCGATCTGCGAGTGGATCTCCGGGCCCACGAGGAACTGCCACTTCTCGTAGACGAGCCCGCCCTCGAGCATCTTGATGGCCCGCTCCACGCGCGCCGTGGCTTCCTTCTGGCTGGTGGGCTGCCCCTGCAGCTCCTTCTGTACGGAAGTCATCAAGCCCTGGAGCAGGGTGCCGATGCGCCGGGCGAGCACAAAGTAGGTGGCCGCGAAGGCAATGGTGCCCGGGATGATGCCGGCCCAGATGGAGAAGCCAAAAAGTTTGACTGCCAAGGTAATGGCGACACCCACACCCAGGGCGATGAGAAGGTTGTACATGGCGCCCGTTTAGCCATCAGCGAGAGGGTCTGCAATCAATGGATGCGTCCGAGCGGACATCGCGCTATACGTTCGCCTGTTCCAACCCCAAGGGGCCCTCTGTCGAAATTGGTAGACGAGGCGGACTCAAAATCCGCTGCGGCTGACCCCGCGTCCCGGTTCGAGTCCGGGGAGGGCCAATCCCGGGAGTTCTCGCCTGACTGGAAGGAGGGGCACTCCCCAGCGCTGTGAGACCCCCGCGTGCGGGTGGGAGGCCCCGATGAAGGTCCTGCTGGTGGAGGACGACGCCAGTCTGCGCGAGGGGATGAGTGAGCTCATCTCGGAGCTGGCGGAGGTGCGGGAGGCCGGCAGCGTGCCCCAGGCCCTGGCGGCTCTGCGTGAGGGGCTGTTCGACCTGGTCATCTCCGACCTGCGCATTGGCGAGAACGCGGACGGGGGACGGCGCATCCTGGAGGCGGCCCGGGGTCGGCTCCAGCCGGTGGCCATCGTCAGCGCGGCCGCCGCCGAAGAGGTGGTCCGGGCCCTGCGGCCCTTCGAGCCCGACGCGGTGCTGGCCAAGCCCTTCCAGATCGACGACGTGCTGGGGCTGGTGACGTCCTTCAAGAGCGTGCGCGACGCGGTGGGGAAGCTGGCGCGGGAGTCGTGTCCGCCGGCCACCGCGGAGGGCTGGACGGAGCTCGCCGGAGGCGTCCGGATGCTCGAGCGGCAGCCCGGCCAGCACGCGTGGTTGCGGATGGCTCCTGGCTCGACCTTCTCCTGGAAGGTGCAGCGCGAGCCGGTGGCGGTGATGCTCCTGGAAGGAGATCTCGAGGTGGACGGCGAGCGGCGGGCAGGTCAGCAATACCTCTTTCTGGCGGCGGGACCTCGTGAGGCGAAGAGCCAGGAGGGGTGTCTGGCCGTCTGGGTCGCGGGGCCCGTGCGGCCCGGTCAAGCGTGAGCACTCTCTGGCCGACGACATTCCTGGACGCGGAGCACCTGGGGCGCCCGTCGCGACGCGCGGCGACCGCGGCCATCGAGGCGCACCTCGCCATCCTGAAGGGAGATCCCCTCAAGCTGGCGCTGGCCAATGCCCTGAAGGAAGCGGAGGGCCTGGGCGGCCAGGAGCGGCGCTTCACGGCCCTGGCGGTGCGGGAGATGTCCCGGCACCAGCGGCTGTTGGACCTCGCCTCGCGCACGCTGGGTCACCCTCCGGGCAAGATTGGCCTGCTGGAGGACCTGACGCTGGTGCGCTACGTCCTCTGGCGCCGGCTCTTCTGCGGGGCGGCGTGGGCGCGCATTGGCCCCGAGGTGAAGCTCCCCGGCCCGGTGCGCCCGCGCACCATCAAGGATGATCTGCTGATCCAGATGGCGGACGCTCCGCTGCCGGAGCCGTCGGTGCCCGACTCGGTCCCCGAGCGCCTGGCGACGCGCTACTCGTTCCCCAACTGGCTCGTGCTGCGACTGGCCGAGCTGCACCCGGAGCCGGTGCTGGAGGCGATGCTGGCGGCGCTGGACGAGGATCCCACGCTGCACTTCCGCGCCCGTCCCTCGGGGACCCGGGACGAGGTGCTGGCGCGGCTGACCGAGGAGGGTGTCCTCGCCGAGCCGGTGGCCATGGCCCTGGACGCCATCCGCATCGCCGATGCGAGTCACCGCGTCTTCGAGACGCGGGTGATGAAGGAGGGCCGGCTGCAGGTGCAGGACGTGGGCAGCCAGCTCATCGTCGAGGCGTGTCGGCCGCTGGAGGGCTCGCTGTCGGGGCGGACGGTGGCGGACGTGTGCGCGGGCGCGGGCGGCAAGACGCTCGCGCTGGCGGACGAGGTGGGGAAGGGGGGCCGGGTGCTGGCGGGAGATCGCTCGCGTCGGCGGTTGGCCCAGGCGCGCGAGCGGGCGCGAGAGCTCTCCCTGCGGCACGTGGCCTTCCCGCATCCACTGCCGCTGGAGCAGGCGGACGTGGTGCTGGTGGACGCGCCGTGCAGCGGGACGGGCTCACTGGCGCGGGAGCCGGATCAGAAGTGGAAGCTCACCGCGAAGGCGGTGGAGGAGTTCCACACCACGCAGCTCGGCCTGCTGGAGGAGCTGGCGGGGCAGGTGAAGCCCGGGGCGCTGATGGTGTACGCCACGTGCTCGCTGCTGCCCGAGGAGAACGACGCGGTGGTGCGGGACTTCCTCGCCAAGGTGCCCGGCTTCACGGTGGAGCCCCTGGCCGCCGTCTTCGGTGCCGAGCGAGCGGCGGTGCTGTGCGACGGCCCCTTCCTGAGGGCCCTGCCGCCCCGAGTCCCCGGAGGGGGTTTCTTCGCGGCCCGCCTGCGCAAGGGGTAGGCGGGGTTGACAGTGCCCGCGGGCGCAAGCTACGCAGGAAAGCAGTCCTCTTTCCGAGAGGTTGCGCCCGGTGGCAGCCGACCCCAAGCAGTCCGAGACCCTCCGTCAGATCCAGGAGGCGTTCCAAACCGCCCAGTCCCAGATGACCCAGCTGCGCCAGCAGGTGGAGAAGCACTCCGAGCTGGCCCAGGCCAAGGCGCAGAGCGACTTCCTCCAGCGCGAGATGGATCGCGCCCTGCGTGCGCTGGGTGAGTCGGTGTTCAAGCAGGTGCAGAAGGGCCGGGTGCAGCTGCCCGAGGGCTTCAACCCTCTGCTCAAGGCCGTCGAGCATGCTCAAAAGAAGGCCGAGGCGCACGCCCGGGAGATCGGCGACCTCCTCAAGGAAGGAGAGGAGACGGCCCAGCGGCTGAAGGAAAAAAGTGCTGGGGGCTCGCATTCGGGAGTAGCGCCCAGCAGGAAGAAGTTGTAGAAGGGCGCCGCTTTCGACGTTGGCCACTCCCCCAGGGCGGCCGACCGACGTTGTGGGGCTATAGCTCAGCTGGGAGAGCGCTTGAATGGCATTCAAGAGGTCATCGGTTCGATCCCGATTAGCTCCACAATGAAGAAAGCCTGTCAGGTCCACGCCTGACGGGCTTTTTCATTTTCCGGTGGGAGTGGAGGAGGGGGAAGGTCGCGCCTCGACCCCACGCCCGGACGATCGGGTCTCGGCGGGGGAGGTCCGCGGAAGCCTTCGCGGAGTGAGAACGGGGGAAGCTCGCGAAGCGCCAGGCCCTCGTGGGCGCTCAGGCCTCGCGGATCATCAGCATCTGCAGCAGGTCGCTCAGCATCTTCTTGAGGCCACCGGCCTCGGGCAGGGAGTCGAGGATGCGCGAGGCGGCGTTGGTGGAGCGCTCGATGAGGCGCTCGGTGGCGGCGCGGCCACCGCTCTGCTCCACGAGCTCGCGAGCCCGCTGCAGCATCGTCTCGTCCTTGGGGCCGGGGATGCAGAGCGTCTCGAGCTCCTGGCGGGCCTCGGGGGTGGCGCGCAGGTAGGCGGCCAGCAGCGGGAAGGTGCGCTTGCCCTGCGCGAGGTCCGAGTCCGTGGGCTTGCCCACCACGGAGGACTGCCCGTACAGCCCGAGCAGGTCATCGCGGAGCTGATAGGCGGTGCCCACGTAGCGGCCGAAGCGCTCCAGCTTGTTGATGAGATCCGGATCCGCGCCGGCCAGCATGGCGCCGCACACGAGCGGCGCGGTGAAGCCGTAGAGCGCCGTCTTCAGGTAGGCCACGCGCAGGGCGTTGTAGATGGACAGCTCGGCCAGCGGCTGGTGCGGCAGGCGGATGTCCATGTACTGCCCGGCGGCGGTGTAGCGGCACACCTTGAGGAAGTAGCGCGTGGCCACGTCCGCGTCCGGCAGGTTGCAGCCCAGCATCACTTCCAGCGAGCGGCCGTAGAGGTGATCGCCGATCACGACCGCCAGGTTCTCGCCGAGGTGCCCGTCACCCAGCATCTTGTGGAGCGCGGGGCCCCCGCGCCGCGTGTCCGCCTGATCCGCCACGTCGTCGTGGATCAGCATGAAGGTGTGGAGCAACTCGGTGGCCGCGGCGAAGCGCCACAGGCCCGAGGGCGCCCGCGTGTCGCCCCGCCCCAGCGCGTAGCCCACGAGCACCAGTCCCGGACGGATGCGCTTGGAGGGACGCAGGCTGTAGCTGCGCACCTGCTCCAGCACCTTGTTCCACGAGGGATCCAGGTGCCGCTCATCCTCGAGCTCGAGGATCTGATGGAGGACCACCTGCGTCTGGTACTGCACCGTCTTCGCCCAGGACATGTAGTCCACGGGAGACGCAGACTGCTCTGCCGCCGGGTTCCCGGCCTGAGGAGACTTCCGCTCTTTCATGACGGGGTAGTTGGCACCCGAGGTACCGCGCGTCGGCATCGTATCCTGCACAGCGGCGACCAACGTCAGCATGACGGACCTCCGGGGCTGGGCGGCTGGGGGGTCGGGCAAGCCCCATCTTGCATTCTTCCTGATAATCTTAATAGCAGAAAATTTTGATACCGGCAAAGACCTTTTAAGAGAGAAATATTGCTAACTCTGCGAATCCGGAAGGCCTTCCGAGGGGAAAACTTATCTTTTAGAGAGAGAACCAACGAGAGAGGTCCGAATGGACCCATCTGTCAAATTTGACTCTTCCTCTCTCTTTACAGCGGGAATGAAAAAAGCGGCCGGTCATAAATGACACCGGCCGCTCGGACTCACCCGGGGTGGGTGGGTTACTTGGCGTTCTTGAAGATGTTCATCACATCTTTCAGCAGCTTCACCGACTCATCGTGCGGCCGCTGGAAGGCATTGCGGCCCATGATGGAGCCGAAACCGCCGCCCGCGGCGATCTGACGGATCTCCTCGAGCAGGTCCTCGGTCTTCTTGTTCTCGCCGCCCGAGAAGATGACGATGCGCTTTCCGTTGAAGGCGGATTTCACGACATCGCGAATCCGGTCCGCCATGGTTTTTGTGGGGATGTTGTACTGCTCGTAGACCTTCTTGGCCTCGGGCACCTCGAGGAAGTCCGAGGGCGGCTTGACCTTGATGACGTGGGCGCCGAGCTGGGCGCTGATCTGCGCCGCGTAGGAGATGACGTCGATGGCCGTCTCGCCCTGCTTGGACAGGTTGCCGCGCGCGTAGGCCCACACGATGGTGGGCAGGCCGTACTCCTTGGCCTCGGCGATGATCTCCCGGAGGTCCTCGTACATGGGGTTGCGGGCCCCGGAGCCCGGGTAGATGGTGTAGCCCACGGCGGCGCAGCCCAGGCGCACGGCGTCCCGCACCGACGAGGTGACGGCGGACATCGGATGGTCCGGCTTGGCCAGCACGTCCGAGTTGTTCACCTTGAGGATCAGCGGGATCTCTCCGGCGTACTTGCCGGCCACGGCCTCCAGGAAGCCCAGGGGCGCCGCGTAGGCGTTGCAGCCCGAATCGATGGCGAGCTGGATGTGATAGTCCGGATCATAGCCAGCGGCGTTCGGAGCGAAGGAGCGCGCCGGGCCGTGCTCGAAGCCCTGATCCACCGGGAGGATCACCATCTTGCCGGTGCCGGCGAGCGTGCCGGTGTTGAGCAGACGGGCCAGGTTGGTGAGCGTGCCCGGATTGTCGGACGGGTACCACGAGAGGATCTGCTTGACGCGGTCGGTATACGCCATATGGCTCCTCGGGTTGGGGCGGAAAGGCCCTCTGAAGCAACGACTCGACGGTCGCGGATATTGCCCACGCGCCGTCTAGGTACCAAGCAGATCATTTGACTCTTCGTCGCGGCGCGAACGCTCGGGATGCACGATCCCGATGACGGACGCGTGACGAAAGTGGATGCTGCGCCGCTGCGAATGGCCTCGACGTCGCGGGGCCTCCGGGAGAGGCGCGTGGTGAATCGCAGAGAGTCGCAACGAGTCATGGGAGTGGGGCTGGTGCTCGTCGCCACACTCGCGGGAGCGCAGCTCGCGCCAGCGCCGGCACCCGCGCCCTCGGTACCGACGCCCGGGGCGACCTCGACGCCCGCGCCGGCCTCGCGGGCGGCACCCCAGACCACGCCCCAGGCCCCGGACGTGGCGCCCCGCGTGGGCGAGACCGCGGAGCAGACGACGCCCGAGCAGGGGCCCCCCAACGCGCCCGGAGCGGTGAAGCGGGAGCCGCTGACGCTGCCGCGGCTCGTCGAGCGCGCGCGCGAGCAGGACGCGCGGGTGGAGGAGGCCCAGGCGGAGCTGCGCCGACTGCAAGCGCTGCTGCGCCAGGCGCGCTGGGCGTGGTTCCCCCAGTTCGAGACGGTGGTGGGCGTGGGAGGCCCGGTGCCCGAGGCGCGCAATGACGGCCTGGGCGGACCGCCGACGACGCGGGCCTCGCTGGAGGGAGATCTCCGGTTCGGCCAGCTGGGCGTGACGGCCTTCATGGAGACGAACGCGGTGCTGCCGCTCTACACCTTCGGGAAGCTCAAGGCGCTGGAGAAGGCGGCGGAGCAGGGACCCGTCATCGGCAAGGCGTTGAAGGAGCGGGCGCAGGACGAGGCGGGCTTCCAGGCGGCACAGGCCTTCTTCGGCTACCAGCTCGCGCGCTCGGGGCTGGTGCAGCTCGACGAGACGTCGAAGCGGCTGGAGGACGCGGCCACGCAGCTGCAGGAGCTGCTGAAGCAGGGCTCTCCCCAGGTGTCGAAGATGGACCTGTACAAGCTCGGCTTCTTCCGCAAGCAGCTCGACGCGCGCCGGGCCCAGGCCGAGCAGGGCCGACAGCTCGCGCTGGCCGCCATCCGCCTGCTGTCGGGCGCTTCCCCCGAGGAGCCGGTGGAGGTGGTCGCCATGGAGCTGACGCCCGAGGGCGAGGTGAAGGCGCCGACACTGGACGAGGCGCTGGCGCTGGCGGAGCAGAAGCGGCCGGAGTTCGCGGGCATCGCCGCGGGCATCATCGCGCGCGAGCAGGAGGTGCTCATCCGCGAGCGGAGCTTCTATCCGGACTTCGGGCTCGCGGGCTTCCTCTCGCTCCACTACACGACGAACGCGACGCCGCAGCGCAACCCCTTCGCCTTCGATCCCTACAACGATCGCTCGGCGGGGGTGGGGCTGGTGGCGCGGGCCACGTTCGACTTCCCGGTGAAGCAGGCGGTGCTGGATCAGGCGCGAGCGGAGCTGGACAAGCTCAAGGCGCAGCAGCGGCTGATCCGGGCGGCCATCCGCCTGGAGGTGACGAAGGTGCACGGGGACCTGGTGGCGGCGCTGGCCCGGGCCCAGGCGCTCACGCAGGCGGAGCGGGACGCGCGGCGCTGGGCCACGGCGGCCATGGCGGCCTTCGAGCTGGGCACCACCGGGACGCGGGACGTGGTGGAGGCCTTCACGGCGTACGCCCAGTCGTCCGCCGACCGGGCGCAGAGCTGGCATGACTTCCAGGTTGCCCAGGCCGAACTGGCCCGGGTCACCGGCGCGTCGCCCCGGGAGCGTGAATAACTCCGGGCCGCGAACTGTCGTCTCTCCCGTCCTTCACTTTTAGAGTTTCGGAGTCACACACGCATGATTGCTTCGTTGATCGCCGCCGTGATGCTCACCGCCGCGCCGGGCCCTGCCGATGTGGTGAAGTCCAGCAACACCGAGGTGCAGAAGGTCGCCTCCGCCCCTGGCGCCAAGGTGGAGCAGCTCACCAAGGTGGTGGAGCGCTTCGTCGACTTTGGTGAGCTGTCCAAGCGGGCTCTCGGCAAGCAGTGGGACAAGCTGACGGCCGCGCAGCGCAAGGACTTCACCGCCACGATGGAGGGCCTGCTGCGCGCCTCCTACGCCCAGAAGGCCCTCGGCCAGGGCAAGGCGCAGGTGCAGTACGGCAAGGAGACCATCGAGGGCAACGAGGCCAGCGTCGCCACCACCGTGAAGGTGCAGCAGGACGAGCTTCCCGTGGAGTACAAGCTGTTCCGCGCGGACGGGAAGGGCGAGTGGCGCATCTACGACATCGTCACCGATGAGGTGTCGCTGCTGGAGACCTACCAGGGGCAGTTCCGCAAGCTGATCGCCGACAAGGGCTTCGACGGGCTGCTGACCACGCTGAAGACCAAGCGGGCGCAGCTCGAGAAGAACAGCACCGCGACGCCGTGACGCGGGCGGCGGGGAGGGTGCCTCGCCGCACCCTCCCGAGGCCCGCGGACTACAGGGGCTTCTCGTAGACGCGGTACTTCTTGGAGACCTTGCCGCCCATGGACTCGATGGCGCGGTTGACGAGGTGGTTGTCCTCGAGCGTCCAGGAGATCTCCCCGCCCTCGTAGCCCAGCTTGCGCGCGGTGTTCAGGGTGTCGAGGTAGAGGATGGCGTCCAGGCCGCGGCGCCGGTAGCCCTCGACGGTGCCCAGCAGGACGAGGCGCAGCCGGCGGATGCGGCGCGAGGCCAGCAGCAGCTTCGCCAGACCGATGGGCAGGCCGAAGGTGGTGAGCCGGCCATTGGCGGCCTTGAGGGCCTCGTTGGCGTCGGGGATGGTGAGCGCGAAGCCCACCGGCTCGCCCTTCACCTCGGCCACCAGGGCGAGCTCCGGGCGCACCATCTGCT
>NZ_DASVSO010000589.1:0-1943 GCF_036388035.1 Archangium sp.
TCGGGTGCGGCGCCTTCCTCAAGCGCGCCGCCGAGGCCACCGGTGGACGCGGCGGAGGTCGCCCCGAGCACGCCGAGGGCCGGCTGCCTCCCACCACCGACTGGCCGACCCTCGTGGCCTCGCTGCTCGGTTGAGTCAGAACGCGCTGCTGGCGCCCGTTCCCAGGAGGCCCGAGAGGGCCCCCATTCCGCGCTGGAACTCCTCGAGCGAGAGCTTCCCGCTGGCGAATTGCTCGCTGAGGTACAGCAACGGCTGGGCCTCGGCGACCGCCAGCCAGGCGCGGTGGGCCTTCTGCTCGGGTCCGGAGCAGACCTGGGCCGTCGGCACCTGCCGCGCGAGCGCCTCCAGGCGGGCGCTGGCCTTGCGCGCCAGCGCCTTCAGCTGTCCGACCACCGTGGGCTCCAGCCGCCTCGGCTGCGCGTCGATGATGCAGAAGGCGCCCACGGTCCGGCCCATCACCCGCAGCGGGAAGCCCGCGTAGGCCCGAATGCCGTAGCGCTCCACCAGGTCCTTCGGCAGGCCGGGCTCGCGCGTGGCGTCCTCGATCAGCAGGCACTGGTCGCTGGCCACCACGAACTGGCAGAAGGACGTGCACCGGTCGGTGGCGCGCGCCACCGCGAGGTCCGCGGGCAGCCCCACCTGCGCCCGGAAGAACTGGATCTGCCGGGCCACCAGGCTCACCAACGCGATGGGGAAGCCGCTCAGCGTGGAGGCCGCGGTCACCAGCGCCTGAAGCTCCGGATCCGGGGCCCGGTCGAGCAGTGCGGAGTCGAAGGTGGACAGCCGCCCGAGCTCATCGAGCGCGGAGAGATCATGGGGAAGTCGGGTGCTCATCGTCCACCTGTGTGGCGCAGCGACGGGGAGTAGGACTGGGAGTAGATGGACTCGACGGGCCGCGAGCGGGCGTGCTGGCGCAGGCAGAGCGGGAAGACGGACTTCTCCTCGATGTCCATCAGGGAGCGCAGGGCGTCGGACACCGAGCGGAAGCGCTGCCGCAGCCGAACCGGCTCCGGATCCACGTTCACGAAGAAGCCGTGCACCGCGTTGGACATCACCGTCAGGTTGGTGCGGAAGATGGTCAGCAGGGTGAGCGTGCTCGCGTCCTGCGCCTCGCGGCAGGTGGCGACCACGGTGTCGTAGAGCTGCTCCTTGGCCCGCTGGTGCACCAGGAAGGTATCGTGGAGCTGGCGCAGCAGGCCCGGCAACTCCACGGGGCTCGCCCCGTCGCAGGCGAGCAGCAGCACCCGCAGGCGGCCATGGTCCTTCTTCAACGTCTCGACCCGGTTCATCATGACGGGAGGAGGTAATGCGACGGGCGTGCCAGTCCCCTTCCCTCGGAGACTCCCGGCACTCGGGGCGCGCGGGGTGTAGCGTCCCGCCACAACTCCCTGACACACCGGGCCCTGGGGCACTTCGGGACTGTGGCACTTCGCCACACCCGTCCGTCCGCGCTCCGGGATGTACGCCGCCCAACGCTCGCCGCCCCGGGACCTCGGGAATTCCGCCGTCGCTCGTTCACTGCCGATCGTTGGGCCCAGGGGGGGTGCGCGACCGCGCCGCCACCCTGTCACCCTTTCCCGCATGTTCCCCATGACGGACACGCAGGGCGTCGCGCCGCCGCGGCTCGAGCAGCTCCTGGAGGTCGTCACGGACGGAGTGCTCGCACTCGACGTCCAGGGACGACCCATCTGGCTCAACACCAGCGCGGAACGCCTGCTCGGTCGCCCCCGGGGAGAGCTCCTGGGCCGCGTGCTGTGGGCCGAGCTCCCAGGGTTGGAGGAGACGGAGCTGGGCCGGGCCTGCCACCGCGCACTCGCCGACGGTCAGCCGGCCACCGTGGAGGAGCACCTCGCGTCCCTGGGGGCGTGGCTGGAGGCACGGGTGTTTCCTACCGCGGAGGGACTGCTCGTCCTCCTCCGGGATGTGACACCGCTCAAGCAGCT
>NZ_DASVSO010000590.1:0-2024 GCF_036388035.1 Archangium sp.
GCCTGGACGGCTTCCGCGACGAGGAGGAGACCGCGCTCGCCCTCACCCACCCGCTCGAGGGCTTCTACACCCGGAGGGATGGGGGGATCGGCACGTACTCGGTGTGGCACGAGCGCCTGCGGCTCCACCGCGCCCACGTCCGCACGGCCCGCTTCCAGGTCTTCGAGGCGCTGGGGCTGACCACTCCGCAGAGCGTGCCGCACTCGGCGCTGGTGCAGCGCTCCACCGAGTTCATCATCTTCCTGCCCCCCAGGCCGCTGGAAGCCCCGGGCCCCTGAGTCACAGCCAGCAGCTCTTGTGGTCCTGGATGAACTGGCGCATCGAGATGGGCGCCCGGCCGAGCAGCGCCTCGGTGTCGGGGGTGACGGTGCCGGCGAGCCCCAGCCGGCACACGGTGTAGATGCCCGTCATCACCGCGATGTAGGAGGCGGGGACGTTCCGCCCGTACCAGCGCGCGGCGAAGCGCAGCGCTCCGGGCGCCGGGTAGCGGATGGGCCGGCCGAGCACCTCGGTGAAGAGCGCGGCCACCTCGGCGTAGGTGAGGGCCTCGGAGCCCGTGAGGTCGTACGCCTTGCCCTCGTGCCCCTCCTCCAGCAGCGTCCGGGCGCCCACGGCCGCGATGTCGCGCGTGTCGATGAAGCTCGTGCGCCCGCTCCCCGCGGGGACGAAGAGCTCTCCGTGCTCGCGGATGTCCTCGCGGTGCGTGGTGCTCAGGTTCTGCATGAAGAAGCCGGGGCGCAGGAAGGTGTGCGGCACCCCGGCCTCCAGGATGAAGCGCTCCACCTTCGCGTGGGGCACCACCGGGTTCTTCTCCACCCCGAGCAGCGACAGGAAGACGACGTGCCGCACGCCCGCGTCCTTCGCCGCGCGCACCACGGGCAGCAGGTGCCGGTTCACGTCCGTGACGGCCGGCGGGCGCAGGAGGAACACCTTCTCCACTCCGGCCAGCGCGGGCGCGTGGGTGCTCGGGTCCTCGAAGTCGAAGCGCACCGCCGTGGTCCCCGGGGGAGCCCGCGTGCCCTCGCGCGAGGCCACGCGCACGCTCGCGCCTCCCTGGACGAGGTGCGCCACCAGCGGCGCCCCCACGTTGCCCGAGGCACCCGTCACCAGGACGCGCGGGCCCTTCGCCTTCGGCTCAGCCTTCTCGTTTCCCATGGCCCTGGCCCTTCGAGGCACGCGCCTTGTCGGAGGCGAGCGCGCCTTCCTCGGACTCCGGCGCCACCCCGCGCCAGAAGATGTCCACCATGCGCTCCAGCCAGGGATCCTCCTCCTCCGGCGGGACGGTCTGGCCCGTGACGTGGGCCAGGAAGTAGCGGTGCTGGAGGCCCGCCATGAACAGGCTGGCCATGACGTTCGGGTCCCCCGCGCGCAGGCGGCCCTGCTCCTGGGCCCGGCGGAACCAGCCCACCATCATGTTGTGCGCGCGCACCGGCGGGGGTTCCTTTCCCTCGCCGCGCAGCTCCTCGGGGGTGAGCCCCGCCTCGCGCAACACCGCGAAGGCCGGCACCATCTTCCGGAAGAAGCTGTCGATGGTCCGCGTCATCTCGAGCAGCTGCTCGAGCAGCTCCCTCGCATCCGGCCCCGCTTCCGCCTTCTGGAGCCACTGGTGGGCCGCCGGGGACATCTGCCCCACCGAGAACGCCGCCTTGAGCAGCTCCCGCTTGCTGCCAAAGCGCTTGAGCAGCGCCGGCCCGGACACTCCCAGCCGCGTGGCGATGGCCTCGGTGCTCACCGAGGCGCCGTGCTCGATGAAGCACGCGCGCGCGACCTCGAGAATCTCCTCGTCCAGGACCTGTCGGGGACGCCCCATGACTCCACCACGGAATTGGTTAGCTACTGATAACTAACTAACCGTGCGAGGGGGTTGGAATCAAGGGGGATGGGCGCCCAACCCTTCAGGAGGGGTACCCAGGCGGACGGACGAGAACCCGGGGAACGAGGTGGCGAGCGAGCGCTGGGCGGCCAGCCAGACGGGCCTCGAGGGTTGAGGGCACCCGCCTGAAGCCGGAGCATCGATACGGGGG
>NZ_DASVSO010000591.1:0-2180 GCF_036388035.1 Archangium sp.
CACGCGCGGCCACCCTCTACAAGAAGGCGTGCGACAAGGGCCACCTGGACGCGTGCAACAACCTCGGCATCGCCTACGCGGAAGGCGTGGGGGTGAAGAAGGATCCGAAGCAGGCCCTCACCCTCTTCGAGAAGACCTGTAAGGCCGAGGACGCGAAGGGCTGCTTCAACGTGGGCCTCACCCGCCAGTCAGGCGTCGGGGTCGAGCAGGATCCGGCGAGCGCCGCCACCTACTTCGCGAAGGCGTGCGACAAGGGCCACGCCGATGGCTGCTTCACCCTCGGCATGGCCCATGCGCAGGGCAGGGGGGTGAACAAGGATCCGGTGCGCGCCGCGGAGTTCCTCTCGAAGGCGTGCGAGGCGGGGAACAAGGTTGGCTGCAGCGTGCTCGGCGTGGCCTACATGATGGGAAACGGCGTGAAGCAGGACATGAAGCGAGCCGTGTCCCTCTTCGAGCAGGGCTGTGACGCGGGAGTGGCGGCGGGCTGCCTCAACCTCGGCATCGCCCACCGGCAGGGCAATGGCGTGGCGAAGAATCCGGAGCGCGCCAAGGCCCTCATCCAGAAGGCGTGTGACTCCGGGCTCCCCGCCGCCTGTGACGCGCTCCGGGCCTCCTCCAAGGCTCCCTGAGAGGAGGGGTCCTGGAAGTGGGAGAAAGGGGCCGCGTGTCGCTCTGTCGTTTATGGGCACTCCGCGGGGCGGCCCCCTTGATGCCGGCTGTTCTCGTGGCGAACTTCGGCGCCGCGGTGGGGGCGGGAACGAGGGGGGCGTGGGATGACGCGAGCGACGAGTGGCGGGCGAAGCCTCAAGGGCGCGTGCGGAGTGTTCACCTGCCTGCTGCTGCTCGCCTGTGAGCCGGAGACGCCCGCGACGGAGCTGCCCGCAGGTGCACAGTCCCCTCAGCCCCCAGAGCTTCCCCAGCAAGAGCCGACGGGTCAGGAGCCAGCGGGCCAGGAGCCGACGACGGGTCAGGAGCCGACGACGGGTCAGGCACCGACGAGCCAGGAGCCCACAGGCCGGAGCTGGTACGTGAGCCCGAAGGGCTCGGACGGCGCGGCGGGCACGCGCGAGGCCCCGCTGCGCACCCTCGGCCGGGCGGTGGCGCTCGCGGGTCCGGGCGAGGTCATCCGGGTGCTGCCGGGCGTGTACCCGGAGACGCTCGTCCTGCCGTCCCGGGGCCCGGGAGCGGCCGCTGTCACCCTGCGCGGAGAGGGCTCGCCGCGTCCAACCCTGGTGCCAGGGGACAAGACCCGAAGCTCGGTCATCCGCGTGCAGGGGCGCTGGAACCTGGAGAACCTGCACATCGACGTCGGTGGCGCGCGGATGTTCGCCGTCCTCTTCGACGGCAACGCCAGCCAGTCCTCGCTGTCCGGCAGCGAGCTGCGCGGAGGGACTTCCGGCGCGGGAGTGGTCGTGGAGGGCGCGCGGAACATCACGGTGCAGGGCAACTCCATCCACCACTTCATCAAGTCCGGGGATGACTCGCATGGCGTGGCGGTGGTGGGCCCGTCCCGAGACATCGTCATCCGCAACAACGACATCCATCACGACTCGGGCGACTCCATCCAGTGCCAGGGGACCACGGCTCCCGTCGAGAACGTGCTCATCGAAGGCAACACGTTGCACGACGAGGGCGAGAACGGGGTGGACATCAAGGGTTGCCGGCGCGTCGTCGTGCGAGGCAACACCCTCTACGGGTTTCCCAACACGGCGATCCGCCCGGCGGGCAGTTCAGCCGGGGAGGCGGTGATCCTTCACGAGGCCGCCTACAACATCGTCATCCAGGGCAACTCCATCTCCCGCGCGGGCCGGGGCGTGTCGATCGTGGGCCAGGGCACTCCGTCCGAGTACGTGTGGGTGCGGGACAATCACTTCCAGGACATCCGCAACCTGCCGGAAGGCAACGGGCAGGCCATCCGCATCGCGAGTGCCGGGAAGGTGTGGGTGGAGGGCAACACCGTCGCGGACACGGCCAGCTATGGGCTGATGCTGGCGGCGGACGGCGGCGTGGTGCCAGGGCTCGTCGTCAGGAACAACATCCTGCGGGGAGGCACGCGGCCGTTCCTGCTGCGACTGGGACCCGAGCAGTCCCGTCCGGGGGCGCTGCTGGAGGACAACCACTACGCCGAGGGCGGCGTGCTGAAGGCCGATGGGGTGGTGGAGCAGCTCACCCTGTCGTCA
>NZ_DASVSO010000592.1:0-15317 GCF_036388035.1 Archangium sp.
ACCGACCGCACTCCCAGCGTGCGCAGCATCTCGGCCGCGATGTCGTAGCTGCGCAGGTCGTCCGGGAAGCCCAGCTTCCGGTTGGCCTCGTAGGTGTCCAGGCCCTGGGCCTGCAGCGCGTAGGCCTTGATCTTGTTGCCCAGGCCGATGCCCCGCCCCTCCTGCCGCAGGTAGAGCACCACCCCACACCCGTTCTGGGTGACGAAGTCCAGAGCCCGGTCCAGCTGCTCGCGGCAGTCGCACTTCAGGCTGCCGAAGACCTCGCTCGTCAGACACTCGGAGTGAACCCGGACGGGGACGCCCTCCTGCCCCTGCACGGTGCCCACCACCAGCGCGACGTGTTCACGCCCATTGCGCTTCTCACGGAAGACGACCGTGCGCAGCACCCCCCGGGGGGTCGGCACGTCCGCCTCGGAGAACTTCTCCAGGAGAGAAGAGGTCTTTCGGGCCGGGAGAACCTGGGGCGTATCGGACATGATGATCCCTTCTCTCGCACAACATCCGGGGGCACAAGTTGGATGCGAACCGCTGGAGTTCGTTCTTCATGCCCTCCAGGACAGAGGAAGCAACTCCACCTTGTCACCAGTAGCCAGCCTACTGAAAGAGAGTGGAAAGTGGAGCAGGTGGGTCGCCGAGGCCGCGGAGCGTAGGGCACCCGACGTCTGGGTGGACAAGGGCCTGGCCCACAGCTCGCCGTCCTCCCAGCTGGCCGTCACCCGGACGTAGTGGGCCAGCCCGGGGGCCTTCTTCAGCTCGCCCGCCAGCCTGCCGCCCACCTTCGGCGGCTCCACGTCCATGTGCCCCAGCATGCGGCGCAGCGCCGGGCGGACGAAGAGCTCGAAGGAGACGAGCGAGGAGGTGGGGTTGCCCGGCAGCCCGAAGTAGACGGTGCTCCCCTTGCGCCCCACCGCCAGCGGCTTGCCGGGCTTGATGGCCACGCGCCAGAAGTCCTGCTCCACCCCCTGCCGCTTCAGGGCCTCGCGCACGAAGTCGTGTTCGCCCACGGACATGCCCGCGCTCGTCAGCACCAGGTCGTAGCCCTCGGCCGCCGCGAGGTGCGCGGAGACGTCCTCCAGCGTGTCCCGGGCGATGCCCAGCACGGAGGGCACGCCGCCCGCGCGCAGCACGGCCAGGGACAGGGCGGGGGCGTTGGCGTCCACGATGCGGCCCTCCAGGGGCGCGTCCGCCCGGCACAGCTCGTCGCCGGTGGAGAGGATGGCCACCCGGGGGCGGCGCGGCACCGGCACCGACACCATTCCCTGGCTCACCAGCAGCCCCAGCTCCGGAATCCCGAGCGGCGTGCCTCGCGCCAGCAGCACCTCGCCCTCCCGCGCGTCCTCGCCCCGGGGCCGTACGAAGTTTCCCGGCCCCACCGGCTCCAGGATGTCCACCGCGCTCCCATCGGGCTCCAGCCGCGTCCGCTCGCGCATCACCACCGCATCGGCTCCCGCGGGCAGCGGGGCGCCCGTCATGATCCGTGCGCAGGTGCCCGGCCGGACCTCCTCGCGGGGCGTCTGGCCGGCATAGAGGGTTTCCCGCACCTGGAGGCGGACGGGCGGCGGGGCCGATAAATCGGCGCTGCGCACCGCGAAGCCATCCATGGCCGAGTTGTCCCAGGGCGGCAGGGTGCGTTGCGCGCGGACGTCCACCGCCAGGGCGCGTCCGAGGGCCTCCTCCAGCCGCACCCACTCGGACGGCAGGGGAGAGGTCAGGGCGAGCGTGCGAGCACGCGCATCCTCCACGGGTAGCAACGCGGCTTCTTCCTTCATGGGTCGGGCTCCCTCGGGATGATCTCCCAGGGCACATGGACGGTGCCCCGGGTGCGGCGAAACAGACGTGTAGCGACTGGTTGTTTTTGGGATCAAAGTCCCTAGGAATTTCAAGACTTTGTTTGACAGGCCTGCTGATCATCGTTACAAGCCCTGGTGATCGCGAGGCCCGATTCTGGTCGGGGGCAATGCGCCAACCCGTTGAGATGACACGGGATTTCAAGGAGACAGCGTCGATGGCCAAGCCCAGGTCCGGGGCCAAGAAGGCGACTCCCGCTGCGAAGAAGGTCAAGTCGACGAAACCGGGTGTTCTCAAGACCGCGTCCAAGAGCGTGGCCAAGGCGGCCGCGAAATTGGTAACGAAGGCCGCCGGAGCCGCGAAGGCGGTGAAGAAGGCAGCCAAGGCCGAGAAGCCCGCGCCGAAGGCCGAGAAGTCCGCGCCGAAGGCCGAGAAGCCCGCGTCGACTCCCGCTCCCGCCGCGAAGAAGGCCGAGGCTCCAGCGAAGGTCGTGGCGAAGACCGCCACCCAGGTGAAGGAAGTGGCCGCCAAGGCGACGACCGCGGTCACCAAGGTCGCCGCGAAGGCGGCCACCAAGGTGAAGGACGCGGCCGCGAAGGCGGCGGCCGCCGCGGTGCCGGCGGTCGAGAAGCCCAAGCCGCGCGCCACCAAGCTGCCCCCCGTGGGCGAGCCCCTCAACAAGCGCGACATGGAGCAGTTGCTCACCGCGGGCGCGGGTCGTGGCGTGACGGGGGAGGGCAGCCTCAAGGGGCGCCTGGTGGTGACGGATGGCATGCCCAACCTGGTGGTGGTCGGCCGCGACAAGCGCGAGCTGACCTTCCTCCTCCAGGGGCCGGATCAAGAGGTGCTGCCGGCCTACATGGACCACAAGGTCTCCGTCAGCGGCCTCATCAAGAAGACCACCAACTACGGCGGCACGGTGGACGTGCGGAAGTTCTCCGCCAAGAAGCCCGAGGTGGAGGAGCCCGTGGTGGCGCCCGCCGAGCCGGAGACGAAGCTGCGCTTCCTGTCTCCTGGCGAGGTGTCCCAGGTCATCTCGGCCGGCATGGGCGCGGGAATGAAGGGCTTCGCCGCGCTGCGCGGCAACCTCGAGATGACGGGCGAGGAGTTCGTGCTGGTGGTGTCCCACGGCGGCACCCGGCAGCAGGTGTCCTTCATCCTCGAGGGCAAGGGCGCCAAGGGGTTGCGCAAGTACCTCGGCCAGACGCTCGTCGTCACCGGCGTGGCGGACAAGTCCTCCGGCTGGGGTGGCCGCATCGAGGTGGAGAGCGTGGAGCCGCGCCCCGCCGACTCCCGGCCCATGTCCCGCGACGGCATGGAGAGCGTCCATGTGGAGGGCGAGCAGTCCACCCACATCGAGGTGAAGCTCAACCATGCCTTCACCGTGCGGCTGCAGGAGCAGCCGGGCTTCACCTGGGCCATCGAGCCCACGGTGGCCAAGCGCGTGGGCCTGCGAGAGGCCAACTTCGAGCCGGGCCCCGAGGGCCACGCCACCCGCGAGTTCTTCTTCGTGCCCCGAAACCCGGGCGCCACCGAGATGGAATTCTTCCTCGCCAAGGCCTTCAACCCGGGCCAGGTGGAGCGTTCGTTCAAGCTCAATGTGACGGTCAAACCTTGACGGTCCGCCTGGCTCTCCGAGGCCAGGACGTCACCTTCTCCCGCCCGGGGGTCCCCAGTGGGGCCTACCGGGCTTACTTTTTTCAGGGCCCGTTGGGCTCCCTCCGCTGGGATCTCTCGTGACCGAACTTCCTCAAGACCTGAAGCGACATCTGGCCGAATCCAAGCACCCCCTCGGGGTGAAGGAGCTCCTCAAGCTCACCGGCCTGCATCCGGGACAGCAGACCCAGATCAAGCGCGTCCTCCGGGAGCTGGTACGCCGGGGCGAGCTGCTCAAGGAGGGCAAGCGCTTCCGCTTGCAGAGCGAGCGACCAGCCTCGAATGGAGGCAATGGGCGGGGGCATCCTCCCCACGTCCGACGCCAGCACGGGCCCGAGGACTCGGCGCCTGGGGCCGGGCGGGAGCGCGAGGAGCGCCGGTTCGGTGGCCCGCGCGAGGACACCCGCGAGCAGGCCCGTCCCGCGCCGGATGCGCGCTTCGCCCCGCGGGGCCGGTTCTCGCGGGAGGAGCGTCCCGAGCCCCGGGGCCGCTTCGTGCGTGAGGGACGCATGGAGCCCGGTGGCCGTGCCCCGGTACCGGCTTCCGAGGTGCGTGCCCCGGGTACCGAGCAGCCTCGGGGGCGTTTCGCCCGGCAGGTGCGGCCCGGTGGAGAGCGCTTCGAGTCGCGGGGCCCCCAGCAGCCGCGGGGGCGTCCTGGTCCGCAGCAGAAGCCCGGGGGCGGTCGCCCCGAGGCGCGTGGCCCCGAGCCCCGGGGTCGTTTCTCCCGGGACGAGCGTCGGCCCGGTGGGGGGCGCTTCGAGCAGGAGCGTCGCCCCGGAGGCGGGGGCCGTTTCGAGTCGCGCAACCGGGGAGGTCGTGGGGGCCGGCGCGGCGCGGAGGAGGGTCAGGAGACCCTCACCGTGGAGGGCATCCTCCACGTCCACCGGGACGGCTACGGCTTCGTCCACCCCAGCTCCGGCGAGGGGGACAACATCTTCCTGCCGCCCCAGGAGGCCGCGCGGGCGCTCGACAATGACCGTGTCGTCGTGGAGGCCTGGGGGCGTCCCGGCCGCATGGAAGGGCGCCTCCTCAGCGTGCGCGACCGCGTGCGTCAGCTCGCCGTGGGCATCTACATGGAGCGCGGCCGGCGCGAGGCCCTGGTCGCCCCCCACGACAAGAACCTCCAGACGCAGGGGCCCATCCGCGTCCCGCCCACCCAGATGGCGCGCGACGGGGACGTGGTGAAGGTGCGCCTGGGCGTGGGCGCGGAGCTGCTGGAGCCCGGCGAGGGCCTCTACGGCGAGGTCGCCGGCTCCATCGGCAAGCCCGGAGATCCGAGCACCGAGGTGCTCTCCATCGCCTATTCGCAGGGCTTCTCCGACGAGTTCCCGCCCGAGGTCATGGACGAGGCAGACCAGATCCGCACCGTGGTGAGCGCGGAGGAGGCGGGCGCCGAGGGCCGCAGGGACTTGCGGCAGATGGCGCTCGTCACCATTGACGGCGAGGACGCCCGCGACTTCGACGACGCCGTCTACGCCGAGAAGCACCCGCAGGGGTGGCGGCTGGTGGTGGCCATCGCCGACGTGACGCACTACGTCCGCGAGGGCACGGCGCTCAACGCCGAGGCCCTGCGCCGCGCCACCTCCGTCTACCTGCCGGACCGGGTGCTGCCCATGCTCCCCGAGCGGCTCAGCAACGGCATCTGCTCGCTGCGTCCCGAGGAGGACCGGCTGTGCATGGTGGCCGACATGGTGCTCGACCCGCGCGGCCGGCTCCTGTCCAGCGAGCTGTACCCGGGCGTCATGCGCAGCCAGGCCCGGTGCACCTACAACGAGGTGCAGGACGTCCTCGACGGCAAGGACGTCCCCCACCGCAACGCCTTCAAGCCCCACTTCGAGCGGCTCTGGGAGCTGGCCCGCGCGCTGACGCAGATGCGCAAGGAGCGCGGCGCCATCGACTTCAACCTCCCCGAGCACAAGGTGGTGATGGGCGAGGACGGCGTGCCCGCCCGCATGGAGCGCCGCGAGCGCAAGGACAGCCACCGGCTCATCGAGGAGTGCATGCTCGCCGCCAACGAGGCGGTGGCGAAGTTCTTCGCCGACCAGGGCCTGCCCAGCGTCTACCGCTACCACGGTGAGCCCGACCAGGAGAAGCTGGCCGTCTTCGCCCAGCTCGCCCAGGCCTACGGCTTCCGCCTGCTGCCCTCGGACGTCTCCTCACGGGAACTCAACGCCTTCATGGCCCAGCTCCAGGGCCACCCCGAGGAGCGCGCCCTCAACCAACTCCTGCTGCGCTCGATGATGCAGGCCGTCTACACGGCCTCGGACATCGGCCACTACGGCCTGGCCGCCGAGTACTACCTCCACTTCACCTCGCCCATCCGCCGCTACCCGGACCTGCTCGTCCACCGGCTGCTCAAGGCCCACTGGGCGCGCAACGGGCAGCAGCGCTCGCCCGGGCAGCTCGAGCGCGAGGAGCAGCAGCTGGAGGACATGGCCGCCCAGAGCTCCGAGCGCGAGCGCGCCGCCATGCAGGCCGAGCGCGAGGTCGTCTCCTTCTACGCGGCCCTGATGATGAAGGACCGGCTCGGCGAGGAGTTCGACGCCACCGTCACCGGCCTCGTCGAGTTCGGCTTCTTCGTCGAGCTGGATGAGGTCCACGTCGAGGGGCTTGTCCGCGCCGACTCGCTCGGGTTCGGCACGCGCTTCGACAAGGCCCTGCACTCCTTCACGCTGCCGGGTGGCTTCCGCGTCCGCGTCGGACAGAAGGCCCGGGTGCGGCTCGTCAACGTGAACCTGTCCCTGCGGCGCATCGAGTTCGATGCCCTCGAGGTGGCGGGCAAGGCGATTGGGGCCCTGCGGGAAGTCGACCGGGTGGAGCAGAAAGCCCAGAAGCACCAACTCCGCGAGGAGCGGAAGCAGACCAACCGGGCCGCACGCGATCGGAACCGCCAGGAGCGTTGGGGTCCGCGCGCCCCTGGGGCCGAGCTCTCGATGGCCGAGGCGGAGGCGCTGCGGAGGCGGTCCGCCGAGGCAGTGGCTCCGGCCGAGCAGGAGGAGACCGCGGAAGTGGCTCCCGCCGCCGTGGAGCGGCGGGCCGAGGCTCCCACGGAAGTGGCGCGGGCCGACGAGGCGGTGCCGACCGTCGCCGATCGCATCCGCGCTCTCGCCGCCCGTGGCGAGCGGGGAGAGGTCGAGGAGGCCCAGCCGGTTCGCGCCGTGCCTCCCACGCGGCGCCGGAAGGCCGCCGCAGCCGAGGAGAAGCCGGCGCGTGCGAAGCGTGCCACCGCTGGGGCTCGGAAGGCCGCTCCGGCGAAGAAGGCTCCGGCGAAGAAGGCCGCCGCCAAGAAGCAGGCCGTGGCGGGTGGGGCGAAGAAGAAGGCTCCGGCTCGCAAGGCCGCCGCCGCCAAGAAGGCTCCCGCCGCGAAGAAGGCTCCGGCGAAGAAGGCCGCCGCCAAGAAGGCTCCCGCCGCGAAGAAGGCTCCGGCGAAGAAGGCCGCCGCCAAGAAGGCTCCCGCCAAGGCTCGTTCGGCGGGTGGAGCCAAGGCGAAGGCCGGCGCGAAGAAGACCGCTTCCTCTCGCAAGGGGAAGAAGCGGTAGGGCAGGGGTCCTCGGGGTGTGATCCGCTCACGGGTCCAACCCGAGGACTGAGCCTGCCCCGGTTTTGTGGACGGGCCGGCAGCAACGAGGAGCGCGGGGAGGGCGGTTCGCCTGGCAGCGCATCGACGGACCCCACCGCTTGGCTCCACTTCGGCCCCCCCTTGCGGAGGCGCGCGAGCTGGTGCAGTGTTGTAGTCGTGCGCAACACCGCTACACGGACGCCGCCATGGTGGTGACCCTGGACCCGAAGGACGGGCGGCCGCTCTATCTGCAGATCGTGGACGAGGTGCGCCGCGCGCTGGTGGTGGGGAGCTTGCGGCCGGAGGACCCGCTGCCGTCGGTGCGGGAACTGGCCGCGCAGCTGGTGGTGAACCCGCGCACGGTGTCCCAGGCCTACGGGGAGCTGGAGCGCCAGGGCGTCGTTTACGTGCGGCGGGGGCAGGGGACCTTCGTGTCCGCGGACGCGCAGCCCGACCGCAAGGAGCGCCGCGCGCTGTCGCGCGAGGTGGCCCGGCGGGCGCTGCGCGAGGCGTGGCGCAACGGGGTGGGCATGGAGGAGCTGGTGAAGAGCATCCGCGAGGTGGCGCAGGAGGAGGGTGAGCCCTCCGGTGACGCCGCAGAGCAGGGAGTGAAGGAATGAGCCGCACCATCCCCGAGCCGGAAGGTGGCGCCCCCGCGGTCGCCACCCACGGGCTGGCCAAGCGCTACGGGCGCGAGACAGCGCTCGCCGGTGTGGACCTGCACGTGCCGGAGGGCGCGGTGTACGCCCTGGTCGGCGCCAACGGCGCGGGCAAGAGCACCACCTTCAAGGTGCTGATGAACCTGGAGCGCCCGGACGCAGGGCGCGCCGAGGTGCTGGGCCTGGACACCGCGAGCCACGGCCCGCGGGTCCGCGCGCAGGTGGGCTACGTGCCCGAGCACCACACGCCCGCGTACGGCTGGATGACGTGCGGCCGCCTCCTGCAACACGCGGCCGCCTACTACCCGGCGTGGGAGCCCGCGTACGCGGAGCGCCTGGGCCAGGCGCTCGGCCTCGAGCCCCACCGCAAGGTGTCCGCCCTCTCCAAGGGCCAGGCGCGGCGGCTGCAACTGGTGCTCGCCCTGGCCCACCGGCCCGCGCTGCTCCTGCTCGACGAGCCTACGGACGGCCTGGACCCCGTGGTGCGCAACCGCACGCTCGCCCTGCTGGCCGAGCACCTGGCCGACTCGCCCACCACGCTCGTCGTCTCCACCCACCACCTGCACGAGCTGGAGAGCCTCGCCGACCACGTGGGCGTGCTGAGCGCCGGGAGGCTCGTCGCGCAGCTGCCGCGTCACGAGCTGCAGCGCACCGTGCGCCGCTACCGGGTGGAGGTGCCCGAGCGCTGGACCGCGCCGCCCGAGCTGCAGGCGGGTGCGCTGCGGCGCACGGGCACCGGGCGCGAGCTGCAGTGGACGCTGGTGGGCGAGGAGCGCGAGGTGGTGGAGCGACTGTCGGGCACGGGCGCCCGCGTGCGCGAGGTGACGGCGCTGGGCCTCGAGGACGCGGCCCTCGCCTTCCTGTCCGAGGAGGTGTCGTGATGAGTGCCCCGACGCTGCACGCCACGCCGGCCGCCGGCGCGGTGCTGCGCGAGCAGGTGTCCGCGGTGGGCCTGGCGCTGCGGGTGCCCGCCCTCGGCGCGCTCGTGCTGCTCCTGCTGGCCACCGCCCTCACCCTGCGCCACCGGCTGGAGACGGGCGAGCCGCTCGACTTCCGCCCCGAGCTCACCCTCCTGCCGGGCCTCGCGGGGCTGCTCTTGCCCCTGGCCGTCTGGAAGGGCGAGCCGCGCTTCGGCCCCGCCTTCTTCTGGACGCTGCCGGTGGAGCGCCGCCAGCACGCCCTCACCAAGGTGCTCGCGGGCTGGCTGTGGCTGATGGTGGCCGTCGCGCTCTTCTTCCTCTGGATGCTCGGCCTCACGCTGCTGACGGGCGGCAACGTGCTGGGCGAGGTGACGCTGCGCCTGGTGGACAGCACCGTCAACGTCCCAGGAATGGGCGAAGTCCCGGAGACCCTGCGCACGGTGCAGTGGAAGCCCCAGCCGGTGCTGTGGCTCGTGTCCTTCACCTCCTCGAGCGCGCTCTATCTCTTCGGCAGCGCGATGGCGCTGGGCCTGCGCCACCCGCTGCGCTGGGTGGTCGGGTTCGTCTCCGGCGTCGTCCTCACCGTCACCCTGGCCCAGGTGCTGAGGGTGAACTGGTTCTTCGATGAATTCGCACCCGACCTCGCCCCGCTCCTCGTCGGCCGCTACGGACTGGACGCGCTCCTCTCCGCGCGCACCGAGTCCCTCAGCGGGGAGGTGCGGCTGCCGGGCGGGGAGATTGTAAACGCCTGGGAGGGCCTGCCGGACGTCGGGGACTGGGCCCTCGCCACGCTGCTGTGGACGGGCGCGGCGCTCGCCCTCCTGTGGGCCGCCGCCTCCCGCCACCGGGAGCAGCGGCGCCGCTGAGCACCGCCGCGCCCTGAGACGCAGCTCCGTCCTGTTCCCTTCCGTTCCCGCACCGCTCGCGGGGACGACGCCGCCCCCGCCTTGCCCGCTTTTCCCTTGCCCCCGGTGCACCCATGGACCTGCAGATTCGCAACCTCTCCAAGACGTACGCCAACGGCGTGCATGCGCTGAAGGACGTGTCGCTGACGATTCCCGCCGGAATGTACGGGCTCCTGGGCCCCAACGGCGCGGGCAAGTCCACGCTGATGCGCACGCTGGCCACGCTGCAGGAGCCCGACCGCGGCAGCGTCCATCTGGGGGACGTGGACGTGCTGAAGGACAAGGAGCGGGCGCGCGAGTCGCTCGGCTACCTGCCGCAGGAGTTCGGCGTGTACCCGCGGGAGAGCGCGGAGCGGCTGCTCGAGCACTTCGCGGTGCTCAAGGGCCTCACCGACCGGCGGGTGCGGCGCGAGACGGTGGACGCGCTGCTGCACCAGGTGAACCTGCACGACGTGCGCAAGCAGAAGCTGGGCGGCTTCTCGGGGGGCATGCGGCAGCGCTTCGGCGTCGCCGTCGCGCTGTTGGGCGACCCGCGGCTCATCATCGTCGACGAGCCGACCGCCGGCCTCGACCCCGCCGAGCGTGTGCGCTTCTTGAACCTGCTGAGCGGCCTGGGCGAGCGCAGCGTCGTCCTCCTCTCCACGCACATCGTGGAGGACGTGGCGGAGCTGTGCAGCCGCATGGCCATCATCGACCGCGGCACCATCCTCCTGGAGGGTGAGCCGCTGCGCGCGGTGGAGGAACTGCGCGGGCGCATCTGGCGCAAGGTCGTGCCCCGCGGCGAGCTCGAGGCGCTCGAGCGCACCCACGCGGTCCTCTCCACCCGGCTGCTGGCCGGGCGCACCGTGGTGCGCGTGTACGCCGAGGCCCTGCCGGGCGCGGGGTTCGAGCCGGCGGAGCCCGGCCTCGAGGACGTCTACTTCCGCGTGATGGGTGGCCACGGAGTCTCCCGCGCCGTGCAGCCCCGGATCGAGGTGGCGTCATGATGCTGCGAGAAATCTTCCGCTACGAGCTCGGCCTGCAGGCGCGCCGCGTCACGCCTTGGCTCTCCTTCGTGCTGCTGCTCGGGTTCGTCTATCAGGTGGCAAACGAGGCCCAGATCGAGCAAGCGCGTGATGGCGGCTACCTCTTCAACTCGCCCTTCGCGCTGGCCGTCGTCTCCGTGCTGGCCAGCCTGATGGGCCTGCCGGTCGCGGCACCCTTCGCCGGCGACGCGGCCGCGCGCGACGTGCAGCTGCGCATGCATCCGCTCCTCTACACCACGCCGGTGGGCAAGACGGCCTACCTCGGCGGGCGCTTCCTCGCCGCGTTCGCCCTGACGGCGCTCGTGGTGCTCGCGGTGCCCCTGGGCCTGCTGCTCGCCGCCTACGCGCCGGGCCCCGAGCCCGAGCTGCTCGGGCCCTTATGGCCCGCGGCGTACGCCGGCGTCTACCTCTGCATCACCCTGCCCAACGCCTTCGTCACCTGCGCGCTGATGTTCAGCCTCGCGGTGCTGAGCCGGCGCGCGATGACGGCCTACCTCGGCGCGGTGCTGCTCTTCGCCACCACCCTCACGGGGCGCATCTACGTGGCAGGCGCGCTGAAGCACTGGGGGGCCGGCAAGCTCGTGGACCCCATCGGCTTCACCGTGCTCAACGAGCTGTCGCAGTCCTGGACGCCCGGGGAGAAGAACACGCAGCTGCTCGGGCTCGCCGAGGCGCTGGCCGCCAACCGCCTGCTGTGGCTCGCCCTCGCGGCGGCGGCGCTCGCCTTCACCCACCTGCGCTTCCGCTTCGCCCACCCGGGCGTCGAGGCGGGCCGCGGTCGGCGCGCGGCCGTCGTCCTGTCGCCGCCGGCCCGCATCGGTCCCATCACCGTGCCCCCGGTGCGGCCCGCTCCGGGTGCCGTGGCCCGGACGCGCCAGGTGTGGGCGGTCGCGGCGCAGTCGCTGCGCGCCCTGATGGCCGGCCCGGGCGGTGTCGCGCTCGTGCTCATGCCGCTGTTCCTGCTGCTCGTCGCCCCCGAGATCATGCAGCACATGGGGGTGCCGAAGGCGCCCTCCACCCGGCTCCTCACCGAGTTCATCAGCGCCAACGGGGACCTGCTGGGCATGGTGATGCCGCTGCTCGTCATCTTCTGTGCCGGGGGCCTGGTGTGGCGCGAGCGGGAGGCGGGGGTGAGCGAGCTGGCGGACGCCGCGCCCACGCCAGACTGGGTCCCCTTCCTCGGCAAGCTCGCGGGGCTCGCGCTGATGATCGTGCTGCTGCAGGCGGCGCTGACGGCGACGTCCTTGCTCATCCAGGTGCTGCGGGGTCATGCCGCCTTCGAGCCGCGGGTGTACCTGTCCGTCCTCTTCGGCCTGAAGCTCGCCGACCACCTGCTCTTCGCGCTGCTCGGCCTGGGCGTGCACGTGCTGGTGGACCAGAAGTACGTCGGCCACGCGGTGCTGCTGCTCGTCTACGGCTTGCGCTTCTTCGGGCCCACGCTCGGGCTCGAGGACCCCCTGTGGGTGTACGGGTCCGACCCGGGCTGGGAGTACAACGACCTGAGCGGCTTCGGCCCGTACCTGACGGCCTGGGCCTGGTTCAAGGCGTACTGGACCGCGTGGGCGCTGCTGCTCGCGGTGGCCGCGCGGCTCTTGTGGGTGCGGGGCCGGGTGTCGGGCCCGCGCGAGCGGCTCCTGCTCGCGCGCCGCCGACTCACGCGGCCCGTGGCCCTCACCGGGGCGCTGGCCGGCGCGGCCATCCTCGGGGTGGGCGGCTTCATCGCGTACAACACGCACGTCCTCCACCCGTTCCGCACCCGCGCCCAGGTCGAAGAGGCGCGCGCGGAGTACGAGCGGCGCTACGGCCAGTACGCGCGCCTGCCGCAGCCACAGCTCACCGCCGTGCAGCTGCACGTGGAGTTGCACCCACAGCACCGCCGGGCGGAGCTGCGCGGCACCTATACGCTCGTCAACCGCGGCCATGAGGCCATGGCCACCCTGCACGTCGGCCTCGCCGAGGGCGTGGAGACGGGTCCCTTGCGCTTCGACCGGGTCGCCACGCCCTCACACGTGGACGCGGAGCTCGGCTACTCGGTCTACACGCTGCAGCCGCCGCTGCGGCCGGGGGAGGCCCTGCAGCTGGGCTTTGAGGTGCGCTTCGCTCCCCGGGGCTTCACCCACGGCTGGGCCGACGCGTCCGTCGTGCGCAATGGCACCTACGTCCTGCCGCGTCGCTGGTTGCCGGCCATCGGGTACCAGCAGGGCCGGGAGCTCAACGAGGCAGGCGTGCGCCGCGCCCACGGCCTCGCGCCGCGGCCCCCCGTCCCCACGCTGGAGGACAGCGAAGGCCTGCGGGAGCAGGGGGCCGTGCGCATCGCCTTCGACGCGGTGGTGGGCACCGACGCGGACCAGGTGGCCGTGGCCCCCGGGGCCCTGCGCCGCGAGTGGACGGAGGGCGGCCGCCGCTACTTCCATTACGTGACCGACGTGCCCATCTCCCACGACTACGCGCTCTACTCGGCCGCGTACGCGGTGCGCGAGGCGCGCTGGAGGGACGTGGCCCTGCAGGTGTTCCACCACCCGGGCCACCCCGGCAACGTGGAGCGCATCCTGCGCGGCATGCAGGCCTCGCTCGACTTCCTCACCGAGCAGTTCGGCCCCTACCCGCACCGCCAGCTGCGCTTCGTGGAGCACGCGGGCGAAGGCATCGGGCTGCACTCCGCGCCGGTGAACGTCTCGTACAAGGAGGGCTTCTCGCAGCTGCAGCCCGAGGCCGACCCGCGCGAGGTGGACTTCCCCTTCGCGGTCGTGGCACACGAGGTGGCGCACAAGTGGTGGGGCAACCAGCTGAAGCCCGCGCCCGTGGTGGGCGCGCCGCTGCTCAACGAGAGCCTGTCCTGGTACTCGGCCCTGGGGGTGGTGGAGCGCACCTACGGCCGCGCGCACCTGGAGCGGCTGCTGGCGGTGATGCGGCTCGAGTACCTCACGCCCCGCTCGCGCGCCGGCGTGCCGCTGTTGCAGGCCGTGGAGTGGTTCCACGCGTACCGCAAGGGCCCCTTCGCCATGTTCGCGCTGCGCGAGTACGTGGGGGAGGCCCGGGTGAACGGGGCGCTGCGCACGATGATGGAGAAGTACGGCGCCGGGCAGCCGCCCCTGCCCACCTCGCTCGACCTGTACCGCGAGCTGCGGGCCGTCACCCCGCGGGAGCAGCAGGGCCTGCTGCACGACCTCTTCGCCGCCAACACCTACTGGGAGCTGAAGACGAAGCGGGCCACGGTGGAGCCCGCGGAGGGGGGCGCCTGGCGGGTGAGCCTCGACGTGGTGGCGCGCAAGGGGGTGGTGGACGAGGTGGGCCACCTCACCGAGGTGCCGATGGACGAGCCCGTCGAGCTCGGCGTCTACGCGGCCGCGGAGGGGGAAGGGCAGGGCGAGCCCCTGCACCTGCGCATGACCCGCGTGCGCTCGGGAGAGCAGCGCCTCACCGTGACGGTGCCCAAGCGGCCCGCGCGCGCCGGCATCGACCCGCGCCATCTCCTCATCGACGTGAACCCCGAGGACAACACCGTGGACACAGAGACCGAAGACGCGGTCTTGATTGGCCGACACTGAGCCGCTCCCTCCGGGCCCGCGGACGCGCTGAATGAGCCTGCCCCGGTTTTGTGGACAGACCTCATAAGTCGGCTACACGGGAGGTAGTGTCCATGGAGCGAAGGAAGAGGCGGAGTTTCACCCCGGAGTTCAGGGCCGATGCAGTCAAACTGGTGCGCGAGGGCAGCAAGAGCCTGCCCCAGATAGCCAAGGACCTGGACCTGATCGAGTCGGCCCTGCGCAACTGGGTGCGCGAGGCAGACGGGGGCAAGAGCAAGAGCCCAGCAGGCGCGCTCACCACGGAAGAGCGGGAGGAGTTGGTGCGGCTGTGCAAGGAAAATCGCCAGCTGCAGATGGAGCGCGACCTCCTAAAAAAGCAGCGGCCTTCTTCGCGAGGGAGGGCTCAACGTGAAGTTCGAGTTCATTGACGCGCAGAAGCCTGAAGATGGAACTCGTTCACGACGCCGACTTCGCCACGCACGAGCAGGCTCGCACGGCGCTCTTCGAGTACATCGAGGTCTTCTACAACCGCCAGCGGCGGCACTCGACGCTGGGTTATGTCAGTCCAGTGGATTTTGAGCTTGCGGCCTTACCGCAGAAGTTGGCATCTTAATCCTACTGTCCACGTAACCGGGGCAAGCCCACTGCTCGGCGGAGGCGCGACTCTGGGCGAGCGTCTGCTCGATCTCCTGGGCGGTGGGGTCGGCCCCGGAGTCCGTCAGAGGCGCGGAGGTTTCCCCGCGCGAGTCGCGGGGACTGGCGGGGGAACGCATCAGGCCCGCAGGGCCACCACCGTCACGCCGTCTCCGCCCTCGTGGTTCTCACCGGGGCGGAACATCCGGATGTACGGCGAGGCCGCGAGGTAGTCCCGGATGGCCTGCCGCAGCGCGCCCGTCCCGTGGCCGTGGATGATGAGCGCGGACTCCTCGCCGCTGCGCATCCCCCGGTCCAGGAAGGACTCCAGCTCGCCCAGCGCGTCCTCGGCTCGCATGCCTCGCACGTCGCAGCGGTAGTTCGTCGCCTCCACCGCCTCCGGGGCCGCCGCCTTCGCGCGTTGGATCTGCTGCGCCTGCTTGTTGCGCTCCGGGAACTTCGCCTCCTTCGCCTTCGCCGTCCGAGAGCCCGACAGCTCCGACACCGGCACGCGCATCTTCATGATGCCCGCCGCCACCAGCACCTGGTCCCCCGTCACCTCGAGGATCTCCACGTCCTTGTTCAGCCCCGAGTGGCGCACCCACGCTCCCACCCGCAGCTCCGGCGGCGGCGGCGCCTCGACCT
>NZ_DASVSO010000593.1:0-8989 GCF_036388035.1 Archangium sp.
CCGGCGCGAGCGGACTCGTCGGCGGCTTCCTGCTCGACGCCCTCCTGGAGAGCCCGCTGTACGAGGCAGTGCACTCGCTCGGCCGCCGCGCGCTGCCGCGCCAGCACCCCCAGCTCGTCCAGCACACCGTGGACTTCGCCCGGCTCGCGGCCGAGGCCCTGCCCGCCGCGGACGACGCCTTCTGCACCCTGGGCACCACCATCAAGAAGGCCGGCAGCCAGGAGGCCTTCCGCGCCGTGGATCATGACGCCGTGCTGGCCTTCGCGCAGGCCGCGAAGAAGGCGGGGGTCCGGAGCTTCCTGGTGGTGACGGCGCTCGGGGCGGACCCGCGCTCGCGCGTCTTCTACAACCGCGTGAAGGGCGAGGTGCAGGAGGCGCTCGAGGGCCTGGGCTTCGAGTCCCTCGTCATCCTCCAGCCGTCGCTCCTGCTCGGCGAGCGCGCCGAGAGCCGTCCGGGCGAGCGCGCGGCCATCGTGGCCTCGCGGGTGCTCGCGCCGCTCTTGCGCCCGTTCGGGAGTCGCCCCATCGAGGCGCACACCGTCGCGCGGGCGATGCTCGCCCTCGCACGCGAGGCGCCCAAGGGCACACGGGTGGCTCCGTCGGGAGAGCTGCAGAGGCTCGGCCGGTAGCGCCAGGGCTGGGAGGGTTAGAAGGAGAAGTCCCGCTCGAAGATTTCGTTGTTGCCCACCCGCACCATCAGGTGGGCGGAGCGACCGCCGGCACCGGTACCGAGGTCGAACTCGAGACCTTCTGGACCTGGCTGGGGCTTGAGCGAGGGCTTGCCGGGGGCGAGGAACACCGCCGCGGTCACGGAACGGCCCGAGAGGGGTTGCACCAGGAGCCGGGAGCGCTGGCGCTCGCGCACGAGCACCACGCGGAACTCCCGTCGCTCCTCCAGCACTTCGCGATGCTCGGGATGGCGCGCGGCACCGGGCCTGCGCGCGGGGGCGGTCTCCCGCGAGGAGCGGGCCGCCGGAAGGGGCTGCTCCTGCTCCTTGAGCGCCTTCTCGATGGCGTCGTCCCCCTCCTCCAGCGCCCAGATGGCCTGCGCGCACTCGAGACATTTCTGCGTGTGGCGATCCACCCAGGCCAGCTCGCTCGCGGACATCATCCCCATGTCGAAGCGCCACAACTCGTCTTCGCTCAGGTGGAGCAGCTGCCCCCGGGGTGGCTCCTCGACGCTCGCGGTGCTCTCGAGGTCCGCGCGACAGTCGGAGCAACTCCGCAGGTGGGGACTCGGCTGCTCGGGCGTGTTGCCCAGGGCCGCCAGGAAGTCGTCACAGTCCGCGCGGTCGTTGAACCACCAGGCGCGTGTCCTCTCGGCGGCATCGAGCACGTCGCGCTCGGCTCTGCGTTGCGCGTTGAGGGGGATGAACCAGCGGGCCTTCGAACGGAGCGCGGCGTCCAGACGTCCGAGGCCCTCGCGAAACGCCGTCAACCGCGCTGCCGTGTCTCCGTCGAGCGCGCCATGAAGTGATTCCCACTCCGCTATCGCGCGGACGGCGGACTCGGCCCTGTCTCGCGCGGTGAGACCTTCCAGGGAGGAGGTGCGCCACACCTCGGACTCCTCGCCTTCCTCCCCGAGCGCCACCTCGGCGGCCTCCTCCGCGGCACGCAGGAGCGCGGGCTGGAGCGCCTCGGGCTTGTGCGCGCGGAGCCAGGTGTCGAGGTCCGCGCGGCTCAACCCTCGCAGGGCCCGCTCCACTCCCTCCCGTCCCAACCGCTCGCCGCGCCGGAGAATGTCTCCAATCGCCTCGAGGGAACCGTCCGCGGGAGCGCCACCCCGCGCGAGCTGCTCACGACGGGACTGATAACGAGCGAGTGTGTCGGTCATGCGAGTACCCTCCTCCGGGTACGGTGGGCTCACTCCTGCCCGCCCTCCTTCTGGAGGTCGAGCAGGTAGAGCTTCAGGTAGGCCTGTGCGCGGCTGACGCGCTTGTACGAGTTGACCACGGTGATGTTGAGCCGCCGGGCGCATTCCTCGTGGTCCTCTACGTCCTGGTGGTGGTACAGGTCCCACGCACCCGCTTCCTTGGGATGCTCGCGCTGCAGGCGCTCGAAGGCGCGCCAGTAGACTTCCTGGGCCTCGGTGCGCTCCTCGTCCCGACGCGACTTGTCCATCGCGCGGTGCGCGTCGACGTGGGACTCCTCTGGAGCCTCATCCGGGTTGGCCACGGCTGGCGCGAGGTCCTCTCGCTGCCGCCGGTAGAAGTCGATGGCCACATGCTTGACGATGCGCAGGAAGAACGTCTTGGGAGACGCACTGCGCCCGGGCATCTGCTCGGAGACACCGCGGAACTGGTCGAGGCCGCGGTCGAGGAACTTGCCGATCGCGTCCTGGTAGAGCTCGTCCGCGTCCGCCGGAGAGCCGCGGCCGTAGCTGGCCTGGATTTTGGAGATGACGTAGCGGGCCGGGCGGGCCCAGCGCTCGCAGAGCGAGCCAAGGGGGGCTCCGACCGCCTCGCCCGCGGCGCGGCGTTGGAGCACCTCTGCGAACAGTTCGTCATCCGTGAGCTCGTCGAACACCGGAAGGACCTCGGAGCGCCGCCAGGAGGCACGAGACCCCCGCCTGGGCAGGGGGGGGTTCGGTGAAACGGCGGGTCAAGGTAGCACGACGGCATCCGAAGACAGCCTCCCGATGACGCCAGCGCCGTATGTCCAACAGCGGGCACACGAAGGGCGTCTGAAGGCAAGACGGAACCCGGGGGGGATTCCTGACGGGAAATTTTCCGGCCCATTTCCGGACCGTTTTTTTCAGACCCGAGCCCCCGCCGGACGGGCCTCGCCCTGGACGCCAGGACAGGCGGACAACCGGCGAAGGTCGGGCTGTTGCTGGAGTGTCACTCCCGGCACAAATCCCTGGAAGGGGCCCAGGGCCAGGAGGACGGGGATGTGGGGAGTCCAGTCAGAGCAAGCCCCCCCTGCTCCAGGACGTCAGCGGGGGAAGACGTCTTCCGGGGATGGGGACGGGTTGCGGCCGGCGGATGAGGAGCCGCCTCTCCTGCTCGTGGAGCAACCGCGCGCGTCCGCCGCCGATGTGGAGGCCCTCCTGGCCCCCTTGGAGCAGACGGTGCTCCGGGTCACCTCGATGAACGAGGGCCTGCATGTGCTGCTCCAGGAAGGGGAGGCCTCTTGCCTCCTCATCGACGCGCGCGGTGGCTGGGACGCCGGGTGCGCGCTGGCCCGAGCCCTTCGCGTGTACGACCGGGCCCGGAACCTCCCCATCCTCTTCCTCGGAGGAGCCGCCTGCGAGGAGGCGGAGCTGTTGAGCAGCGCCACCCCCGGCCCGGTGGACTGCCTGCTCGAGCCGCTCCGCCCGGAGATCCTCCGCGCCAAGGTGAGCATGTTCCTCGAACTCCACCGTCGGGAGCGAGCGCTCGCCGTGGCGCTCGAACGGGCCAGGGAGGCCGAGGCGGACTCGCGTGAGAGCGAGCGAAAGCTGCGCACCCTGCTGGGAAACCTGCCGGGCATGGCCTACCGCAGCGACCATCTACCTCCCTGGTCCTTCACCTACGCCAGCGCGGGGACCCTGGCGCTCTGCGGCTACGCCCCCGAGCACTTCCTCCAACGGCGGGTGAGCTGGGGAGACCTGGTCCACCCCGAGGATCGCGCCCGCATCCAGGAGGAGATCGAAGAGGCGCTCCACACCCGCTGGCCCTTCACCCTGACCTACCGCATCCGCACCCGCCTGGGCGAGGAGCGCTGGGTGTGGGAGCGCGGGGTGGGCATCTTCGGACCGGATGGGGAGCTCCAGGCGCTGGAGGGCTTCATCGTCGACATCTCCCGCTTCCGGCAGGCGCAGCAGGCGCGGGAGCAGCTCCACGCGCGGCTCGAGGAGGAGCACCGACGGCTGGAAGCCATCCTCCAGCAGCTCCCCGTGGCGGTGCATATCGCCGAGGCGCCCTCGGGGAGGACCCTGCACGCCAACACGCAGGCCGAGTACCTGCTGGGCCACCCCATGCTCGAGACCACGTGCGTGCAGGACTTCGCCCGGTACCGGGGCATCCACCCGGATGGGCGGCGCTTCGCGGCGGAGGAGTACCCCATCGCCCGGGTGCTGGCCACCGGGAAGCCCCAGCCGCAGCAGGAGGTGCTCTATGACCGGCCCGACGGCTCCGTGCGCAGCTTCCTCATCAACGCCGGGCCCATCCGGGATGCCCGGGGAGCGCTGCAGGCGGTGGTGGCCAGCTTCATCGACATCACCGCGCTCAAGCGCGCCGAGGCCCACCAGACCTTCCTCGCCTCGGTGAGCGAGACCCTGGCCGGCTCGCTCGACTACGAGACCACGCTCTCCCACGTGGTGCAGCGCGTCGTGCCCGACTTCGCGGACGGCTGCGTGTTGGATCTCCTCGAGCCGGACGGCAGCCTCCGCCGGCTGGCGATCGCCCATGTGGATCCGATCCGGGTGGAGATCGCCCGGGAGCTGGCCCGCCATCATCCCTTGCGGCTCGAGGACGCCACGGGCTCGGGCGCTGTCATCCGGACCGGGCGCACCGAGCTGGTGCCCGAGGTCACCGACCAGATGCTCGTCCAATACGCGAGCGACCCCCGGCACCTGGAGCTGCTGCGCGGGAGCGGGGTGACGTCCTCGCTGACCGTGCCGCTGCATGCGCGCGACCGCACGTTCGGGGCCTTGTGCTTCTTCTACTGCCGGGGGGGCAATCCCCGTGCGAGCCGCCGCTATGGCCGGGAGGAGCAGGTGCTGGCCGAGGATCTGGCGCGCCGGGCGGCGCTCGCGGTGGACAACGCACGCCTCTACCGCGAGGCCCAGCTCGCGGTGCAGCTGCGCGACGAGTTCCTCTCGGTGGCTTCCCATGAGCTGAAGACGCCCCTCACGCCGTTGAAGCTCACCCTCACCGCCCTGAGCCGGGAGCTCCCACCCCGGGAGGGGGTGCCCGGGTCCGAGCCGGTCCAGCGTCACCTGCGCGCGGCCCAACGCCAGGTGCAGAAGCTCTCCATGTTGATCAACGCCCTGTTCGACGTCAGCCGCATTGCCCGGGGGCGATTGATGCTGGAGCTGGCCGAGATGGACCTGGGCGAGGTGCTGCACGAGGTGGCGGCCTGGTTCGCGCCCGAGGCGGCCCGGGTGGGCTCGGAGCTGCGGGTGGAGGGCGAGCGGCACGTCCCCGGCCGGTGGGATCGGCTGCGGCTGGAGCAGGTCGTCACCAACCTGCTCTCCAATGCCATCCGCTATGGCTCCGGCCGCCCCATCCGCGCCCGCGTGGAGCTGGACGGGAGCCGGGCACGGCTGGTGGTGCGCGACGAGGGCATCGGCATCTCGCTGGAGGCCCAGGAGCGTATCTTCGACAAGTTCGAGCGGGCCGTCTCGGACCGCCACTATGGAGGCATGGGGCTGGGGCTCTACATCACCCGGAGCATCGTGGAGGCCCTGGGCGGGAGCATCCGGGTGGAGAGCCGCCCGGGCGAGGGCTCCACCTTCATTGTCGAGCTGCCCCGCTCCGGTCTGCCGGAGTCCTCCCGGTGAGCCGACCGTCAGGAAGAGCAGGCCCTCCACGTCCCTGGGGTTGAATCCAATTTTCGGGCGCCCGGCCGGAGAGGCCCTACAAGCGCTCGGTGGTTCACGCCACCGACCCTGAACTCCAACTTCAGACCACTGGCTTCTCCACTCGGGCGCCCACCCTTTCAAGGAAGCATCACCATGTCTCGCACCATCGTCATCGGAGACCTCCACGGCTGTTACGACGAGGCCCTGGAGTTGCTCGACCGCGTGGGCGCCACCTCGAGCGATCGGATCATCTTCACGGGTGACCTCGTCGACCGCGGCCCCAAGCGCCGCGAGTGCGTCGAGCTGGCCATGCGGCACGAGTCCATCCTCGGCAACCACGAGGAGAAGCACCTGCAGCAGCGCCGCCGCAAGGACGCCGACCTCCTCCCGGACCACCTGGAGACCCGGCAGGTCCTCGCCCCCGAGCACCTCGAGTACTTCGCCACCCTCCCCCACTTCATCCGCCTGCCCGAGCACAACGCCGTCATCGTCCACGCCGGCGTGCTGCCCGGCAAGCGCATCGAGGAGCAGGACACCTACCACCTGCTCCACGCCCAGTGCGTGAAGCCCCCGGAGCGCAAGAGCTTCTGGCCCTCGAAGGCGCCCGCCGACTACCGCTTCTGGACGCACCACTGGAAGGGCCCCGAGCGCGTCATCTTCGGACACACCGTGTTCGATCGGCCGCTCGTCACCGAGCACGCGGTGGGCATCGACACCGGGTGCGTCTACGGCCGCGCGCTCACGGCGGTGGTGCTCCCCACGTGGGAGCTCGTCTCGGTGCCCGCGCGCCAGACGTACCGGGGCGGCAAGGACGTGGCCCTGCTCCCCGTCCACGGCGAGGTGAACGTGTTCTCCTGAGCGGACTCCAGCCCGATGGACCCGGAGGCTCACGCCCGGTGCGGGCACTCACGCGCTCGCCCCGAGTGAGGCGTGTGGTACAAGGCCGGCCACCGGCCGCCCGAGGAGCGGCCGGGCCGTGAGGGGTCTCCGTCAATGAAGTCACCCAGAGGGCGCGCTTGGGCCTGTGTGGCTGTTTTCGTGGCAGCCACCATCGTGTACGAGTCCAGTCCCATCAAGGGCGCCGGTGACTTGTTCTGGAGCCTGCCCACCGTGTTCAGCATCCTGCGCGAGGGGAACGCGGACCTCGACGAGTACCAGGAGGGCTTCCACCACTACCCCGGTGCCGTGGAAGTCGTCGATGGGCACTACCGGAACTTCTTCCCCATGGGGTCCGCGCTGGTGGCCCTCGGCCCCATCTGGATTTTCAACGGCGTGGTGGACTTCATCGCCCCCGTCGCCAAGCACGTCCCCAAGCTCGCCAAGGGCGTCTCCAACTGGCAGAAGAACTTCGCACGCGTCGGGAACATCGATGCGTCGTTCATCTACACGACGGACATGGTGCTCGCCTCGCTGCTCATGGCACTCGCCGCCGTGTTCATCCAGCTCATGGCCTCGGAGTTGCTGCCCTGGAAGTGGGCCCTGGTGGTGACGGGGGTGTTCGCCTTCTGCAGTTCCATCTGGTCCACCGCCACCCGCGATCTGGGGCAGCACGGGCCCTCCGTGCTGATGCTCTCCATCGCGCTCTGGCTCCTGGTGCGGGGCCGCCGCCTTCCCCACGGCGTGCCCTGGGCGGGCCTCTTCGTCGGGCTGTCCTATGTGATGCGGCCCACCAACAGCATCTCGGTGATGCTCCTCAGCCTGCTGGTGCTGCTGCGCTACCGGCGCTACTTCCTCGCGTATTGCGCCATGGGCCTGCTCGTCGCGCTCGCTTTCTTCTCGTACAACGGTTCGGTGTACGGAGCGATCCTGCCGCCGTATTACCAACCGGCGCGCATCATTCCCGAGAGCGGCGGCCTGATGCTGGAGGCGCTCGCGGGCAACCTCGTCAGTCCCGCGCGGGGGCTGTTCATCTACTCGCCCATCTTCCTCTTCTCGCTGTACGGCCTGGCCCTGGAGCTCCGCGCGCCGCGCGCTCGGGTGGAGGCCCTGGTGGTGGGCGCCATCCTGCTGCTGCATTGGCTCATCATCTCCAGCTTCCCCCACTGGTGGGCGGGCCACTCGTACGGCCCCCGGTACATGACCGACATGGCGCCCTACCTCTGCTACCTCCTGATTCCCGTCGTCGACATGCTGCGCACGACGACGGCGGAGCCGGTGTGGAAGCGGGGATTCGTGCTGACCTTCGCCGTGCTGGCGGGGTGGAGCTTCTTCACCCACCTGCGTGGCGCGACGAACTGGGAGGCCGCGGCCGGCTGGAATGCCAGCCCCACCAACGTGGACCAGGACCCCGGGCGCCTGTGGGACTTTCGAGATCCCGCCTTCTTTCGGGGCTTGAGGAAGGGCTAGGCGGCGCCCACCTCGAGCTCCGCGGCGAGGGCCTCCAGGGCGGCGGGAGTGATGCGCGGATCCTGCCGCAGGAGGCTCAGCGCGCGAGCCGATTCGGCCGCGCCGGGCTCGGCACTCTGCACCTGGACGACGAAGGCCGACGCGCACAGCAGGGCCCGGGCGGCACACCCCGCGGAGGAGGCGGAGTCTCGCCCCGCGAGCAGCACGGCGGAGAGGACCTCATTCACCTCCGGGAGCGCACCACCCGCCAGGGTGCGCACGCGTGCGAGCGTGGGGAGGACGAAGCGCCGAGGCTCCTCCAGCCGCGCGGCGAGCGCGAGCGCTCGGGCCGCCGTGATGGCCAGCGTCTCCTCGCCATCACCCCCCCCCAGGTGCGCCACACAGCGGCGCGTGAGTCGGACCAGCAGGGGCGCCAGCGCCGCGCTGCCTCCAATCAAGCCCAGGGCTTCATCGAGCATCCGCGCGTGCCAGTCCTCGAGCCGCGCGGGCAAGGGCCGCACGGGTGGCTTCACGCTCTCCACGGCGGGCTCCTCGAAGGCCGCGTCCGGAGGCGGTGGAGGTTCCACGGAGAGCAGCACCGGCGGGGGACCCGCGTGCACCCGCTTGCCGGGCTCCGTCCGGGCGACGGGCAGCAGGGTGGGCGGGCGCGGTGGGGTCCTCTCGGCGAAGGAGAGCTCCTCGCCCGCCGCGCCAGCCATGTCCTCGAGGAGCGAGCGGCGCCCGGGGAAGGCCCGGGCGAAGAGACTGGCGATGTCGAGGTGGTCCACGCCGAGCTGACGCTCCTCGAGGAAGCGTCGCAGGATGTCCGAGAGCTCACGCGCTGAACGGAGTCGGGCCTCGGGATCCGCGGCGAGGGCGCGGAGCAGCACGGACCAGAGCGACGGGGGACACCCGGGCAGCGGCTCCAGGCCGCGCTCGTCGAAGGCGCCGATCCGCTGGACGACCTGCGGAGAGTCCTCGAAGAGGGGTCGTCTGGCGAGCAGCTCGTACAGGAGGGCCCCGAGGCGGAAGACGTCGCCGCGCGCCTCCACGAGGCGACCTCGGGCCTGCTCGGGCGTGAGGTAGCGGGGCTCGCTCCGGCAGACTCCCCCCAGGTCAACGAGCTTCACCTCGCCACGGCTGGAGATCCACACCTGG
>NZ_DASVSO010000594.1:0-1618 GCF_036388035.1 Archangium sp.
GGACGACCTCTGGCTGAACGAGGCCTTCGCCACGTGGATGGCGTACAAGATCGTCGACGCCTGGAAGCCGGACTGGCGCGTGTGGCTGGACTTCGACGCCGGCAAGGCGGCGGCGCTGCACCTGGACGCGCTGCGCTCCACGCACCCCATCCGCGGCGAGGTGCGCAACGCCAGCGAGGCGGGCGAGAGCTTCGACCTCATCACCTACGAGAAGGGCGGCGCGGTGCTGCGCATGATCGAGGGCTTCCTCGGCGAGGAGGCCTTCCGCGAGGGCATGCGTCAGTACATGCGCAAGCACGCGCGCTCCAACGCGGTGGCGGACGACCTGTGGACGGCGCTGGCCAATGCCTCGTCGCAGCCGGTGCTGGAGCTGGCCAATGCGTGGATTGGACAGAGCGGCTACCCGCTGGTGACGGTGGCGGTGGACGGGCGGACGGTGACGCTGTCGCAGCGGCGCTTCTACTCGGAGCCGGGCGTGCGCAGCGAGGAGCGCTGGCCGGTGCCGATGGTGCTGCGCTACTCGGACGGGGGCACCGTGCGCGAGCAGCGCGTGCTGCTGCGCGAGGCCCAGACGAAGGTGACGCTGGAGGGCTCCGGCGAGGTGAAGTGGCTGTGCGCCAACGCGGGCTCCACGGGCTTCTACCGGGTGGCGTACGACGCCCAGGCGCTGGAGCGGCTGTCGGCGAACCTCCAGACGCTGGCGCCCTCGGAGCGCATCTCGCTGCTGGCGGACCAGTGGTCGCTGGTGCGCAGCGGAGAGGGGTCGGTGGCCTCCTTCCTGGAGCTGGCGGGCCGCTTCGGCAACGAGGAGGACGACGCGGTGCTGGAGGAGCTGGTGGGGCGGCTGTCCTACGTGGAGAGCCGCCTGGTGGAGGGCGAGGAGCAGGAGCGCTTCCGCCGGTGGGTGGAGGAGCTGCTGGGGCCGGGGCTCAAGAAGCTCGGCTGGGACTCGGCACCGGGCGAGTCGGACCGGGTGAAGCTGCGGCGCGCGGTGCTGGTGCGCGCGGTGGGCAACGTGGCGCGCAGCCCCGAGGCGCTGGCGGAGGCGCGGCCCCGGGTGGAGCGGTTGCTCGCCGGAGAGAAGAACGCGCTGGAGCCGAACCTGCTGGATGCGGCGGTGGGCATGGTGGCGCGCTCGGGAGACCGGGCGCTCTACGAGAAGCTGCTGGAGAAGATGTTGGTGGAGCCGGACCCGGCGACGCAGCGGCGCTACCTGATGGCGCTGACGTCCTTCGAGGACCCGGCGCTGGCGGAGGCCGCGCAGCAGCTCTTCTTCACGGACAAGGTGAAGATGCAGGACGCGGCGAGCTTCGTGATGGGGTTGATGGGCAACCGCACGGGCCGGGACGCGTGGTGGGCGGAGATGCAGAAGCGGTGGAAGGACGTGCTCGCGAGGACGGGCGGGGCGCCCATGCTGCTGCGACGGGTGGTGGAGTCCCTGGGCGCGCTGCGCGAGCGCCAGCAGCTCGACGAGGCGCGGAAGCTGCTCGCGGCCCACCCGGTGGAGGAGGCGAAGCAGGCCACCGAGCAGACGCTGGAGCGGGTGTCGCAGGACGTGGCGCTGCGCGAGCGCGCCATGCCCGAGGTGAGCGCCTGGCAGCAGAAGCGCAGGTAGGCC
>NZ_DASVSO010000595.1:0-19078 GCF_036388035.1 Archangium sp.
CCGCGTACACCCGCACCTCGCGGTCCAGGTGGGCGCGCACCACCGCCTCGTCGTCCGTCACCTTCGCCGTCAGGCCGAGTGCCGTCTCCACCTGCCGCCCGGCCCCCACGTCCCAGTAGCGCAGCCGCGACGTCAGCACGCCCCGGGCCTCCTCGGTGGCCTCCAGCGACAGGGTGAGCTTCACCACCACCTGCGCGTCCTGCCCGCCCGCCAGGTCGTACAGCGGCACCACCAGGGTGCGGCCCTCGCGCCGGGCCGTCATGCCCATGGCCTCCGCGTCCGTCACCCCCTCGGGCAGCTCCAGCCGCAGCTCCACCCCGCGCGCCACCGTCCCGGCCGCCTGCTCCAGCTCGCGCCGGAGGATGTCCGCCAGCCGCTCCGAGTCCTGGATGTAGCCGTAGAAGCCGCCGCCCTGCTCGGCCAGGCCCTGCATGAGCTGCTCGTTGAAGTCCTCGCCCACGCCCAGGCCGCTCACCGTCATCCCCTCGCGTTGGAAGGTGGCGGCCAGCCGCGTCAGCTCCGAGGGCTCCACCAGCCCCGCGGTGGGCTGCCCGTCGCTCAGCAGGATGATGCGGCTCACCCGGTAGGCCTGGGTGTACTTGCGCAGCTCCTTGGCCGCCTCCTCCAGGCCGCCGCTGATGTTGGTGGAGCCCTCGTCCTCGATGGCGTCCACGAACTGGAGCATCTCCTGGCGGGCGGACTCGGACACCGGCGTACTGGGGAAGACGCGCACGTCCGTGCCGTAGTGCACCAGCGCGAGCCGATCCTCCGGCGCCAGCCGCTGCACCAGCATCCGCGCCGCCTGCTTCGCGTCCGTCAGCTTCTGTCCGCGCATGGAGCCCGAGCGGTCGATGACGAGCGCCAGGTTCACCGGTAGCCGCCTCGCCTCGCGGAGCGTGTCCGCGCGCACCGTCAGCGCGGCGAAGGCCTCGCTCGGGCCCGCCATGAGGTACTCCCCGGACAGCTTGCCCTCCAGCGTCAGCGCGCCGCTCCTGGCCGTGACGGGCGTCAGCAGCACCCCGCCCGTCACCTCGCCGGGCTGGGCCACCGTGTGGCTCGTGTCCTTCTGACGGGGCAGGCCCACCACCGCCGCCGCCAGGGCGAGCAGTCCGGCGGTGGCCAGCAGCAGCAATGTCCGGTTCATCCAGAGACCTCGGAAAGCGCGAAGGGGAGGGGAGCGCAGCCTGTCCCAGTTGCTCCCTCCTCCCTATCCGTCAGCAGGAGGAGGGTCCGACAACCGACCGATGCCCTCAACTCCCGGTGGCCAGCTGGCTCATCACCAGCTCGCGCACCACGCGCTTCACCGCGGCCTCGTCGAAGGGCTTCTCCAGGGTGGGGTTGGGCACGCGCGCGAGGAACTCGCGCGCCCCGGGGGTGAAGGCGCCGCCGGAGACGAAGACGAAGCGCTGCTCCAGCCCCGAGCCGCCCTGCTGGATGGCCTCGTACAAGTCCCGTCCCGCGAAGTCCGGCATCATCACGTCGCAGAGGATGGCGTGGAAGCTCGAGTCCGCCGACAGCTTCTCCAGCGCCTGCCGCCCGCTGGTGAGCAGCTCCACGTCGTGCTCGCGAAGGATTCGCCGCAGGGCCCGGCCCACCGCGGGCTCGTCGTCCACGATGAGCACCCGCCCGCGCCGCGTGGTGGGCGCCGGGGTGGGCGCCGTCGGCTTCTCCACCCAGGCGCCGTCCCGGGCCGACGGCAGCATCACCCGCACCGTGGTGCCCTGGCCCACCTGGCTCTCCACGGCGATGTCTCCGCCCAGGCTCGTGACGATGCCGTGGCAGATGGACAGTCCCAGGCCCGTGCCCACGCCCACCGGCTTGGTGGTGAAGAAGGGGTCGAAGATGCGGCTGAGCGCGTCCTCGGGGATGCCCGAGCCCGTGTCCTTCACCTCGATGACGACGGCGCGATGGTCCGGGCTGGCGCGCGTCACCAGGCGAATCTCATTGCGGTCCGCCGAGCCCTCGGAGATGGCCTGCGCCGCGTTCACCACCAGGTTGAGGAACACCTGGCACAGCCGGCCCTCGTTGCCCAGCACCTTGGGCACCGGCCCGTACTCGCGCCGCAGCCGCGCCCGGTGCTTGATTTCGTTGGCGGCCAGCATGATCGCCGAGTCCAGCACCGCGTGCAGGTCCACCGGCTCCACCCGCTCCTCGTCGGGCCGGGAGAAGGCCTTGAGCTGGCGGACGATTTGCCGCACGCGCTCGGCGCCCTCGCGCGCCTCGCCCAGCACCGAGCGCCACTCGTCCGTGGCGGGCTCCTGCCGGGCCGCGCCGGTGGGCGGGCGGCGCATCTCCTCGGAGAGGAAGCCCAGGTTGGAGATGACGAAGGCCAGCGGGTTGTTGATTTCGTGGGCGATGCCGGCCGCCAGGGTGCCCATGGAGGCCATGCGGTCGGCCAGCGCCAGGCGCGACTGCAGCTGGCGCTGCTCGGTGACGTCGCGCGCGATGCACACCACCGCCGGCTGCCCGTCGTAGAGCAGCGGCAGCGAGGCGAACTCGGTGATGCGCACCTTGCCGTCGCGCCGCAGCAGGCGCCGCTCGCCCGTCACCAGCAGCGCCATGCCCGGGGCCGCGGGCGGCTCGTCGAGGATGAACTCCTCCAGCCGCCGGCCCACCACCTCCTGGGGCCGCTCGAAGCCCAGCGAGGACACCAGCGCGGTGTTGGCGTAGACGATGCGCCCGTCGCGCTGGATGGCGGCCGGCTCCGGCACGCCCTCGATGAGGATGCGGAAGCTGGCCTCGGACAGCTTGAGGGCCTCCTCGAACTGGCGGCGCTCGGTGATGTCGCGGGCGATGCCCTCCACCGCCACGCACAGCCCCGTGGCGTCCAGCACCGGCGTCACCACGTGCTGCAGCCACACCGTGCGCCCATCGCGCCGCAGGAAGCGCGCCACCACGGGGCAGTCGTGCTTCTCGGGGTGGGTGAGGAGGTGCTCGAGCGCCCCGCGGTCCTCCGGGTGCGCCTGGCGCAGCCACAGCTCCGGGTCCCGGTAGTGCTCCTCGGGGGTGAAGCCGAGGTTCTTCGTCACCACGCCGCTGACGAAGGCGAAGCTGCGCGTGCCCGCGAGCTGGTAGCGGTACAGCACGTCCGAGGCGTTCTCCGCGATGCGCCGGAAGCGCTCCTCGCGCTCGCGCAGCGCCCGCTGGGCCTGGCGCTGCTCCAGCGTCAGCGCGATGGCCCCGGCCGCCGCCATCAGCAGGTCCACCTCCAGCTTGTCCCACGCCCGCTCCTCGGCGCAGTTGTCGAAGCCGAGGAAGCCCGCCAGCGTGCCGTGTACCCACAAGGGCAGCACCAGCACGGAGAGGATGTGCTGGGGCTCCAGCGCGGCCCGCTCCTCCGCCGGCAGGTCCCTCACCCGCCCCGAGAAGCACTGCCCCCGCGAGAGCAGCTCGTACAGGTGGGGCATCTGCTGCTCGAGGTGCATGTTCCGCGTCGACGGGTTGTCGAACTCCGGCGTCACCCCGGGGGCGCACCACTCGGCGCGCTGGCTGAAGAGCAGGTCGCCGTCCGGGGAGCGGTGGGCCTCGAAGAAGTACGCCCGGCTCGCCCCGGCGGCCTCCCCCAGCGGTGCCATCAGCGCCGAGTAGAAGTTCTCCGCGTGCGAGGCCGCCAGCAGCCGCTGTTGGATCTCCACCACCGCGGTGAGGTAGCGCTCGCGTCGGGCCAGCGCGGCTGTCGCCTCACGCCGCTGGGTGATGTCGTTGAGGGTGCCGCAGGTGCCCACGTACGAGCCGTCCGCCGTCGGCAGCAGGCGCGCGAACACCTCCACCCACCGGAAGCCTCCGTCCCGGGTGAGGTAGCGCATCTCGTGCTTGCAGCACTCCTTCTCCCGCGCCAGCAGCACCCGGCCCAGGTCCATGCAGTGCTTGTGGTCCTCCGGGTGGACGAAGTCCATCGTCCGCTTGCCCAGGCACTCCTCCACCGGGTAGCCCGTCAGCTCCGTCCAGGCGGGGCTCAGGTAGCTCCAGCACCCCCGAGGGTCGATCTGGAACACGACTTCCCTGAGGTTCTCGACGACGAGCCGATAGCTGGGCTCGTGCGTGGGGCTCTCGTGGATCGGCTGGGGCTTCGGATGCATGGGAGGGGGGGTTCGGCTCCCGCGGCCAGGGCGACCTGGGGAACCGCCTCGATAGGTAGAGACGATAGCGTGAACTCCCCCCGTCCGCACCATCTCACCCAGAAGACGAGTCTTCCGCGACCCACCGCACGAGGTTCACCCGGCGGCGGCCACGACCGAGGCCGGCTCCTCGCGGGGCAGGCGGACGTGGAAGCAACTCCCCTGGTGGGCTCCCGGACTTTCCGCCCAGATGGTGCCGCCGTGCCGCTGGACGATCTCCCGGCAGATGAAGAGCCCCAGCCCCAGGCCGCCAAAGTGGCGGGAGGTGGCGTTGGAGGCGCGGGCGAAGGGCTGGAAGAGCAGGGCGAGGCTCTCGGGAGGGATGCCAATCCCCTCATCTCGCACCCGCAGCTCCACGGCCTCGGCGGTGAGGTGGAAGTGGACGCGCACCGTGCCGCCCTGGGGCGAGTAACGCACCGCGTTGGAGAGGAGGTTGGTGACGACCTGCTCCAGCCGGGGGCCGTCCCAGACGCCCTCCACGGGGGCCTCGGGGGCGTCGAAGACGAAGCGCAGCCCCGCCTCGCCCCGCAGCTCGAAGCGCTCCATGACCTCGCGCACCAGGGGGACCAGGTCCACCTGGGCGCGCTCCAGCTCGAAGCGGCCGGCTTGAATCCGCGAGGTGTCCAGCAGGTCATCCACCAGCCGGGTGAGGCGATCCGTCTGCCGGGCCATGGAGCGCAGGGCCTTGAGGGTGCGCTCGCGCTCGGGGAAGTCCGCGCCCTTCTCCATGCGGTTGAGGGTGAGGGCGGCGAAGCCCTTGAGGGGGGTGAGGGGCGTGCGCAGCTCGTGGCTGGCCACGGAGAGGAACTCCTCGCGCAGGCGCACCGCCTCGCGCAGCTCGGCCTGGGCGGCCTCGGTGCGGGTGGCCATCTCGTTGAAGCCGCGGCACAGCTCGCCCAGCTCGTCGTCCTCCTCCTCGGGCACGCGCCGGCCCAGCTCGCCCCGGGCGATGGCGGCGGTGGCCTCCACCAGCGTCTCCAGGCGGCGGATGATGTCGCGGGCGACGAACTGGGAGAGGGCCAGCATGAGCAGCACGCCCAGGGCGAGCATGGCGATGAAGAACACGCTCGTGCGGGTGATGGCGCGGTAGGCCACGCCCAGGTCCTGCGTGACGACGACGCTCCACTCGGTGCCGGGCACGGGGGCGTCGGCGGCCAGCAGAATGCGCTGCTCCTCCGGGCCGAACGTCTCCACCACGCCCTCGTCGTTGCCGGGCGGGTTCAGGCGCAGGGTGTGGGGCAGGCGGGCCTCGCTCAGCAGCGGGGCGCTGGACTGGGTGTCGCGCAGCAGCAGCAGGCCGCGCCGGTCCAGCACCTGCACCCGGAAGCGCTGGGCCGCGGGCGTCACCGCGGCCGACAGGCGCTCGAGGGACAGCAGGCCCACGAGCATGCCCTCCAGCTTCCCGTCCTTTTTGAAGGGCAGGGCCACGGCCACGTGGGGCAGGCCGAGCTGGCTGATGTAGGGGCGCGAGACGTAGGGGGCGCCGGTGCTCAGCACGCCGCCGTGGTAGTCGCGGTGGGCGAAGGAGCCCAGGTCGTCCTTGGCGTAGGAGGCGGCCAGTCCCAGGCCCTCCTTGTCCATGACGATGGCGGCGTCGAAGGCGCGCGCCTGCGCGGGGAGGTTGCGCAGGTGCTCCTCCAGCTTCTTGCGGTCCTTGGCGGCGAAGGCGGCGCGGAAGCCGGGGGACTCGAGCAGCAGCTGGAGGGACTCGCGCGCGTCGTCCAGGTAGCGCACGAGGAAGTCCGCCTCGCCGGCGGCGGCGCGCACGGTGTCGTCCCGCACCTGGCGCTCGATGGCGCCCTGGGCGAGGAAGGCCGCGAAGCCGCCCAGGGCCAGCAGCGGCACCAGCCCGGCGAAGGCCAGGCCGCGCAGCAGCTTGATGCCCACGGTGCGCGGGGCGCGGGGGCGCCAGTCGGCGGCCACGGCGGCGCACGAGAGGGTGAAGATGAGGTAGATGCTGGCGGCCGGCCCCGAGCCGATGCGGCCCAGGCCCCACGCCAGCAGCGAGAAGTCCACCGCCAGCACGGCGAAGAGCACGCGCGGCAGGCGTGGCCAGCGGGAGGCCACCGGGGCCAGCAGCCCCACCCCGCAGGCGAGGAAGGCGAGCCCCATGGGCACCAGCAGCGGCGCCAGCGAGGCGTAGAAGACGGGGGGGAAGCGCTCGCCCGCCATCAACATGAGCAGGCCGAAGCAGAGCGCCACCAGGGACACCACGCCGCGGAACACCTCGCGCCGCCGCCAGGCCGGCGAGGCCTCCATCGCCAGCCCCGCCAGCAGCAGCGGGTAGAGGATGGCGCCGGTGAGGCCGCCGGTGCGCACGTTGAGCACCCACCAGTACAGGCCGGTGACGGCGCCGAAGCCCACGCGCCCCAGCACGTCCAGCCAGCGCGGCGCGTGCGGGTAGAGCATGGTGGCCATGAGCACGATGCTGCTGGCCAGGTAGGCCATGCCCATGGTGCGCACGTACGGGTAGAGCGGCCGGAAGTAGGCCGCGTGGAACTCGTACGGCGCATACGTCATCGCCACGCCGAAGATGAGGCCGAACAGCGCGGCGGGCCACGTCAGGGGCAGCGGGGGTGGACGCACGGGCCCTGTGCGCGGGCCCGACTCGGTGGACGAGCTCATGGACCCTCCTTCCAAGCAGCTTGGCCGGTGTAAATCCACCCACTGCCAGAGGATCGTCCATCGCCAGACAGGCCCATGTGTGTCCACGTCCGCCATGCGACCCTCATGGGGTGGCCCGGCGGGGCAGTTCCACGGTGAAGGTGGCCCCCGCGCCTGGAGCGCTGCGCACGCTCACCGTGCCGCCGAGGGCCTGGACGATTTGACGGGTGATGTAGAGGCCGAGGCCCAGGCCGCCGTAGTGCCTGTCGCTCACGGCGCGCTCGAAGCGGCCGAAGAGGCGCGGCAGGCTCTCCGGAGCGATGCCGATGCCCTCGTCGCGCACCACCAGGCGCACGTGCTCGGCGTCGGCCTCCACGCGCACGTCCACGGGCTTGCCGGCCCCGTACTTGAGGGCGTTGGACAGCAGGTTGGTGACCACCTGCTCCAGCCGCAGCCTGTCCCAGGTGCCGGTGGCGGACGCGGGGGCGTGCAGGAGCAGGGGACTGCGGGCCTGGGTGGCGGGCAGCTCGAAGCGCGCGGCCACGTCGCGCACGAGCTCGCCCAGGTCCACCTCCTCCAGGTCCAGGCGCAGCCGGCCGGCGTGGATGCGGGTGACGTCGAGCAGCTCGTTGACGAGCGCGGTGAGGCGGCCCGCGTTGCGGTCCACGTTCTCCAGCTTGGCGAGCATGGGCGCGGGCAGCGTGCCGGCGTCGCCGCGGCGGGCCCCGCGCAGCAGCGACTGCACGTTGAGCTTGAGGGAGGTGGTGGGGGTGCGCAGCTCGTGGGCGGCGACGGTGAAGAACTCGTCGCGCTGGGCCACGGCGTGGCGGGCCTCGCGGAAGAGCAGGACGTTGTCCACCGAGAGGGCCACGCGGTCGGCGAGCTCCTCGGCGAAGCGCAGGTCCTCCGGCCCGAAGGAGCGCCCGGAGAAGGTGAGGAGGAGGAGCGCGCCCAGGGTGCGCCCGCGCGCGCGCAGGGGCACGGCGAGCAGGGAGCGCGGCCCGAGCGCGAGCAGCAGGCGCAGGTGCTCGTCGTCGCGGATGAGGGACTGGAGGAGCGAGGGCGTGAGCTCGGTGAGGAGCTGGGGCTCGTCCTGGGGCAGCCGCAGGCCCACGAGGCTGGGGACGGCGGGGTCCTCGGAGTAGCGCCGCAGCACCTCGCCGAGCAGCGCCTCCTGGGAGGGCTCGCTGGCCACCGTCTCGAGCAGCAGCGGCTGGCCCCGGCCATCCATCACCTGGAGGACGCAGCCGTCGCCGAGCGTGGGCACGCAGCGGCGGGCCAGCTCGGGCAGGGCGCTCTCCACGTCGAGCGAGGCGGTGAGCAGGTGGCTGACCTCGGCGAGGAAGCCCGTCTCCAGCTCCTCGCGCTTGCGGCGGGTGATGTCGGTGAACCAGAGGCACAGCCCGTCCCCGCGCTTGAGGGTGACGAGGCGGAACCACCGCTCGCGGTTGTGCAGGGGGAAGAGCACCTCGTCCACGTAGGGCTGGCCCGTCTCCACCACGTGGGCCAGCCGCGCGAGGAAGCCGCCGGCGCGCACGTAGGGCAGCCGCTCGACGATGCCGCGTCCCCGCAGGTCCGCCAGGCGCATGTCCAGCATGGCCTCGGCGGCGGGGTTGACGTAGTCCCAGAGGAACTCCACCACCTCGCCGGAGGTGCCGCGCACGCCCAGCAGGGCCATGAAGCCATCGGGGTGGTCGGCGGCGAAGGCCCACTCCTCGATGGGCGAGGGCGCGCGGTGGGCTTCCTCCACGGCTTGCGGCACGAGGCTCTTCGCGGCTCCGCGGCGCGTAGGCATGGCGCACCACCTCCTCTCGCGCAGGGCCCCCCGGCGCCTGCTTTCGAGGAAAGCCTGAAAGGAAAGTGGAGCGACGATCAAGCCACGGGGGTCAGGCGACCTCGAGGACCGTCCACTCGCGTACCTCACCGGCGAGGGTGACCTCGATGGTGTCGCCCGCCCGACGTCCCATGAGGGCGCGGCCCACGGGGGAGGCGGGGGTGATGACGGAGAGGAAGCCATCGCCCCCGGGGCCGGTGAGCTCGGTGCCGGCGCCCACGGGCAGCAGGAAGAAGGTGCGCTCGGCGAAGCCCTCCTCGTCCTCGGTGGACACGTCGATGATGGCGCCGAGGGCGACGGGGCCCTTGCGTGAGAAGGAGGGGAGGCCGGCGTCCTGGAAGTCCGAGAGGGCCTTTATCTCCTCCTGGACGCGGCGGACGCGCTGGGCCTGGCCGGTGGCGAGGCTGCCGTATTCGATGACGGCGCGACCGTCCTCTTTCTTCTCGGACTCGGTGGCGAGGGTGCGAGCGGCCTCACGGGCCTCGGCCTCGGCCCGATGGGCGAGCCGGTCGCTCTGGCGGAGACGGTCGGCGAGTTGGGTCAGCAACTCGGATTTGTCCAGCGGTGGCATGCGTGCGACAGGACTGTAGCGCGGTGGCGCGGGGGCTCCAGTTTCCGGCTACATTGCCGCGCCCATGACGCCGAAAGAGTTGTCCGAGAAGGCCCGAGAGCTGGTGGGGCAGGGGTGGGTGTTGCTGGACGTGCGCACGCCGGAGGAGTACCGGCAGGGGCACCCCGAGCCGGCGAGGAACATCCCGGTGCAGGAGCTGCCTCAGCGGGTGACCGAGGTCGGCCCGCCGGGCACGCGGGTGGTGGTGTACTGCCAGGCGGGAGGCCGCAGCGCGAAGGCGGTGGAGATCCTCCGCTCCCACGGCTTCACGGACCTCTTCGACCTGAGGTCCGTCAACAACTGGTAGGTCGCGCCGCCTTCCGTCCACTACCTCGTGGTTGGACGGGCGGGTGGATTGGCGCGCGCGCGCCCGTGTCCTCAAGGTTGTGTCCCCCTGGTCCAGTGGGACACCGCCTTGGAGGGCATGATGGCGACGAGAGAGACGCTGTCCCGGGCGCGAGTGCTCGCGCTCGGGCTCATCGGGTGCGCGGTGCTGGCGCTTCCCGCGCGGGCGCAGACGCCCGCGGAGGTGGGGCAGTGGTCGGGCGTCATGTCCTGGCCCGTCTCCGCCACCCACACCCACCTGCTGCCCACGGGCAAGGTGATGTTCAGTGGCGAGTTCGCCCAGGGGGACACGCCGCCGCGGCTGTGGGACCCCACCACCCAGGCCCTCGGGACGCTGCCGTTTCCTGGCTACAACACCTTCTGTGCCGGCCACTCCTTCCTGGCGGACGGCCGGCTGCTGGTGACGGGGGGGCATGTGGAGAGCCACGTGGGCCTCGAGGACGCGAGCCTCTTCGACCCGTTCGGCTCCCGGTGGACCCGCCTGCCGGACATGACGGCCGGGCGCTGGTACCCCACCAACGTCACGCTCGCCAATGGAGACGTGCTGGTCATCTCCGGCGAGACCGTCGGCTCCGGAATCATGAATGAGCTTCCGCAGCGCTACCTGGCCTCCAGCGGCACCTGGAGGGACATGACGAGCGCGCGGCTCAAGCTGCCGTACTACCCGCGGATGTTCCTCGCGCCCAATGGCAGGCTCTTCCTGGCCGGGCCCTCGCGCACGTGCCGCTTCCTGGATACGGGAGGGACGGGCACCTGGTTCCCGGGACCCTCGAGCAACTTCGGCGCCCGCTCCTACGGGCCCGCCGTCCTGCTCGATGGCAAGGTGTTCCTGATGGGCGGGGGAGATCCCCCGACGGCCAGTGTCGAGCGGATCGACCTCAACGCGACGTCACCGACGTGGAGCTACATGGCCCCGATGAGCACGGCCCGGCGCCAGCACAACGCGACGCTGCTGCCGGATGGCACGGTGCTCGTCACGGGGGGCAGCTATGGCGGTGGCTTCGACAACAAGTCGACCCCGGTCCTCGTGCCCGAGCTGTACAACCCGGCCACGAACAGCTGGAGGCGGCTCGCTCGCAACAGCGTCTATCGTGGCTACCACTCCACGGCGCTGCTGCTGCCGGACGGGCGCGTGCTGAGCGCGGGGGGCCGCAACGTGAACAACGCGGAGATCTTCTCTCCGCCCTACCTCTTCAAGGGGGCACGTCCCACGGTGAGCGCGCTGCCGGACGTGGTGGCGCCCCGGACGACCTTCTCCATCGCGACGCCGGATGCGGGGCGGGTGACGAAGGTGACGTTGATCGCCCTCGGCTCGGTGACGCACGCCTTTGATCAAAACCAGCGGCTCATCACCCTGGGCTTCACACGTGGCAGTGGCAGCCTCACCGTCCAGGCGCCCGCGAGCAACAACGTGGCCCCGCCGGGCTACTACCAGCTCTTCCTGGTGAACGACGCGGGAGTGCCCTCCATCGGCCGGATGGTGCGCATCACCGCCGTGCCGTGAGGGCCCCGCGGCACCCGGTGCCGCGACGGGGCTAGCGCACCTCGTGCTTCTGGATCATGTCGAGCTGCGTCTGGACGCTCAGGTCGCGCGAGCCCATGTGGCCGAAGGGGAAGGTGCCGTAGACCTTCTGACCATCCTGCCCGGGGATGGGCGAGGTGCGCGAGGCGAGGCCCACGCCCACCACCTGATCGGCGTGGGACCAGATGCTGTAGACGTGCGAGCCCTCGAAGTGGCTCTGCTCGTTGAGGTCGCGCAGGAAGCGCGAGCGGGGGTGCAGCCCGGTCTCCAGGTTGGAGGTGGGCAGCAGGTTGCCGGTGAGGGCGCAGGAGGCCAGGCCGTGGTTGGCGCCGGAGATGCCCACGAAGGTGTCCACGTCGCGGGTGAGCGGAGCGCCGAGGTTGTAGCGGCCCCCTCCGGCGTAGGGGTCATGGCCCTCGCCGCCCTGGATGGCCTTGCGGGCGAGGGTGACGCCCATGGAGTGGCCGATGACGTCCACCTTCTGCGCCCCCGTGTACTCCTTCACGGCCTGGATGAAGGCGCGGACCTCCTCCTCGTACTTGCGGGAGTGGTGCTGCTGGCTGGCGAGCTTCGGGTCCGAGGGCCCCCACGTCATCGCGTACATCTCCGAGGGCTTGTAGCCCTGGGTGGCGAAGTGCTCGATGGAGCGCTCCCAGCCGGCGGCGCTGTCGGAGTTGCCGTGGATGAAGATGACGGGCTCGCGGGTGAGCTTCTCACCCGGGCGGGTGCGGCCCCCGAAGGCCGGGACGTCACCCTTGGCGAAGTCGTACTGCCCATAGCCGTGCGAGTGCAGCCAGCTCTTGAAGTCCGAGGAGAAGCGCGAGCTCTTGGAGACATCCACTGGAGCGGCCGGGGTGGCGCGGCTGGCGGTGGAGGCAGTCGAGGAAGTCCGAGGGGTTACGCGCGTCGACATGTCGCTTCTCCGGAGGTGGAGTAGGTGTCCGCCGACATTGTCGTACCCCCACCCCCAGCAGTTGCGTGCGAATTCGCCGAACGGCTCACACGGGAACGGCGACGAGCTCCTCGACGACCTCCCGCAGTCGCCGGGAGCGCTGGGTGAGGCGGAAGCCCGCGGCCTCGACGAGGGGGACGGTGTCGCGATTGAGCTGACAGCCCCCGGAGAGGCGGCTCCAGGCGGGGTTGAGGCGGTCCTGGAGGTGGGCGAGGCCGGAGTGCGGAGCGCGGACGTGCTCGAGCATGCGGAGCTGGCCCCCGGGGCGGAGGACGCGGCGGAGCTCGGCGAGCCCCCGGCCAGGGTCCTCGACGCTGCAGAACACGAGGCAGGCGACGACGGCGTCGAAGGAGGCGTCGGGGAAGGGGAGCTGCTGGACATCGGCCCGCAGGAGGGAGATGCCGGGGCGGCGGCGATGCGCGCGGGCGAGCATCTCGGGGTCGATGTCGAGGGCGACGACGTCGGAGACGGTGGGCGGGTAGGAGGGGAGGAGCAGCCCGGTGCCGGTGCCTACCTCGAGGACGCGACCGGAGAGCCCCTCGACGAGCCGGCGTCGGGCGCGGTTGAGACCGAACCACCCGAGGGGCGTCATGAAGGCGTCATAGAGCACGGCCCTGGCGCTGCACATGTCTCCCTCCCCCTGTGTTCCACCCCTCCCGCGTGGAGAGGGCCCAGGAGCGGCTCCGCGCCCCTGGGGGTTGCCCCCGAGACTAGCGGGCGGGGGCCTGCACGGTCCCGCCGGGGCCCACGGAGGGCGTGGCCTTCTTGGCGGGAGCCTGCCACTTCGCCAGGCCGTAGAGACCGAAGGCGACGAGGCCGAAGCACCCATACTGAGCGGGCGTCAGGCCGAAGTAGCGGGCATCGACATAGGAGAGGTCGGTGGCGCGCAGGAAGTCGAAGCTGAAGCGGGCGCAGGCGTACAGCAGGGAGAGCAGCGGGAGGAGCTTGCCGCGCAGCTTGCCGGAGCTGTTGAGGGCCCAGAGGAGGCCGGAGACGGCGAAGAGGAACGCGGCGTCATACATGCCCAGGTCGTGACGGGCCCCCCCGGGGAAGTTCACGGCGAGGAAGAAGTCGGTGCGCAGGCCGGGGTGGTCATGGACGGCGAAGCAGCCGAGCCGGGCGACGGCCCAGCCGGGAGCCACGGCGAGGGCGAAGGCATCGGCGTAGTCGCGGAAGCGCAGCTGGCGAGCCCGGAAGAAGAAGACGGCGGCGAGGATGCCGCCAATGAGCCCACCGAAGGAGGACAGCCCGTCCCACACCTTCAGAATCTGGAAGGGGCTCTTGGAGAGCTCCTCGGGGTGGTAGGCGAAGAGGTGGAAGAGATGGCCGACGACGACACCCACGCCGACGCCCCACGGGGCGTAGTCCTGGAGCGCGTTCGCATCGAGCCCCTCTCGCTCGGCCTGCCGGGTGAGGAGCCGGGCGGCGAAGAGGATGCCCAGGGCCACGAAGATGCCGAAGGGCTCGATGGTGAGGGGGCCGAGATGGATGGATGGGACGTGCAGGTAGGGAATCACGAGTCTCTCCGGCGGGCGGACGGCATGCTGCCATAGTCCACCGCTGCCGCCACGGGGGCGAACAATCGATGGGGGGGCGCGGCTTCCCCGGGGTCGACAGGGGAGCGGGCGGGCGGGTTAGACTCGTCACCGCGGGGGCTCAACGCTTCTTCACGAAAACACCAACAACACCCCACACGGCGCCGGGGGGCGGCCGGTTACGCTGGGACCTGTCACGGCTTGTACTACGCTCCCTACCTGTGAATGCTTTCAGGTTTCGTACGTTCTGAGAGTCAACCACTGGAACCTGTGGGGGAGCCCAAGGTGTCCAGAGCGGGGAAACGGGGGGTTCATGTCAGGGGGGGCCGCTCTAGTCGCACTGTGAGCCGGTGGTGCGAACGGAAGACGGTGTCCCACCCCCTGCTCCGCCCGGGCGCATCCGCGCCCACCCGAGGTTTGGCGTGCGCTGTCAGTGAAGGCAGTATTCTGTAAAGGAGTGAACCCACCATGAAGTCCTATCTCCTGGTTCCGAAGGAGTCGATCGAGACCCACGCTCATCCGGGCGTGCGGGGCACGGAGCAGGGAGAGCGCGTGCTGCAGCGCACCACCGCCCTTCAGTTCATGATCAGCGGACGGGCTCCGGACATGCTGCGGAGCCTCGGACTGCGCTCGGCCACGCTGCCCGGGCGCCTACCCCAGGTGAGCGCCTCGCCCGCCAAGAGGAAGAAGGGCCGGGGCGGCAAGAACGAGGTGCAGGTGGCCGCGTCCGAGGGCCCGGTGATGGAGCCGGCAACGGCCTCGGAGGTGGGCACCTACCGCCACATGCCGCTCATCGGCGCCACCATGGCGCACTTCACCTCGGACGAGGCCGAGCGCGTGGCCAAGGAGGAGCTCGGGCGCGACTTCGAGTTCATCCCGGACACGGTGCAGCTCACCTTCCCGGGCCCGGTGTCCGCGGGGCAGCTCGGCCCGCGCAACCAGGGCCTGTCCTCGCTCCAGCGGCGCGAGTGGCCCGAGGAGTGCGGCGTCCACTCCGCCCACGCCGAGGGCGTGCGGGGCGCGGGCGTGATGCTCGGCATCCTCGACACCGGCGTGGACGCGGACCACCCCGAGCACCAGAACCGCCTCATCCAGTTCCGCTACGTCTCGCTCTTCCCCAACTCGCCGCACAACCCGGCGCGAGACGTGCGCGGCTTCGACCCGGACGGGCACGGCACCCACGTGGCCGGCATCGCCGCGGGCACCTACCACGGCGTGGCGCCCGAGGTGGACCTCTACGTCGCCTCCGTCATCGAGTCCGAAAGCATACGCACGAGCCTCGGGCGGGTGGCGGCCGGCATGGAGTGGCTGCTACACCAGTTCTCACGTCCCGAGAACGCCACCCGGCCCGCGGTGGTGAACATGTCCCTGGGGTTCCCCGTGCAGCCGCCTCCCGGTGTGAGCGACATGGAATACCGGCTGAACATCCGGGCGCTGCAGACCCTGTTGCGTCGGCTGGTGGACTCCAACGTGTTGCCGGTGGTGGCGGCCGGGAATGCTGGCGCTGGGACGGCAGGCTACCCAGCGGCCTTCCCAGAGGCCCTGTCCGTGGGGGCGGTCGACTTCGCGCGGCGCGTGGCCAGCTTTTCGGCCAGCGGTGTGGTGAATCAGCGATCTGTTCCTGACGTGATGGGTTACGGCGTGAACGTCTATTCGAGCACAGAGCGAAGGTGTAACAACCAGGCGTTCTATGAACGAATGAGCGGAACGAGCATGGCCGCCCCTTACGTCTCGGGTATTGCGGCGCTATATCGCTGCCGTTCCCCGGACTTGACGGCACTCGAAGTCAGGGATTTGATTCTGGACACTGCGCTGAAGCTGCCCAAGACGCCCGCCGGTCGTGGCGGCCGGGGTCTTGCGGTCTACAAGTGAATGGCGGCTAACCAGGGCCGGCGCCATCGCGAGCGCCGGGCCTGGGTGGAGGAAGTGGGATGAGCAGGAAGACAGCCACCTCGTCGCAGCGCCGGGCTTCCGGGCGTTTTCCAAAGATCGCGGGCGTCACGCCCCTGCCCGGTATGCGGGCGGAGAGCTCGCCGGGGTGGATTGAGGTCATGGTCATGCCCCGGGAGGAGCCCGGTGCGACCTGGCAGCCCTCGCCGATGCGGGACCGGTCGCTCGTCCACAAGCTTGCCTGCGAGCAGAGCAGGCAGTTTCGTGACTCGCTCCTCAACTTCCTCCAGGCGCACCACCTGATGGGCGCGGTGAAGGGCATGAGCGAGCCCGGCTCCACTCCCCTGGTGACGCTCTACTGCACGCCCCGGGTGTTGGAGCAGCTCCAGCGTTCGCCGCACTTCGATGCCGGCCGCGCCGCGAGCCTCGAGATGTACACCTGAGCCAGCCCCTCTGGTTGGATACCAGAGCGGGGCTCGAGGTTCCCCTCGTCGTCGGGAGTCCGTGAGACTCCTGCGGTTCGCCCGGTTCCCTCGGCCTGCGCGAGTGCACCTCCTGGGGGAGTGCTGCCTCGCCTGCCGTGCTCGACCTTCCGAGCGTCCCGTCTATTCCCGACTGGAAATGATTTACTCACTTGACTTGCGAGCGGCAACCCCCTGAACGCCTGTTGCGCTTGCGTCTGGCCGAGGAAGACACACCTTGGAGCCTTTTTTTTGCCCCGGGTACAGGTTGCCTGGCTGCCTGCCCTGCGAGCGTCCCCACCTGCCGCGCGCTGCCTCATGTCCCGTGAAACGCACGGGCCGGCCAGAAGGGTCTGACAGCCCCTTCCGCCGGCCCGTCGGGTGCGCGACGCCGCGAGGGCGACGCCGGCGCGACTACATCGTGAGGCCGCCGTCCACGTCGATGGTGCGGCCGTTGAAGTAGTCGCACTCGAGGACGAACTTCACCGCCAGCCACAGGTCCTCGGGCAGGCCGATGCGGCCCACGGGGATGTTGGCCACCAGGGCGTCGCGGGCCTTCTGGTTCATGCCCTGCGTCATCGGCGTCTCCACCATGCCCGGGGCCACGGCGCCCACGCGGATGGCGAAGGGGGCGAACTCGCGCGCCCAGGTGAAGGTGTTGGCGGCGAGCGCGGCCTTGGCGGACACGTAGTTGCTCTGCCCGCGGTTACCGTGCCGGGCGATGGAGCTCATGTTGACGATGACGCCCGGGCGCTGGTCCGTCTGCACCATCTTCGCCACCACCTCGCGCACCATGAAGGTGGCGCCGGTGAGGTTGACGCCGATGACGGCGTTCCAGTCCGCGGTGGACAGCTTCTTCACCTCACCCGTGGTGCGGTCCTTCTTCACCAGCAGCGAGTCGCGGAGGATGCCCGCGTTGTTGATGAGGCCGTTGAGGCCGCCCATGGACTCGTGGGCCCACTGCACGAAGGAGATGCAGTTGTCCTCGTTGGACACGTCCAGGCGGCGGCGGTGGATGGCCGAGGGCAGCGCGGCGAGCCGCTCCTCGTTCACGTCCCCCACGGCGACCTGGGCGCCGGCCTCGTGCAGGCGCGTGGCGAAGTGAGCGCCCATGCCCTGGGCCCCGCCCGTGACGATGACCTTCAAGTCCTTGAGCTGCATGTGTTCCCCTCTCCCGGGCTGACGCAATGCGTTGCATGGCGAATGCGCCAGCGAATGAATGACAGTTTTTGACAATACCGCGAGGGGGGTGTTACGCAATATGAAAGATGAATCGGTCTTCAACTCCGCCAGCCGAACGCCTCGTGCCCGCGACCCCGAGGGGGCAGCGCACGCGTCAGCGGCTGCTGCAGGCGGCGGAGACCGTGTTCGGAGAGAAGGGCTACGAGCACGCCTCCATCGCGGACATTACCCGCGAGGCGGAGGTGGCGCTCGGAACTTTCTACGTCTACTTCCCGGACAAGCAGTCCCTCTTCGTCGAGGTGGTGGACGAGCTGGGCGCGCGGCTGCGCCGGCTCATCTCCGAGGCGGTGGTGGGGTGTGAGGACCGGATTGACGTGGAGCGCGAGGGGCTGCGCACCTTCTTCGAGTTCGTGGGCCGCCACCCCCGCCTGTACCGCATCGTCCGCCAGGCGGAGTTCGTCGACGAGGCGTGCTTCCGGCGCTACTACGACCGCTTCGCCCAGGGGTACGTGACGGGCCTGCGGCAGGCCATGGACGCGGGCGCGGTGCGGCGCATGGACCCGGAGGCGCTGGCCTACTGCCTGATGGGGCTGAGCGACTTCCTGGGCATGCGCTGGGTATTGTGGGGAGGCGAGGGCGTGCCGGAGCAGGTGCTGGACACCGCGATGGATTTCATTCGCCACGGCATGGACGCGCGTCCGGCCGGGGCCGACACCGACAGCGGGAAGGGGGCACGCAAGCCCCGAGTCCCGCGGAGCAGGAGCCGATGAGGTACGCCAACATCCTGGCCACTGGCCGTTACGTCCCCGAGAAGATTCTCACCAACGCCGACGTGGAGCGCATCATCGGCGAGCCGGTGGACGAGTGGCTCCAGCAGAACGTGGGCATCAAGCAGCGGCACCTGATGGCGGACAACCAGGTGACGAGCGACTTGTGCGTCGAGGCCGCGAAGCAGGCGCTGGAGCGCTCGGGGGTGAAGCCGAGCGAGCTGGACCTCATCGTCGTGGCCACGGACACGCCGGACTACCTCAGCCCGGCCACGTCCTCGGCGGTGCAGGCGAAGCTGGGCGCGAGCAACGCGGGCACGTACGACGTCAACGCCGCGTGCGCGGGCTGGGTGACGGCACTGGACGTGGCGAGCAAGACGATCGCCGCGGACGACAGCTACCAGCGCGTGCTGGTGCTGGGCGCGTACGGCATGTCCCGCTACATCAACTGGAAGGACAAGAAGACCTGCACGCTCTTCGCGGACGGCGCGGGCGCGGTGGTGCTGGGCGCCAGCGACAAGCCCGGCTTCATGGGCGCGAAGCTGCTGGCGGCCGGCGAGTACCACGACGCGCTGGGCGTCTACACGGGCGGCACGTACCGGCCGGCCACGGCGGAGACGCTGGCGCTCACCAACGGCAAGCCCGCGGTGCAGTTCGTGCGCAAGTTCCCCGCGACCTTCAACACCGAGCGCTGGCCCATGCTGCTCAAGCAGCTGCTGGAGCGGGCGAAGCTGACGATGAACGACGTGGACCACTTCGTCTTCACCCAGCTCAACCTGCGCACCATCGAGGCCACGATGAAGGTGCTGGAGCAGCCCATGTCCAAGACGAACTGGACGATGGACAAGTGGGGCTACACCGGCTCGGCCTGCATCCCCATGACGCTGGATGACGCGGTGGTGCAGGGCCGGGTGAAGAAGGGCGACCTGGTGGCCCTGTGCGCCAGCGGCGGCGGCCTGTCCATGGCCTCGGCGCTCTTCCGCTGGACGGCCTGAGCGACTTCCGCGACACCGAAGGGGAGGGGACAACACATGTTCATCGGCGACTGGATGGGTCGTGGGGCCATGTACTGGCCCGAGCACACCGCGGTGGTGGACGTGGCCAAGGGAGACTCGGGCCGCTTCACCTACCGCGCGATGAATGCGCGCGCCGAGGCGCTCGCGGGCTGGCTGCGTGACGTGGCCGGCGTGTCTCGGGGAGACCGGGTGGGCCTCGTGGCCCACAACGGGGTGGAGTACCTGGACGTCTTCTTCGCCTG
>NZ_DASVSO010000596.1:0-16977 GCF_036388035.1 Archangium sp.
GGGCTGTCGGTGAGCCACGCCATCGTGTCGAGCCTGGGCGGCACGCTGCGCGCGGAGAGCCGCGAGGGCCGGGGGACGCTCATCACCCTCACGCTGCCCGCGGCCGTCGAAGAGGTGCAGCCGCGGCAGACCCTGCTCGCCGGGTAGGACAACGCCCGCCAGTAGCCAGTGAACGCTGTGCGCGGCGGACTTCGTGCTGTTCCGGGCACTTGGTGCCGCGAGGGGAAGACGCTTGCCTGGTCGTGCCTATCCTCAAGGGAACCCACTCCCCGCCCAGGAGCACGCCCATGCAGCCACTTCCTCCGAGCCGTCCCGTCCTCTGGTCTTCCGAGCGCCCTTCCTTCACGGTGAAGGTGTCGCTGGCCGAGCTCACCCGGAGCCTCGGGGCTCCGCACGCGCGCGACGAGGAGGGGGCGGCGGGCCGCGTGTACCAGTGGGGCTTCCGCTGTGACTGCGGCCTCGAGCTGCTCGTGGACTACGAGCGTGCCTCGCAAGAGGCCTCCGTGCGGCTGGAGCACCTGGAGGTCGAGCACGCGCTCGCGCACCTGGAGCTCGGCACCGACGCGGTGACGTGGCGGCTCGACGCGGAGCAGTTCCTCCCGCTGGAGGGCTGGGCCGTCATCCGCCAGGACGGGCAGGGCAACCGGTTCGACCACTGCGTGCTGCCCCTCGAGGCCCACGCGGAGTGCCTGGCGGCGCACCTGGCGGCGCGCGCCCAGGAGCAGTCCTACGCCGTCGAGCGCCGAGGGACGCCTCCCCGGGTGAAGCACCCGCGGCGGGAGTGGGCCCCCCTGCGTCAGGCCAGCTCCGGCAACCGCCGCGAGCGGAGCTACTTCGCCGAGCCCGCTGCCGGGCCGTGAGGCCGCGGGCGCGGGGCCTCACTCCCAGGAGAACTCCACCTCGTTCTCGAGGGGTCCCGTCTGCCGGCCGCGCACCCGCGCGCCCTGCAGGCCCAGCGCCCGGAACAGGCCCAGCATCCCCCCCTCGTGGTTGAGGTAGAGCAGGAAGTCCTTCTTCGAGGTGAAGACGCCGCTCTTCGGTCCCGTCCACGTCACGCGGGACTCGCCAAAGCTCGCCGTGGCCTTGAAGGCCACCGGCATGTTGCTGATGAGCTGCTTGGGCCCCTCCTTGGCCAGCAGCAGGTACGCCCGGCCCACGACGGAGGAGAGGAAGCCGGGGGCCAGCCCCGCCCCGATGCGCCGGACGGCGTCCTCGAAGCCGCCGTGCTTCCCGCTGAGCATCCACGCCGCGGTGTACAGCACGTGGAGGTACTCGCTGACGGGGTAGGAGAAGAAGCTGCGGTAGACCTTCTCCACGCGCGGCGCGAGGCACTGCTCCACCGCCTCCTCCCCGAGATCCGCCCGGAGCGCTTCCAACACGGTGTGGAAGGACAACCCTCGCACGGTGTCCGCCGGGGTTGTCAGGGCCAGCCGCCGCTGCAACTCCAGCTCCGTGCCCAGGCTGGACGCTCCTTCCCCGGGGGGTTGCCCACCACTCATCCGCTGACGTCTCCCGTGCGAGCAGAAGAGTGTACCCGCTCTGAAACACCCTTGGCCATGCCCCCCGCCCGGGGGAGGGGCCCCGGGGGGCTCAACCGCGGAGTGCGTCCCGGACCTCGTCGAAATCCCCGAAAACGTAGCGCTTGTGCCGCCCGTCGTAGCCCAGCCACCGCTGGAGCAGGACGAAGTAGGCCTTGGCCTCCGGGCGCTGGCCTGGCGAGTGGACGAGCTTGAGGTGGTTGATGCGCCGCATGAAGACGGGGAGGGCCTGGGGGCCCATCACCTCGCAGCGCGCTCGCAGGTTGCCGGGGAGGGACTCGGGGTGGGAGCGGGCATGGGTGTTGCCCAGCCAGCCCAGCAGGGCCTCGCGCTTGGCCGGCAGACACAGCCCCTGCGTGACGAGCTGCTCCAACAGCCGGGACCACCGTGCGGCGTCGGGCTCCTGCAGGCTCTCCGCCTGGTGGCACTCCACGCCCACCTTGGGCAGGACGGTCGCGCCCACGTCGAGGCACAGCACCAGCCGCTCCACCTTGTCGGCCACCCCGGCGAGCATTGCCTCCAGCTCGGCGCGGTCTCCGGGCCAGCCGATGCGGCCCAGGTAGTCGGGCAGCGTGTCCGCGCTCAGCCCATGGAAGCACAGCCGCACCCCGTCGAAGCGGCGGGAGAACATGGCGCCCACCGCGGACACCCGGGCCCCGGGGGGCAGCGCCTCGAGGCAGGCCACCACCCGCTCCCGGACGGCGGGCGCGAGCGGCTCGCCCCACAGCAGCGCCAGGGACTCCTCCATCGCCTCCAGCCGGCGGTGGGCCGCGTCGACGTACTCGATGAAGAAGGAGGGGATGGGCACCGGGGGAGGGGCGTCGACGACGTCGAACTCCAGGAAGACGTCGCGGATCTCCTCGCGCAACAGCGTCCCCGGCTCGTCCCAGCGCGCGCCGAAGCGACGCAGGCGCTCCCAGAGGGGGTCGGCTCGCAGCGAGGAGGGCAGGGTGAAGTCCGCGCCCTCGCGCCCGGCCAGCACGGCCCGACTGCCGTCGGTGGCGATGAGGCGGACGCCGAAGTCGGCCAGGGCCTCCGGCTGTCCGAGCCGGCACTCGAAGCCGGAGGCGGAGACGGGCGGCAGCATCCGGGCGATCCGCCCGATGTGGGCCAGCGCTTCGGGAGACACGAGGTGGGGCGCGAGATGGGGCTCGGCGAGCTTCAGGTACTCATCCAGTGCATGCGCCATGGTGTCCCCTCACGGACTCGCCACCGGTGGGTGCTCCAAAAAAAGACGAGCGGACGCTGGATGCGCGCCCGCCCGTAGGTACCAGGACCCGTGGCCCGGCTTCTGACTACCAGGACTGAGACTTGCTCAGCTCCTGCGCGCCGGAGACGAGGTTGTCGAGCGCCTCATCGCTCATCTCGGTGAGGTTCTTCTCCACGTCCTGGGTGGTCTGCTCGTTGGTCATGTGCTTCCCCCTCCTCGTATGGGTATTGGAATACCCAGGCCGGGTCATCCGGCACCGGGTGCGTGGGTGGTAGGAATCTCCCCTCCCGACCGACGCCGATGGCCAGACTAAGAGAAAGACATGACAAAAAGCAATGAATTGCATTGAGCCGCCGTATGTTTTCCTTGTGCCTTCAGGCCTGGGAGAAAATACCCATGGGATGAAAGCCTTTTCCTCGAAATCCCAGCCTCACACGCTCTGCCGCAGGGCCTCGTGGACGTCCGCCAGTGCGCTCACCACGGTGGCGGTGGTGAAGAGCCGGTTGCGATCCGTGAGCACGGGTAGAAGCAGACACCCCTCTGGATCATTCCAGGGCGCGTGCACCTGGGGGCGCGGCATCCGCATGATGGGGACGTTGACCCAGCCGCCATCCGGTTGTTGCACATCCAACAGCCACTGGAGCCCGGCGAGGAGGGAAGGCGCGGGGTGGGCGAGTCCTTCATGGAGCAGCAGCGTGGCGAGGGCGAGCGCGGTGTGGAAGGGCGCGGCCTCACCGCCGGTGCCATTGCCCCAGCCCCCCGTCTCTTGCTGCGCGCCCCGCAGCCAGCGAGCGGCGCGCGCCACCGGCTCGGACGCCTCGCCTGACAGGGAGAGCAGCCGCGCCGCGTGGAAGGTGGCGTAGGTGCGGCCGTGCCACCAGAAGGCCTCCCAGAAGCCCTCGGGGGACTGCTGCTCGCGCACAGCCTGGGCGCAGGCCGCGATGAGGGGGCGGTGGCGCGCATCTCCGGAGGCGTGCAGCGCCTCGGCCGCCAGCGCGGTGACGGAGAGGTGGACGTCGCACCAGCTGCTGCCCGGGTAGCTCTCCCAGCCATTCAGGGACGTCTGTTCCGCGGGAAGGTAGGTGCGGAAACCGCGCTCGCCTTCATCCCAGTACCGCAGCAACTGGGCGCAGGCCTCGGAGAGCGCCGTCTCCGCCTCGGGCACGCCGCGCCAGTACGCGAGGAAGTGGACGGCATTGGCGGTGGAGTCCGCGTCCGCGGGCGTCGCCAGGCTGAAGCCCCACCCACCGCTGGCGTGGGCATGGCCCACCAGCCAGTCCCGGGCCCGCGCCAGCGCGGCCGGGTCGCCTCCCGTCCTCGCGAGGGCCTGGCCCACGTAGGCCGTCACCCACTGCGAGGCGATGACGTCCCGGCCCGTCACGAAGCGGAAGCGGAAGTCCAACCAGCGCCCGTCCGCCGTCTGCGCGCCCTCCAGGAAGCGCCTGCCCCTGGCGAGAGCCTCGGTGATGGTTGCCCTCAAGGCCTCCCGCTGTCGCGCATCTGCCCGCATCCGTCCTCCCGATGATGCGCGGGACTATGACATGCCACCCCGGAGGCGGTGGGCCTCGTCCGTGTCGTGACAATGACATGCGGCACCGGTTCGCCTTCGAGCCGTGGCGCCGGATGTCGAATGGGCGCTACCCGTCGGTGTACGCGCTCAGGACGGCCGGGGTGGGAGTCAGCTCGAAGGCGCGGATGCCATCGCCGAGCTGGCCATGCTCACTGCGGCCCCAGGTCCAGACGGTGCCATCCAAGTTCAGGACCAGGGTGTGGTCCGCGAGGAGGGCCAGGGCGCGTGTCCCGGGGAGGCTCGTCACCCGCTCGGGCGTCGTGCGGTAGTCCGTTGGACTCCCACCGGGCCGAGTGCCGCCCCAGCGCCAGAACGTGCCATCCGACGTCACCGCCAGCATGGAGCCACCCTGGGGGATGGCTACCACCCCCGTGAGTGCTGTCACCGGGACAGGGGTCGTTCGTCGGGTCGTCGTCCCGTCGCCGAGCTGGCCGAAAGCGTTGTCGCCCCAGGCCCAGACAGTACCGTCCGACTTCAAGGCCAGCGAGCAGTCCAACCCCGTGGAGATGGCCACCACGGAGGAGAGCCCCTCCACCTGGACGAGCGTGGTGCGGAGGGTCGTCGTCCCGTCGCCGAGCTGGCCAGCGTTGTTGTTGCCCCAGGCCCAGACGGTGCCATCCCTCTTCAGCGCCAATCCGTGGTCCCCCCCGGAGGCGATGGCCGTGACCTCCGTGAGTCCTTGGACCTGCACGGGAGTTGCTCGGAAGGTCGTCGTCCCGTCGCCGAGCACGCCGTGTTCGTTGTTGCCCCAGGCCCAGACGGTGCCATCCTTTTTCAGCGCCAACGCGTGGCGGCGGCCGGCGGAGATGGCCATCACTCCTCCGAAGTCCGTGACCTGCACGGGGGTCGTCCCGGAGGGAGTCGGCCCGGTGTTCTGGAGTCTGAAGCCCCAGGTCCAGACGGTGCCGTCCGACTTCAGCGCCAACGAGAACATCTCCCCGAGCCCGGTGGCCACGACTCCGCCGAGGCCAGCGACCTGGACGGGACTGGCGCGGGTGGTCGTCGTCCCGTCACCGAGCTGGCCGAAGGAGTTGTCGCCCCAGGCCCAGACGGTGCCGTCCGACTTTACCGCCAACGCGTTTCGGGCCTCGACGGTGAGGGTCCGCACCCCGGAGAGGCCGGCGACCTGGGCGGGCGCGGCGCGGCCGATCGGCTTCCCATTCCCGAGCTGCCCGTAGAGGTTGTCGCCCCAGGCCTGGAGGGTGCCGTCCAACTTCACCGCCAGCGAGGTCCACGACCCGGCGGCCACGGCCACCGCCCCGCCGACGTCCGCCACCCGCACGGGTGTCGTGTGCTGGGTATTCGTCCCCTCGCCGAGCTGGCCCCTGTGGTTGTCGCCCCAGGCCCAGACGGTACCGTCCGACTTCACCGCCAAGGAGTGGCTGTTCCCGGCGGCCACGGCTACCACCGCGGAGAGGTGGGCCACCTGCACGGGCAGCTTGCTGTAGAGCGGCGTTCCGTCGCCGAGCTGGCCAGCGCTGCCCTGGCCCCAAGCCCAGACGGTGCCGTCCGACTTCAGCGCCAGCGTGTGATTGTTCCCGGTGGCAAGGGCCACCACCGCCCCGGAGAGGGAGTCCACCCGCACGGGCGTGCGGCGCTCCAACACCGTATTGCCGAGGCCGAGCTGGTTGAATTTGTTGTCGCCCCAGGCCCAGACGGTGCCATCCGACTTCAAGGCCAGTGAGAAGCCCGTCCCGGCCGCGATGGCCACCACCCCGCTGAGGCCAGCCACCTGCACGGGCATGAGGCGCTGAAGGACACTCGTTCCCTCGCCGAGCACACCGGCTGCGTTGCTGCCCCAGGCCCAGACGGTGCCGTCCTTCTTCAGCGCCAGCGAGTGGTGCTGCCCGGCGGCCACGGCTCCCACCTCGGTGAGCTCGAGCACCTGCACGGGCGAGGTGCGATCGAGAGTCATTCCGTCGCCGAGCCGGCCAAGGCCGCCGTGGCCCCAGGCCCAGACGGTGCCGTCCGACTTCACCGCCAGGGTGTGAAAATCCCCGAGGGCCGCGGCCACGACCTCGTGCAGGTCCTTGCGCGCCACGGGTGTCCTGCGCTCGGTCGACGTGACGTCCGTGGGCGAGGCCTCGCCCCACTCCCAGACCAGTCCATCCGCATCCACGGCCAGGGACCGGTTCCTTCTGACGCTGAGGGACTTCCAGAAGGGCGTGCACGGGGGGACTCCCTTCACGGTGAAGGTGACGGGGGTGGACAGCCCCTCGGCATTGGTGACGGTGAGGGTGATGGCGGCGGGGAGGAGATCCGCGCGCGCGCACGTCGAGGGAGGCGCCCAGACGAGCTCACTGCCGTGCGTGCCCGTGACGGGGGTTCCCAGGGTGCCCGTCGTGCTCTCCCAGGAGAAGGAGAGGGCACTGCCCTTGGGATCCTCGGCCCTCGCCCGCAGGGTGATGGGGGCGCCGCCCCGGGTCGAGGGGGCGGACTGGAAGGTCTCCACGATGACCGGGGCGGGCGGGGGCGGTTGGATGCAGAGGGGCAGGGTGCGAGGACTCTGGCCTCCCCGCCCATCCGCCACGATGACGGTGAGGGGGCAGGGGAGACAGGTGGAGCCCTCGGGCCGGACGGTGGGGGTGAACTGGGCGGTGGCGGAGGTGCGATTCGTCCAGGTGCCCGCGCAACCCGCGTCCCACTGGTAGCTGAGCGGGTCCCCCTCCTCGTCGACGGCGAGGGCCTCCGCCGTGGCGGTCTCTCCCCCTGCCAGGGGCGAGGGCCAGGAGGAGAGCGCCTTCACCTGGGGCCAGTGGTTGAGGGTGAAGCCCGCGGTGCGGCTTCCCGCACTCGCGTTCACGGGGACGGTGAGGCTGACGGTGAGCGAGGCACCCTGGGAGTCCGTGACCGTGAGCGTGAGGGTGGCGCGATCCGTGTCCGCCGGTGCCGTCCAGGTGGTGGAGCCACTCGAGGTCGACGAGAAGGTGCCCGCGGAAGCCGTCCAGGCGTAGGTGAGGGAGTCGCCCGGGTTGGCATCCTGGGCCGTGGCCACCAGGGGGAGCGTTCCTCCCGGAGCCACGGAGCCGGGTCCGGCCACGAGCGAGGTGAGCACGGGCGCCTCGTTCGACGAGGGGGGCGGGGGATTCACCTCCTGGAGGGAGAGGGAGACCACGGTGACTCGGTCATCGGCGCGGGTGATGCCCGTGACCTCTCCGGCGTAGCGCGGGGTGCCCGTGGAATCGAAGGCCTCCGCCGAAAAGGTATGGACGGGGCCCACGGCCAGTCCGGAGACGGTCGTGGTCCACTGCCCGTTCTTCCGGACGAGGTTCAGGGTGCGCGAGTGCATGCCCGGTGCGCTCACCGTCATCCTCACCCGGGTGACACCGCTCGGAGAGGCCGAGCCCTCCTGGAGCGTCCCCCACACCAGCACCGAACCGCTGGACTCCTCCTCCGGGCGACTGCAACCCGCCGCCACCAGCCACAGTCCCGCCAGCAGGCCGAGACAGAGTGCCTTCGTCCTCGTGCTCATGATCCCCCTCCGCGAGGTCATCCGTCAGCGAGGCAGAAGCCTAACGGGTACTTCTGGAGATGGGTTTTGAAACCGTGGGGGTACGCTCGCCCCCCCCGCTGCTTCGGAGAGCCTCATGAAAATGATTCAGTTCGCCTGTCTCGCGGTGCTGCTCATCCTCGCCCCCGTGGCCCTCGCCGCCGCGCCGAAGAAGGACGCGAAACCGGAGGCCGCCAAACCCGTACGGGTGGTGCTCCAGACGGAGAAGGGGGAGATCGAGCTGGAGCTGGACGAGTCCCGCGCGCCGACGACGGTGCGCAACTTCCTCGCCTACGTGGACGCCGGCCTCTTCGAGGGCGGGGTGTTCCACCGCACGGTGAAGCTCGCGCCCGACAACCAGCCGAACAACCCGGTGAAGATCGAGGTCATCCAGGGCGGCATCAACCCGGCCCGTCAGGCCGAGGAGCGCGCGCCGATTCCGCTCGAGCGCACGAGCGTGACCGGGCTCGAGCACAAGGACGGCACGCTCTCGATGGCGCGCGACACGCCCGACAGCGCCCGGTCCGACTTCTTCATCTGCATTGGGGACCAGCCCGAGCTGGACCAGGGCGGCAAGCGCAACCCGGATGGCCAGGGCTTCGGGGCCTTCGGCCGGGTGGTGAAGGGGATGGACGTGGTCCGCGCCATCCAGCGGGCACCGGCGGAGGGACAGAAGCTCACTCCGCCGATCAAGATCCAGCGCGCCGCTCGCAAGAAGTGAGCGGCGCGCCGGGGCCTCTACCTTAGTAGCGGTAGTGGTCGCTCTTGTACGGCCCTTCCGTGGGCACGCCGATGTACTTGGCCTGATCCGGGGTGAGCTCGGTGAGCATCGCGCCGAGCTTGGTGAGCTGCAGGCGGGCCACCTTCTCATCCAGGTGACGCGGCAGCATGTACACGCCCGGCTTGTACTTGCCGGGGTTGGCGAAGATCTCCACCTGCGCCAGCACCTGGTTGGCGAAGGAGGAGCTCATCACGTAGCTCGGGTGACCGGTGCCGCAGCCCAGGTTCACCAGACGCCCCTCGGCCAACAGGATGATGCGCTTGTTGTCCGGGAAGATGATGTGGTCCACCTGCGGCTTGATGTTCTCCCACTTGTACTGCTTGAGGCCCGCCACATCGATCTCGTTGTCGAAGTGGCCGATGTTGCACACGATCGCGTTGTTCTTCATCCGCTTCATGTGATCGTGGGTGATGACCTGGTAGTTGCCCGTGGCGGTCACGAAGATGTCGGCCTTGTCCGCCGCGTACTCCATGGTCACGACCCGGTAGCCCTCCATGGCCGCCTGGAGCGCGCAGATGGGATCGATCTCGGTGACCCACACCTGGGCCTGCAGGCCGCGCAGCGCCTGCGCCGAGCCCTTGCCCACCTCACCGTAGCCCGCGACCACGGCCACCTTGCCGGCGATCATCACGTCGGTGGCGCGCTTGATGCCGTCCACCAGGGACTCGCGGCAGCCGTAGATGTTGTCGAACTTGGACTTGGTGACCGAGTCGTTGACGTTGATGGCCGGGAACTTCAGCTTCCCCTCCTTGGCCATCTGGTACAGGCGGTGCACGCCCGTGGTGGTCTCCTCGGTGACGCCCTGGATGTTCTTGAGGATCTTCGAGTACCAGCCCGGCTTGGCCGCCAGCTGCTTCTTGATGGCGGCGAAGAGCACCGTCTCCTCCTCGCTGCCGGGGTTGGCCAGCACGGAGGGATCCGTCTCGGCGCGGGTGCCCAGGTGGATGAGCAGCGTGGCGTCGCCACCGTCATCGAGGATCATGTTGGGCGTGCCGCCGTCGGCCCAGTCGAAGATGCGGTGGGTGTACTCCCAGTACTCCTCGAGCGTCTCGCCCTTGTAGGCGAACACGGGGGTGCCGCCCGCGGCGATGGCGGCCGCGGCGTGGTCCTGGGTGGAGAAGATGTTGCACGACGCCCAGCGGATCTCCGCGCCGATGGCCTCCAGCGTCTGGATGAGCACCGCGGTCTGGATCGTCATGTGGAGCGAGCCGGCGATGCGCGCGCCCTTGAGGGGCTGCGTCTTGGCGAACTCGTCGCGGATGGCCATGAGACCGGGCATCTCGGTCTCGGCGATGGCGATCTCCTTGCGGCCCCAGTCGGCCAGCTTGATGTCGGCGACCCGGTAGTCGGTGAACTTGTTCAGATCGGTTACAGCCCTCATGCCTTGCTCCTGAATGGCAGGGGCTGGAGGACGAGGGGCGGGCCCGCTGGCTCGCCTCCCGTGCTTCCAGCCACGAGTCAGCGAGCGCCGTTGCAGGAACCTGAGCCTGGCGGGAGAGGACTCCCGTTGCAGCGCTCCTCAGGTGGCGCGAACCCTACATGGCCGGGTCCGGCCGCGCAAAGGATCTCAAGGGAGGGGCTTCGCGGCGCGTTGGCCGCCGGGTGCCAGCCCGAGCGAGCGGGGGGGCGCGGGGCGGGGGGCCCGCTAGCCGTTGAGCTTGATGACGTAGGTGCAGGCGTGGCCGTCGTAGTGCTCCATCCTCACGTGATGCGACTTGCCGGTGAGGTGCCAGAGGGCGCCCTGGAGGATGCCGAGGATGGAGTCGGGCTGACGGCCGACCTCATTGACCCACACCTCGAGCGTGTCGCGGGAGACCTCGCGGACCCGGGCCTGCACGAAGTTGTTGCCATTGCGCCAGATGGAGGTGATGCGCTCGAACGCCCTTCGGGGCCCGAGCATCTTCAGCAGGGAGAACGTGGCCCGGCCGATGAGGGTCCGCAGGAACGCATCGACCTGCGCCTCGCCCAGCGTGCGCAGCCCCGCCTCGAGCGGCAGGTGCGGGTAGATGTGACGCGCGGTGAGTTCCAGGCAGTCCGCGAAGACGAGCAGCGGATAGGCGGGGAGGATGGGCTGGGAGAGATCGAGCCCCTTCTGCCGCAGAGCCTCGCGGAGCTCGGGCGTCAGCTTGTCCCGGAGGACGTCGTTGAAGAGCTTGTCGATCGTATGCCCGTAGACCAGGTGCTCGGTAGGACTGCCGCTCATGGGGCGTTCATACGCTGGAGCGGGATGCCCGCGCTATGACGGTTTTCCTCGATTCGCGGAAGGCCTTCCATGCCTGGTTGCCCGGCGGCGGGGAGGGCGGCGCTTTCCACAGAACCGTGGCGAGGGGAGGAGAGGGCTGGTTCAATCTCGCCCCCACGCAGCGGGGAGCTCCCCGTGTGACGGGCTCGTCCCGTGCGCCCACTCCTTCGCTCTCTCCTCGAGAACCATGAACGCTCGCGTCTGGAAGATTGCCCCACTGCTCTTTGGATCGGGGTTCTGCGCCCTGGTGTACCAGACCGCCTGGCAACGAGAGTTGCGGCTCATCTTCGGGGCCTCCACGGCCGCGTCCGCCGCGGTGCTGGCCATCTTCATGGGCGGGCTGGGGTTGGGCGGTGCGCTGCTGGGCGCGCGGGCGGATCGTGACAAGCGACCCCTGGGCCTCTACGCGAACCTGGAGCTGCTCATCTGCGCGGCCACCGCGGTGACGCCGCTGCTGGTGGATCTGGCGCGAGCCCTCTACGTGGCACTGGGGGGCACGGTGGCGCTGGGGCTGGGGCTGGGCACGGTGGTGCGGCTGGTGCTCTCCGCGCTGGTGCTGGCCGGGCCCACCCTCCTCATGGGCGGCACCCTGCCGGCGGCGGCCCGAGCGGCCGAGTCATCCGATGACGTCCGGCGCCGGGCCCTGGCCGTGCTCTACGGCCTCAACACCCTGGGTGCGGTGGCGGGCGCGGCGGCCTCCACCTTCTTCCTCTTCGAGGTCTTCGGCACCCGCACCACCCTCTGGCTGGCCTGCCTCCTCAACGCGCTCGTGGCGCTGGTGGCCCGGACCGTGGCGCGCTCGCTGCCCGAGGCCGAGTCCTCCGCCGAGACTCCCGAGGCGCCCGCCGCTGGCTCCTCCCAGGCGCCGGCCGTCCTCCCTCCGCGCGGCTTCGTGCTGGGCGCCGCGGCGCTGGTGGGCTTCGCCTTCTTCCTGATGGAGATCGTCTGGTACCGGATGCTCGGGCCCCTGCTGGGCGGCTCCACCTTCACCTTCGGCCTCATCCTCGTGGTGGCCCTGGCGGGCATCGGCCTGGGCGGCGCCGCCTACGCCGCGTGGGGGCAACAGCGGCCGGCCACCCTGCGGGGCTTCGCCCTCACGTGTCTGCTGGAGGCGCTGCTCATCGCCGTGCCCTTCGCCCTGGGAGACCGGGTGGCGCTGCTGGCGTTGATGCTGCGCTCGCTGGCCACGCTCGGCTTCGGCGGTCTGGTGCTGAGCTGGACGGTGGTGACGGCGCTGGTGGTCCTGCCGGCGGCCTTCATCTCCGGAGTGCAGTTCCCCCTGCTGCTCGCGCTGCTGGGCCGCGGCGGCGAGAACGTGGGACGCCAGGTGGGCCTGGCCTATGCCTGGAACACGGTGGGCTCCATCGTGGGCTCCCTGGCGGGTGGCTTCGGCCTGCTTCCGCTGCTCACCGCGCCCGGCATCTGGCGGCTGGTGGCCGCGCTCCTGGTGGTGCTGGGCGTGGGCACGATGCTCCTGTCGCTGCGGGAGGAGCGCCAGCCCTCGCGGCTGCTGCTGCCCCTGGGCTCGGCCGCGCTGGCCGTCTTCCTCCTCTTCTCGATCGGGCCCACGGCCGTCTGGCGTCACAGCGGCATCGGCGCCGGGCGAGCCCCCCAGACCCATGCCTCCATCAACAGCCTGCGCAAGTGGATCGGCGACACCCACCACTCGCTGAGCTGGGAGGCGGACGGTGTGGAGAGCAGCGTGGCCCTCGTGGGCGGCGACGGGCTCTCCTTCATGATCAACGGCAAGGCGGATGGCCACAGCATCGGCGACGCGGGCACGCAGGTGATGGGCGGGCTCGTCGGCGCGCTCGTCCACCCCAAGCCCCGGCGCGCCCTGGTCATCGGTCTGGGCACCGGCAGCACCGCGGGCTGGCTCGCCGCCATCCCGGAGATGGAGCGGGTGGACGTGGTGGAGCTCGAGCCCGTGCTGCTCGAGGTGGCGCGCCGCTGTGAGCCCGTCAACGAGCGTGTGCTGGACAACCCCAAGGTGCGCGTCCTCACCGGTGACGCCCGGGAGGTCCTGCTCGCCTCCAAGGAGTCGTACGACATCATCTTCTCCGAGCCGTCCAACCCCTATCGCGCCGGCATCTCCAGCCTCTTCACCCGGGAGTTCTATCAGGCGGTGAAGCGGCGGCTGGCGCCCGGGGGCGTCTTCTTGCAGTGGCTGCAGGCCTACGAGGTGGATGCGCGGACGGTGCGCAGCGCCTACGCCACGCTGGGCACCGAGTTCGCCTCGGTGGAGACGTGGCAGCTGGTGCCGTTGGATCTGCTGCTGGTGGCCACCGAGGCGCCGCTGCGACACGATCTGGAGCGCCTGCGCGCGCGCGTGGCCCAGGAGCCCTTCCGCCGGGCGCTCGCGGTGGCGTGGAGGACCGACTCGGTGGAGGGCGTGCTGGCGCACTTCGTGGCGCAACCCCGGATGGCCGCGGCGCTGGCGGAGGACCAGGAGGAGCTCGTCAACACGGACGACCTGTCCTTCATGGAGTTCGCCTTCGCCCGAAGCGTGGGGCGGCCGACGGGCTTCTCCGTGAACGATCTGCACGCCACGGCGCTGAGGCTGAAGGCGAATCGGCCCGAGGTGGAGCGCGGCACGGCGGCGTGGGACCAGGTGGAGGTGGAGCGGATGTTGATGACGCTGGACAGTGGGGCCGCGCTCCCGCCCCTGTCGGCGGAGGCGGGCCCGGACGTGCGGCGCCGCCGGGCCTTCCTCGAGGCCTATGTCCGGAACGACCTGCAGGCGGCCCTGCGGCTGTGGGGCGTGGGCAAGTGGGAGCCGCGGGGTCCGGCCGAGCAGCTGGTGCTGGCGCACGTGCTGGCCATCACGGGCGACGAGGCGGCCCTCCCGCTGCTGGAGCGGCTGCGCGAGACGGCTCCCTTCGAGAGCGAGGCCCTGCTGGGGCGGCTGCGGCTGCAGCAGGGGCGGCTCGTCGAGGCCACTGAGGCCCTGGAGCGCGCCTTCGCCATCATGAGGGAGGCCCCGTGGGGCTTCCGGCCCGTGGCCAAGGCGGCCCTGCAGAGCACCCAGGGGGTGGCCGCGCGTGACGCCACCCTGGGGCGTCGCCTCCATGCCGCGCTGGAGAAGCCCTTCAGCAACAACGCCATGGGGGATCAGCGCCTGTTCGCGCGGCTGGAGCTGGCCACGCTGCTGGATGCGCCGGGCATGTGCGTCGAGGCCTTCGCCCCCTTCGAGCCCAACCCCTCGTGGATGCGCCCCTTCCTCGAGGAGCGCGCCCGCTGCTACACGGCCAACGGGCACCCGCTGCGGGCCCAGGCCCAGGCGGACCTGGAGAACTTCCTGTCCGAGGAGCCGGCGTCCCTCTGGGGCTCGGCCTCCCTGGCGCCGACCCCGAGCGGGCTCCCGGTCTCGGACACGGGCGTGCCGTAGCGGTGGCCCGGCGGGGAAGGGCGCCACCCGGTGGGGTGACGCCCTTCGAGGCGGCTCAGAAGGCGGAGCCGCTCACCCGCTTGCCCGGCGAGGACGCCGCGCTCGATAGGGTGGTGTGCAGCACGAAGGTGCCGCCGCTGCTGGCATCCGGGTCGCGGTTCATCGACACCCCGTCCGTGCTGGCGAGCGACGAGGCATAGGTGGTGGTGTTCACCGTCGTCCCCGCCGAGTTCTTCACCGTCACGGTGTCGCCGCTGTTGCCCAGGCCCAGCGTCCCCGTGGAGGCGCCCACCGCGTTGGACAGGCCCGCGGGAATGCCCGCGGCGCCGCCGAACACGACGATCGCCGCGCCCGCGGGCAGGCTCGTGCCGCTGGCGAAGGTGTGGCGCACGCCCGTGCTGTCGGAGACGGTCCAGCCGGAGAGGTCCGCGGCCGTCCCACCCGAGTTGACGAGCTCCACGAACTCACCGTTCACGTCCGAGCCCGCCTCGTTGGCGAGCACCTCGTTGATGAACACCTGCGCGGTGCCGCCGCCCCCGCTCCCGGTGGTGATGGTGAAGGCCGCGTTGCTCGTGTCGGAGATGGCGGAGTTGGAGGCATCGCTCACGCGCACCCGGGCGGCGGTGGAGGCGCTGCTCGGGACCGTCCAGCCGTAGAAGCCCGTGGAGGCCGAGAAGCTGGAGGTGATGGTGGTCCAGGTGGTGCCATCGAGCGTGTACTCGAGCTTCACGTTCGTCACGCCCGAGGCCGTCCAGGAGATGCTCTGGGGGCTGCCGGCCGCCCAGCTCTCGCCGCCGTTGGGCGAGCTCACCGTGACGCTCGCGGTGACGGTGTCCGCGGGGATGAGGAAGTCCTTGATGACGGCCATGTGCTGCATGCTGGAGGCGCCGCTGTCGGCGCTCAGCGCGGGGGAGATCTCCGAGATGGGCGAGTACACGCGGGTGTCCGCCACCAGGCCCGCGGCGAAGGAGCTGGCGCCGATGACCGTCGCCGTCTGGTAGGCGCGCAGATCGCTGTCGACGAGGACGTGATCGTACGGGCTGGCGCGGCTCGCGTTGGTGTTGGTGTTGCCGTTGCGGTCCGCCGGGTAGGGGGCGGCCGTGGTCACCACCTGGGAGAAGGTGCTGAAGGCGGCCTCGGTGCGGCTGCTGGTGTTGAAGTCACCACCGATGGCCAGGTAGTCGCCGGTGGGGACGTTGGCCTTGATGAAGTTGACCAGGTTGGTCGCCTCGGTGTTGCGCACGCTGCTGCTGGAGGTGAGCAGGTGCACGCTCACCACCCAGAGGTCCTTCGGTCCCGGCACGTCGATGCGGGCCCACGCGAAGTCGCGGTTGGTGACCTGGTTGTCGTCCCACTCCCCCGCGGCGATGATGGGCCAGCGGCTGATGACGCCGTTGGGGATCTGCGCGGCGCCCTCGCGGTAGTAGTGGAAGCCCGTGCCGAACGCGGTGTCGACGAAGCCCCGGATGGCCGCGGCCGAGTTGTCCCCGTAGTTGAACTCCTGGATCATCACCACGTCCGGGTCGGTGCCCTGGAAGATGCGGATGCCGTGGCCCGGGTCATAGCTCTGCAGGGTGCCGCTGGTGGTGTTGGCGGCCATCAGGCGCACCCGGACGCTCGTCAGCGAGGCCTCCTGGGTGTCCAGGGAGTCATCGCCCATCCCGTCCTGCGGCATGCCACCGCACGCCGCGAGCATCAGGGAGAGCACGGCCGCCAGCAGCCGGCGGTCGAGGAGCGTGTGCCTCGAGGAGGTTTCTGTCATTCGCACGATGTCGAGTCCTGCTCCGGGGACCCGGAGCCGTGAGGGAGGGACGGTGGAGACACCACGTCTCCTGGTGAGGCAGGCGCGGGCCTGCTCCACCAATCCGGATTATCGCCGATAGTCAGGGCTTCGTTGCGTTACCGCGCGAAAAATCCATCCCTCTTGACGCCGTTCCCGGAAAGTGGAGTCCTTTCCGGGAGATACGGAGGCCTCGGGTCCGTTGAACCCCTCCGCTCAGAGGGCCACCCGGAACGCGGCCTCCGTCTTCGCCTTCACCTCGTCCAGCGTGACGCCAGGGTGCAGCTCCTTGAGCACCAGCCCCTGTCCCGGGACGAGTTCGAACACGCACAGGTCCGTGATCAGCAGGTTGACCACGCCCTGGCCGGTGATGGGCAGCGTGCACCGCTTGAGGACCTTCGACGCGCCCTTCGCGGTGTGCTCCATCAGCACCACCACGCGCTTCACGCCGGACACCAGATCCATCGCGCCACCGGGCCCCTTCACCATCTTGCCCGGCACCATCCAGTTGGCGAGGTCGCCATTCTCGGCCACTTCCAGGCCACCCAGGATCGAGAGATCCACGTGCCCACCGCGGATCATCCCGAACGAGTCCGCGCTGGAAAAGAAGCTCGAGCCCGGTCGCGTGGTGATGGTCTGCTTGCCAGCGTTGATGAGGTCGGCATCCACCTCGTCCTCGGTCGGGAAGGGGCCGATGCCCAGCAGGCCGTTCTCCGACTGCAGCGTGACGTTGATGCCCGGCGGGATGTGGTTCGCGACCAGCGTGGGAATGCCGATGCCGAGGTTGACGTAGTAGCCGTCGCGCAGCTCCTGCGCGGCGCGCCTGGCCATCTGTTCGCGGATGGGAGAATCCTTCTTGGACGCGGCCGCGCCCTGCACGGTGCGGAACTCGATGCGCTTCTCGTAGCGGGCCCCCTGGATGATGCGATCCACGAAGATGCCCGGCGTGTGGATTTCATCGGGCTGGAGCTCACCCAC
>NZ_DASVSO010000597.1:0-7592 GCF_036388035.1 Archangium sp.
CCCAGCTTCTGGTACACCGTGCCCAGCGCCGCCCGGCTCGCCGCGTCCTTCGGGTTCCCCTCCACCAGCCCCTCGAAGAGGATGCGCGCCTCCTCGTAGCGCCCCGCTCCCGCCAGGTCACACCCCACCTGCGCGATCGCCTTCGCCTCCTCGAAGGTCATCCCCTCCACCTCCGCCCACGTCAGCTCCCCTCGCACGAACGCCTTCAGCTTCTCCGTCGTCGCCGTGTCCATCGCCGCTCCCTCGTACTTGATGACCCGTCCCATCGCCGCCTCACGCGCTCCGCATGTTGGAGAGGGCCGTCTTCGCCATCTCGTTGAACTTCATGGACAGCGTGCTCATCATCTCGAACATCATCTTCCGCTTCTCGACGAGCTTCTGGAGCCGCATCTGGATGCGGTCGACGTCGCGCTGGGACTCGGCGAGCGCCTTCTCGTCCCCCTTGCCGTTCTTGATGCCGGACTGCCTGTCCTGGGCCGCCGCGAGCGCATCCATCGTCTCGAGGATGTCGCCGTCCATCCGCTCCGTCAGGGCCATGAGGATGGCCTCGATCTTCTCCTCGAGGCTCAGGTGGGGGTCATTGATGATGCCCTTGACGCTCGAGCTGGCCGAGCCGCTCGTGGAGGCCGGCGGTCTCGCCGGCTCCTCGGGCCGCGCACCGCTGACCGGCGGCTGCGTCCCCACGCTCGTTCCGGGCGGCGTCATGGCCGTGCGCTCACCGCGCACGCCGTACTGAGCGATCCGCGCGTCCACGTCGCTCAGCGCGGCCCGGACATCCTTCGTGCTGAAGGTGCCGTCCACCAGCCCGCCCTTCTGGCTCGCCGTGTCGAGCTGGGTGCGGTACTCGGGATGCGCCAGCAGGAACTGAGCCGCCTCCCGCACCGACGCCGGCATGTCCGGGCTCTTCGCCACCTTCTCGAGCGTCTTGCGGGTGAACCGGCCGTTCTTCACGCTGTCCACCGTGTCGAGCAGGGTGAAGTTCGCCTCCAGCGTCTTCAGCGCGTCGCGGTACCGCACGATGCTCGGGTCCAGCACGCCGTCGGGACGGACCTCGCCCGGCGCGGTGGAACCCCACGAGCCTTGGGCGCCCTGGGAGCCCTGCGTCGCCGGCGAGCCCCCAGGCGTCGGGCGCTGACTCTCCGGCTTCGCGTAGCCCTCGCAGGCCCGCGTGTCGTCCTTGGACGCCGCGTACTCGGTGTAGGCCGCCTGGTTCTTGCTCAGCTCCTGCGCCACCCCCATGGCGCCATCGGCCGCCAGCAGCACGTTGCCCGTCGTCACTCCCACCGCCGTCTTGATGGCGTTGGTCACCACCGGTGGCAGGCCCAGCGCGTTGCCCGCCGCGTCGAACAACGCGCCCCCCGACAGCAGGTTCGTCACTCCTCCCAACGCACTCCCCAGTCCCTTCAGAAAGTCCATGCTCCGCTCCTCCCGCGTGGCCCGAGGCCCCGTGCCTCCGGTGTGCCGCGCCGTGTTCCGCGCCGGACGCATTGCAGCGGCGATGCCGACCCTCGGCCCCGGCACGACTCCAACGAATCCCACGGGTTAGCCCGCCCCCCGGGCGAGCACGGTCCCTGCCCGCGGACGGTGCGGTCCACGCGGGGGGATTGCGGTTAGATTCCGCCGCGCATGCGCACCCTGGGCCTCGATTTCGGCACCAAGACCATCGGCGTCGCCGTCTCGGATGGACTGGGCCTCACCGCCCAGACCGTCACCACCATCCGCCGCACCAGCCTCAAGGCGGACCTCGCCGCCCTCGGGGAGCTGGTGCGCGAATACGAGGCCGAGCGCTTCGTCGTCGGGCTGCCCCTCAACATGGATGGCTCCGAGGGGCCTCGCGCCGAGGCCACCCGCAAGTTCGCCGACATCCTCACCCAGGCCCTCGGTCTTCCCGTGGAGTTGGTGGACGAGCGCCTGTCCACCGTGGCCGCCCAGCGCACCCTGCTCGAGGCGGACCTGTCACGCGCCAGGCGCCGCGAGGTCATCGACCAGATGGCCGCGCAGTTCATCCTCCAGGGCTGGCTCGATGCCCGACGCCCCGCGTCCTCGGAGGAGTTCCATGCCGACGATTACGATCCGGAGACGTAAGTGAAGAAAGTCCTCCTCGCCCTGCTCGTGCTCGGCGTGCTCGCGGCCGCCGCCGCGGGTGGCTGGTACCTCCGCCGCGAGCAGAAGATCACCTCCTTCGCGGCCAGCCCCGTCACGCTGCCCCAGGAGGGCGTCACCGTGAGCGTGCCCACCGGCACCGGCCCGAGGGCGCTCGCGCGGCTGCTCGCGGACGCGGGCATCGTCACCGACCCGGAGCTGCTCTACCTCTACATCCGCCGCGAGCAGGCCGGCCCCCGGCTCAAGGCCGGTGAGTACCTCTTCGAGGGCACCCTCACCCCCGCCCAGGTGGTGGAGCAGCTCGCCTCCGGCAAGGTGAAGGTCTACCGCTTCACCATCCCCGAGGGCCTGCGCGTCGAGGAGATCCTCCCCATCGTCGCCGGCTCGGAGCTGAAGCTGGACCTGAAGCGGCTGGAGCAGCTCGCGATGGACCCCGCCTTCCTGCGCAAGGCCGGCGTGCCCACCGCCTCCATCGAGGGTTTCCTCTACCCGGACACGTACACCTTCACCCGCGGCGCCTCCGAGGAGAAGGTGCTGGCGAAGATGGTGGAGCGCTCCCTGGAGGAGTACCGGAAGGCGGATGCGCAGCGGAAGGACGGGGTGAGGCTCTCCTTGCTGGAGACGTTCACCCTCGCCTCCATCGTGGAGAAGGAGACGGGGCAGCCCCAGGAGCGGCCGCGCATCTCGTGCGTCTTCCACAACCGGCTGCGCCAGGGCATCAAGCTCCAGACGGACCCCACGGTCATCTACGCCATGAAGCTGCTGCGCGGGGTGTACTCCAAGAACATCAAGAAGAAGGACCTGGAGACGCCGCACCCCTACAACACGTACACCACCCCGGGGTTGCCACCGGGGCCCATCGCCAGCCCGGGCGCCGCCGCCCTCCAGGCCGCCCTCCACCCGCTGGATTGCGACGACCTCTTCTTCGTGTCGCGCAATGATGGCACCCATATCTTCTGCCCGACCCTGGACTGCCACGAAGCGGCGGTGCGGCAGTGGCAGGTGGAGTTCTTCCGCAAGCAGCGCCAGCAGCAGCGGACGGGCGGCCCGAACTAGCCCTGCTCGCTCGGCCCTCGGGCCGCCCGGATGATGCCTGAGCGCTCCGCCCTCCCTGCGGTCGAGGGAGGGGCATAGGGGGAGGGACGCTCTCTCTTCGAGCCAGGGTGTCCACTTTTGGGAGGCAGGGGAAACAACCCCTTCTTCCACGAGGTGGACCATGGCGACGGCAATGCAGGAGAGATCGGGAGTGGGCTTCCTATCAGGCCCTCCGGTGAAGGTGAGCTGGGGCTCGATCTTCGCTGGGACGGTCAGCGCGCTGGGCTTGTGGGTGCTGCTGTATGCGCTCGGACTGGCCCTGGGACTCTCCTCCATCAATCCGCAGGACGCCGGGAGCGCGAAATCCTCCGGCATCTTCACCGGCATCTGGAGCCTCATCGCTCCGCTGATTGCCCTCTTCGTCGGCGGCATCGTGGCCGGACGCGGCTCGGGCGCCCAGACGAAGTCGAGCGGCGGCATCCACGGCCTCGTGATGTGGGGCCTCACCACGTTGGTCGGGCTGTGGCTGGTGGGCAACCTGCTGTCCTCCCTGGCGGGCGGGGTGTTGTCCGTGGGCAAGTCGGCCGTCCAGGCGACCGGTTCGGCCGTGGCGGCGGGAGCCTCGCAAGCCGGAGGCGTGGGTGAGGCCGCCAAGAGCTTCGGGCTCGATGCCGAGGATGCCCTGCGCCCCGTCAACGAGCGCCTGCGCGCCGAGGGCAAGCCCCCGGTGACGGCGAACCAGCTCGAGGCCGCGACCAAGGACGTGGTGCAGACGTCGGTGCAGCAGGGACGCCTCGACCGGCAGGTCCTCGTGAGCTCCATCGCCGAGAAGACGGCCCTGTCCCGCGCGGACGCCGAAGAGGTCGCGGGCCGGGTGGAGACCCAGTTCAACGCCTTCAAGGGTCAGGCCGGACAGGCGGTGTCCAACGCCGCGCAGTCGGTGCAGACGGGCGCGCTCAAGGCCGCGGATGCCACCGGCAAGGCGTTCTGGGGCGTCTTCGGCGCCCTCTTCCTGGGGCTCATCTCCGCCATCCTCGGGTCCACGGTGGGCGTGAGCAAGCGCCAGCGCATCTACGCCGAGGGCGCGGTCGTGACGACTCCGCCGGAGGGCGGTCTGCCTCCCCCGCGCCGCGAGGTGTACCCGTAAGACACTCCCTCCAAGAGGGAGCACCAGAGCGCGGCCGGGACGTCCTCCCAGGCCGCGCTCGCTTTTCCCGCCACCCGAGGGTTCCCCACCATCCCGGTCGAGACCCGGGCCGCAATGCGGCCAGGCGGCCATCACTCCCGGTATGCCCCCCCGTCCCACCGTCCCCACTGTGAGGCATGGATGCCGCCTCCCGCGGCACTCCCACGCAACCCCACAATCAGGAGGCAGCCATGTTCCAGCGCACGCAGTTGAAGGAAGGGATGACGGTCCGCAGCTTCGACGGTGAGAAACTCGGCAGGGTGTTTGCCTTGGGAGATGACGCCTTCCACATCGAGAAAGGCCTCTTCTTTCCGAAGGACTACCTCGTCCGCTACGCCGAGGTCTCCGACATCCGCGATGGGGAGATCATCCTCATGCACGGCCGCGAGAGCCTGCTACGTCTCTCCTCCGAGGCGAAGTACGGAACGACGGCGGGACTCGGGACCACCGCCGGTTACGACACCACGAGCACGGCCGCCACGGACCTGAGAGCCGATACGAGCAGCACGGCCGGCCTGGGCCTGGGCTCGGCGTCCGCGGATCTCCGCACCGGGGCGACCACCGCTCGCCGCTCCGAGGAGATCGCCATCCCGGTGCACAAGGAGGAGCTGGACGTCACCAAGCGGGAAGTCCAGGCCGGCGAGGTGCGCGTCCACAAGGACGTGGTGGTCGAGGAGAAGACCGTCACCGTCCCCGTGCGCCGCGAGCGCGTGCGCGTGGAGCGCCGCGACGTCAACCCGGACCGGCCCGCGATGAACGCCTCCTTCCAGGAGGAGACCGTGACCGTCCCCCTGCGCGCCGAGGAAGTCGACGTCAGCAAGCGCGCGGTGGTGGATGAGGAAGTCATCATCCACAAGGACGAGATCCAGGAGGAGCGCCGGGTCTCGGAGCCGCTGCGGCACGAGACGGTGGACATCCGCACCTCCGGCGAGGACGACGACAAGCGCTCGTTGAACCTCAACCCCGATGATGATCCGCTCCTGCGCCGCCGCTAGTCGGCCCTGACGCGTGGGTGAGCCGGGCCCCGACAGGGGCTCGGCTCCTGGCGAAGAAAGAGGAGCGCTCGGCGGGGGTGTCACAACAGGGCCTCCGCCAACCTCCGTGGCGCGTGGGGCCGCGCGATTCAGGAGCTGGCCGGGAGCGTGAAGAAGAACGCCGTGCCCACGCCCACCGTGCTCTCGACCCAGATCGTCCCACCATGGGACTCGATGATCGCCTTGGCGATGGCGAGGCCGAGCCCCAGGCTCTCCCGGCCCTTCTTCGCCTGCCAGTACCGATCGAAGATATGGGCCCGGTCGTCTTCGGAAATCCCGGGGCCCGTGTCGTTGACACTGAAGACGACACGGTCACGCTCCCCCCGGCCTCGAAGGGTGATGGAGCCGCCCTCGCCCGTGAACTTGATCGCATTGCCGATCAGGTTCGAGAAGACCTGCAGGATCCGCTCGCGATCGCACCGGACCTTCAGGCGCGACAGCTCCCCGTCCTTTTCGAGTCGAACGCCCTTCTCGGCCGCGATGGGTTGCAACATCTCGAGGGCCTCTGTCACCAGGTCGGCCACCTCATGCTCCGCGAGCTCGATCCGGAGCTTTCCCGCCTCGATGCTCGAGAAATCGAGCAGGTCTCGGATCAGGTGGAGCATCCGTTTGGACGCGCGCCCGATCCTCTCGGCGGTCCTGGCCGTTCCCGCGCGCTGCGCATCCCCCTGGGTCTCGGCGAGGATCTGCGCGGCCCCCGCCTGGATCGTGCTCAGCGGGCTTCGGAGATCGTGCGAGACGACCGCCAGGACTTCCTCCCGCGTGCCGATGGCCGTCTGGGCCTGCTCGTACAGCCGCGCGTTGTCGATGGCGAGTGCCCCACGGCGCGCGAGCTCTTCGGCCAGGAGGAGCTCCTCCGCGGCATACTGCCTGCCAGGAGCCGCCACGAACACCATCGCGCCCACGGTCTTGCCCCGAGCCGTCAGCGGCACGCACATATAGGACCGTACCCCCAGGTCGCGCAGGACGTTGGGCTCCTCGAGCCCGAGCGCCTCACCGAGCCAGATCGCGTTGGACACCTCGGGGATGAGCTCCGATTGTCCGGTTTGCACGACGCGCGCGACTCCGGGGCTGAGCTGCGCCTCGCTGGGCAGGCGCCGCGCGGTCTTTTGAACGAGTCCCTCCAGGACCCCCTGGGCCTGCGCGACCGCGACACGCTGGATGGTCGACCCCACGAGCAGCTCGACGATGCACGCCTGGGCCAGCTCCCGCGTCGCCAGCTGGGCCACCCGGTCCAACGTGGTCTGGTAGTCGAGCGACCCGGCGAGCACCCTGCCGACCTCGGCCATGAAGGACATGGCCCGCTCGACCCGCATGCGCTCCGTCTGGTCCTTGGCCACGTTGGACAGGCCGCGCAGTCGTCCCTCCTCGTCCATCACCGCACTGAGGACGATGCTTCCCCAGAAGGGAACGCCCCCCTTCCGGAGCAACCAGCCCTCGTATTCGGAACGCCCCTCCACCGCCGCACGCTGGACGAGCTGCTGAGGTATCCCCTTCTCCACCTGCTCGGGTGGAAAGAACACGGAGAATGACGCGCCGATGATCTCCTCCGCCCTGTACCTCTTCATCCGTTCCGCGCCCGGGTTCCAGCTCGCGATGTTCCCGTTCGGGGTCAGCATGAAGACGCCGTAGTCCCGGACGCTCTCGATCATCAGCCGGAAGCGCTCCTCGCTCTCGCGCATCGCGTCCTCGGCCTTCTTGCGTTCGGTCAGATCCCTGGCGACATTGGAGAGGCCCTGGAGGTTGCCCGCTTCGTCCTCCACCGCGCTCAGGGTGACGAGCGCCCAGAACCGGCCCCCTCCCTTGCGAGTCATCCAGCCTTCATACGTCGCGCGGCCCTCCAGGAGGGCCTGCTCGATGAGCCGCTCCGGCGTGCGCTTCGCGATCTCCTCGGGGGTAAAGAAGCGGGAGATGGACGCACCGACGATCTCATGAGCCCGGTACCCCTTGAGCCGCTGCGCCCCCTGGTTCCAGCTCTCGATGATGCCCTCCGTGGACAGCATGAAGACGCCGTAGTCCTGGACACTGTCGACCAGCAGCCGGAAGTACTCCTCGCTCCTTCGAAGCTCCTGCTCCGTTCGCCTTCGCTCGGTCACGTCCCTCATGAGCAGGGAGAAGCCCCGCAGGTGGCCCCCCTCATCCTCCACCGCGCTGACCGTGAGGAGCCCCCAGAAGGTCTCTCCGCCCTTTCGCACGAGCCAGCCCTCGTAGTCAGCGCGTCCTACCCGCGCGGC
>NZ_DASVSO010000598.1:0-6523 GCF_036388035.1 Archangium sp.
CGTCCCGTCCTGCACCGCGCACCCCTTGCACGTCAGGGTCGTCCAGGTGCCGCCCGTGCAGCGCAGCGCCTCGTCCGGGCTGGCCACCGCGCACTGGGCCGTGGTCTCGGCCACGCCCGGGCAGGCATCCCCCGCCTGGGCATTCCTGAAGTCGCAGACGATGTTGCCGTTGCTCCGGCCACAGCCGGACGGGCCGTTGCAGGGGATGGCGCGGAGCTTGCCGCCCTCGCACCACAGGGCCTCCGTGCTGCTGCCGCAGGTGGCGGTGTTGTCCGGGGAGCAGGACTCACCGGCCTCCACGTTCCCGCAGGCGGAGAGGCACAGCGACAGAGCCAGGACGGCCAGGGAGAGGAGCTGCTTCATCGTAGGTGGACTCCGAGCTTCGGGTTCATGCCTGCCAGCCCTGCCTGCGTGCGCTCCACCCTTCGTCCCCTGCGTGGGGCAGGACGGTCGGCGCGGGGGTGCTTCCTGGCCTCCGGACCAATGCCCACCCTTTGTCCAGTACCCAGCTTGAGGGAAACGACGGAGGGATTCGACATGGCATCAGTTCGTAGAAGCAAGGCCAAGAAGATGCAGGCCGCGGCATCCGCGGCGACGGGCCGCACCCGCAAGGGACGCAACAAGGTTCCGAAGATCTCGCGGCAGGACAAGAAGAAGGGCGCCGAGAACCGCGATCCTGTGTATCCGCCCCCCCCACGCAGTCGCTGAGCCGGACGAAGGCGCGCTCCCGGAGGAGAGTCCCCCTGGAGCGAGCCCCGCTCACTTCTTCGGGCCCACCGGGTTGGCGGTGACCGTCAGCAGGCCGAGGTCGGCCGCCGCCGTGGACTCGTCCTTCACCAGGTGGAAGAACTCCTCGCGGAAGCGCTCCGGCGTCAGGTGCGTCACCGCGCAGAACTGGGCCATGGACTCCGGATTCTCGAAGTCCTCCCGCTTGAGCCGGAGCATGAACGTGCGAGCGATCCGGTAGCGGTCCGAGTCGATGTCCACCATCCGCACCCGAGGCCGCCCAGTCGCCGGGTCCTTCATGTCCTGGAACGAGATGGGGTGGAACCGCCCGTTCACCATGGAGACCACCGCCTCGGAGCCTCCATCGACGATGTAGCGGGCCGCGCAGTAACCCAGGTCGCGCGTGTACTCCATGTCGAAGGGAATGGGGTCCGCGCAGCGCACCTCGTAGCCAATCGACTTGGGCAGGAGGGTGGCCTTGATTCCCAGGCCGGCCAGCCGCGCCTCCACGCCCTTCACGAGCACCTCCCCCAGGTTGATCTGCGCCACGTGGACGTTGCCCATGTGGTCTCGCGGGATGTCCGTGTGCCGGGCCAGATCCTCGGGGTCGATGCAGTCGGCGAGCCCCTCGGCGAGCAGGGCGATTCCATCCTGGCGCCCGTAGGACAGCCGCTTGATGACCGAGCCGGCGAGGATGTCGATCACCGTGGAGAACGGGACGGGGCACCCCTGGCGGAACTCCTCGGGGATGACGCTGACGGTCGCTCCTACGGCCTTGCCGATCGACAGGGCGAGGTGCCCTGCCTTGCGGCCCTGGGCGACGACGAAGTACCAGCGCGAGGTGGTCTTCGCGTCGACCATGAGGTTCTTGACGATCTCCACGCCCACGTGGCGCGCCGTCTGGAACCCGAAGGTGCTCACGTCGTAGGGCAGGTCGATGTCGTTGTCGATCGTCTTGGGGACGTGGATGACCCGGACCTTGCCCCGCGTCTTCTCCGAGATGATTTGAGCGAGGGTGGCGGTGCCATCGCCGCCAATGGTGATGAGCATGCCCACGCCGAGCTTCTCCAGCGCGTCGATCGTCCGCTGGAGGTGCTCGGGGGAGCGGGTCGGGTTGGCCCGCGAGATGCCGATGTACGAGCCACCGCGGAAGTGGATGCGGCTGGTGTCGGCGATGGTGAGGGGAACGACGTGGGAGAGGTCTCCCTCGGCGAGCCACTTGAAGCCGTCCTGGATGCCGAGGACTTCCACTCCATCGAGGCAGGCCCGGATGGTGGCCGCTGCGATCACGCTGTTGATACCCGGGGCTGGCCCCCCGGCGACGACGATGGCGAGCTTCTTCATGTCCCCGAGTTTCACCCGGAGGGCGGGCGAATCTCAGGAAAAAAAGCGGGCTCCCTACCTGGGAGTGCTTGGTGAGGGACGCCCCCGCCATGCCATCGTCCCCGCCCGCCTGACCCGAGGGGGACCCACACCGTGCTCCAAGCGCTGCTCGAGCTGCTCTACCCGCCCGCGTGCATCGCCTGCGCGAAGGTGATGCCCGTGCGCACGGCCTTCTGTGAGACGTGCGACGTCGCCGTGGAGCGCCTGCCCCCCGCGCGCTGCCGCACCTGCGCCGAGCCCGGCACCTTCCCCCGCGACACCTGCCCGCGCTGTCACCTCTCGCCCCCACCCTTCTCCCGCGCCTGGGCCCCCTTCGCCCACGAGGGCCCCGTTGCCCGCGCCATCCACCGCTTCAAGTACGAGGACCACCCGGAGCTCGCCCCCGCCCTCGCCGAGCTGCTCGCCTCCGAGTGCTGCCAGTTCCTCTCCCGGGCCCCCGCCCTCCTCGTCGCCCTGCCCCTCCATGACCGGCGCTTCCGCGAGCGCAAATACGACCAGGCGCAGCTCCTCGCGGGGGAGCTGGCCCGGGCCACCGGCCGTGAGACCCGGGTGGGACTCCTCACCCGCGCCCGGGAGACCCGCCGCCAGGTGGGCCTCTCCGAGGCCGAGCGGGCCCACAACGTCGCGGGCGCCTTCACCGCCTCCCGCTCGGCCGCTGGCCAGGAAGTCCTCCTCGTGGATGACGTGCTCACCACCGGCGCCACCGTCCGCGCCGCCGCCACCGCCCTGCGCGAGGCCGGGGCCGCCCGCGTGGAGATCCTCACCCTCGCCCGTGCCTTCTCGCTCGCTTAGTTCCCGACATTCCGGTTGATTGGCCTCCCACAACCGCGCATGCAGGGGAAGGCTCACCGGTGCTCGGCTGTTCACCGGCGCCGACACTCACCCCCGGCACCCCTTTTTCGAGGACGAGGAACACGGATGTCCCGTACCCCACGGCTCGCCGCGCTCTCGCGCACCACCTGGCTCGTCGCCCTGCTCACGCTCGCCTGCCCGCTGCTGACGCGCGCCGCCACCGAGAGCAGCGCCGCGGCTGCCCGGGAACAGGCCGAGGAGGCCCTGAAGCTCGCCTCCTCACCCCGAGGGGCGGCCCAGCTCATCCGCCTGCATGCCTTCAAGGAGGACCTCGAGGACCTCACCCCGCTGGTGAAGGTCTACTCCGACCTCTCCGTCCGGCGCGACACGGACCCCCACACCCGCGCCACCGCCCAGTGGCTGTTGCTGGACCTGGAGCGCGCCCGGGGCCGGCTCAACCGCGCCGCCGAGCTGCAGGACGCGCTCGGCTTCATCGGCGACTACTACGTCGTCGGCGGCTTCGACAACGAGGGCAAGTCCGGCTGTGACACGGACTTCGGCCCCGAGGCGGCCACGCTGGACCTCTCCGCGAAGTACGCCGGCGCCAAGGGCCGCGAGGCGTCCTGGCGCAAGCTCTCCGTCAGCCCCGTGGACGGCTACGTGGACCTGGCCTCCGCGCTGCGCCCCAACCGCGAGGCCGTGGCCTATGCCCTCACCTGGCTGGAGGCTCCGGCCGAGACGCGCGTGGCGCTCGGCGTGGGCACCTCCGGCGCCTTCCGCCTGTGGGTGAATGGCGAGAAGGTGGCCACCAGCGACACCTACAACGCCCCCCGCCCCGACCAGTCGCGCGTCTCCGTGCGCCTGCGCAAGGGCCTCAACCGCGTCCTCGTCAAGGTGTGCCAGGAGTCGGGCCCGCTCGGCTTCTACCTGCGCCGCGACCCGCCGGCCCGCATCCGCGCCACCCTGCCCGCTTCCCTCCCCACCCTCACCAAGGGCCCCTCCGCCGCGCCCCAGGTGCTGCCCACCCTCACCTCCCTCCTCAAGGACGCGGTGGCCAAGGCCCCCGAGGACGCGAAGCTGCGCGGCGACTACGCCACCGTGCTCGGCTTCTTCCGCGCCTTCGATGAGCGCGAGCACACCGCCACCGTCGAGGCCGATCGCGCCGCCAGCGCCGCCCCGCAGGACGTGAAGCTGCAGCTGCTCGCCGCCGAGGCCCACCGCGAGGATCTCAACCTGCGCCGCCGCTTCCTCGAGGCCGCCGTGCGCGCGGACCCCGCCTCCATCCCCGCCCGCGTGGCGCTCGCCGAGCACGAGCTGGGCCGCGACCACCCCGAGCGCGCCGTGGAGCTGCTCAAGCCCACCCTGGAGCTGGCCCCGGACTCGGCCGCCGCCCGCCTCGCGCTGGCCCGTGCCTACGAGGCCCTCGGACAGTCCGCCCGCGCGCACGTGATGGTGGACGAGACGCTCCAGCGGCTGCCGCGCGTGCCCCGCGTGGTGCGCTCCGCCGCCAGCTCCGCCCGGTCCCTCGACCGCTCGCAGGACGCGGTGGCCCGGCTGCGCGTGGCCCTGGCCCTGCGCCATGACGACCGCTCCAGCCGCACCGTGCTGGCCCTGCTGCTGGCGGACCTGGGCCAGGTGGAGGCCGCCGCGCGCGAGTACGCGCAGCTGCTCACCTTGGATCCCTTCGACAACGCCACCCGCGTCAAGCTCGCGGAGCTGCGCGCCGCCAACGGCCAGCTCGACGCCGCCACCACCCTCTTCGCCGAGGCCCGGGCCCTCTCCCCGGACGAGCCCGAGGTGTACGAGCGCGAGGGCCGGGCCCTGCTCGCCGCCGGTCGCCGCGAGGAGGCCCTGGCTTCCTTCGAGCGCTCGCTGGTGCTGCGCCCGCAGAACCCCTCCCTCAAGGAGGCCGTGCGCACCCTCAAGGGGGAGTCCGCCAGCGCGGGCACCCAGTACCTCGCGGACGCGAAGGCCGTGGCGAGCGAGGCCGAGGGCTACACCAACGAGGACGCCGTCTACCTCGTGGACACCACCTACGTGCGCGTGCAGAAGAGCGGCCTGTCCAGCCGGCTGCACCAGTTCGCCGTGAAGGTGCTCAACGCCCGCGGCGTGGAGGCCTTCCGCTCCCACCCCGTCACCTACTCGCCGGATCGCCAGGAGGTGAAGATCCTCCACGCCCGCATCACCAAGGCGGACGGCTCCGTGGTGGAGGGCTACGGCGAGAGCGACCGCAACATCAACGAGCCGTGGACGGGCATGTACTACGACGCCCGCGCCAAGGTGCTCTCCTTCCCCGCGCTCGCCGCCGGGGACGTGCTGGAGTTGCAGTACCGCGTGGACGACACCGCCCAGGAGAACCTGCTGTCGGACTACTGGGGCGACGTGGAGAGCATCCAGGGCGTCTACCCGAAGGTGCGCTACCAGTTCCTGGTGGACATGCCCAAGGAGCGGCCCCTCTATTGGAACGAGAAGAAGCTGCCCGGCGTGGCGCACGCCCGCGAGGACGTGGACGGCGGCCGGGTCCTCTACCGCTGGAGCGCCAGGCACGTGGCCAAGGTGGTGCCGGAGCCCGGCATGCCCGGCTGGGCCGAGGTGGCCGCCAACCTGCACATCTCCACCTACCGCACCTGGGACGAGGTGGGCCGCTACTGGTGGGGCCTCGTCCGCGACCAGCTCACCCCCAACGAGGAGCTGCGCCGCACGGTGGACACCGTGCTGCAAGGCGTGGACCGCAAGGACCAGAAGGCGGTGGTGCGCGCCGTCTACAACTTCGTGGTGACGAACACGCGCTACGTGGCGCTGGAGTTCGGCATCCACGGCTACAAGCCCTACCGGGTGGACCGGGTGCTGTCGCGCCGCTTCGGTGACTGCAAGGACAAGGCGAGCCTCATCCACGCCATGCTGAAGGTGGCGGGCGTGGACAGCCGCCTGGTGCTGCTGCGCATGCGCAACCTGGGCGCCATCGACGCGGAGCCGGCGAGCCTGGCCGCCTTCAACCACGCCATCGTCTACGTGCCCCAGTTCGACCTGTACCTGGACGGCACCGCCGAGTTCCACAGCGCCCGCGAGCTGCCCAGCTCGGACCGCGTGGCCAACGTGCTGATCGTGGAGCCGGGCGGCAAGGCCTCCTTCCTCACCACGCCCGAGGCCACCGCCGAGGACAACGCCACCCGCCTCAGCATGGAGCTGAAGCTGCGGCCGGACGGCGGCGCCGACGTGATGGGCGCCTCCACCGTGGGCGGGCAGCTGGCGCCCCAGTACCGCCAGGCCTACCGCGCCGTGGCCTCGCGCAAGTCCACCTTCGAGCGCGCCTGGGCCCAGAGCTTCCCCGGCCTCACCGTGCAGGAGGTGAAGCTCAACGACACCACCCGCCTGGACGACGACGTGCAGGTGGACTTCCGGATGTCCATTCCCCGCTTCGCCGAGGCCGCCCCGGGCCACCTGCGCTTCCTCCCCTTCGGCACCGGCCGCTCGTACACCCAGTCCTACGCCTCGCTCGCCGAGCGTCGCTTCGACCTGGTGATGAGCGGCCCGTGGGTGAACCAGTTCACCTACCGGTACACGCTGCCCCAGGGCTACACCGTGGCCGAGCTGCCTCCCAGCAAGGAGGAGTCCACGCCCT
>NZ_DASVSO010000599.1:0-8996 GCF_036388035.1 Archangium sp.
GTAGCCCACTCGGGCTGAGCCTCGGCAACAGGCTGCTCCTCGGCGGGAGTGGCCCACTCAGCTTGAGCCTCGAGAACAGGCTGCTCCTCAACCGGAGTGCTCCACTCGGGCTGGGCCTCGAGAACGGGCTGCTCCTCGACCGGAGTGCTCCACTCGGGCTGGGCCTCGGCGGGAGGGGCCCACTCGGCTTGAGCCTCGGCAACAGGCTGCTCCTCGGCAGTCGCGGACCACTCGGGCTGGGCCTCGAGGACGGGCTGCTCGACGGGCTGCTCCTCGGCGGGCGCGGACCACTCGCCCTGGACCTCGATCGCGGACTGCTCCTCGGCGGGCGCGGACCACTCGGACTGGGCCTCGAGGACGGGCTGCTCCTCGGCCGGGGTCGCCCACTCGGGCTGGGCCTCGGCGACAGGCTCCTCGGTGGCGGGCTCGGTGGAGGTCCACTCCGCCTGGACCTCGATGGGCGCCGACTCCTCGGCCGACGCGCTCCACTCGGGCTGGGCCTCGATGGAGGGCAGCTCGCCCTCCGCGCTCAGGCCGTCGCCATACGCCGTGGTGTTCTCGGGCGCTTCCTCCGGGGCGGTCGTCTCCGCCGCGAGCTCCTCGCTCTCCGGCTGGTGACCCCAGGTGGCACTGGCGGAGGCGAACTCCGGAGTGCTCATGTACTCCGCGGCGCTCTCGAGCTGGAGGCCCTCGCTGGAGCCCTCGTTTCCGCTCCAGCTCGCGCTGGCATCTGACGTCTCGAGCGGGATGGGCTCGGAGGACACGGACATCCCGGTCTCATCGGCATGACCCAGGAACTCGGTCGTGCTGACGAGCGGCACGGGCTCGCCCGGATCCCCGGCGAGGTCGAACGGCTGCTCGCCCGAGGACACGATCTCGTTCCTGCCCCAGGCCAGGGTGTTGTGCTCGGACTGCAAGGCCCCGGGCTCGTACGTGTCGGCGATCTCGACCGTATCCGCATGGAGATCGGGCGCGACCTGCACCGGGTTGAGCTCCAGCGTGGTCACGTGCGACGCGACCGCGAAGGCCGGGGCGGGCATCGGCTCCACCTCGGCACCGAGGTCGGCCACGTCGAAGGTGGGCTCCTCCGCGGCGGGCATGGCGGGGCTCGCCTCGAGCGTTGCCGTCTCGGCGTCGGTCTGCCACGGCATGTCCAGCGTGGGGACGGGCTCCGCCTCGGGCGTGGCCTCGAGGTCGGAGACGTCGAACGTGGGCGTCTCGTCGACGGCCGCGGTCTCCTCCAGGGGAGGCAGGGGCCGAGCGGAAGGCGCCGTGACATCCATCTCGAGCAGGGAGACATCACCTGTCGGGTACGCGGGGATCGCGTACGACGCGGTGATCTCCATCCGGTTCTGCTCGAGCAAGGCGAGGTCCGAGGACTCGGCGTCGGCGTGCGGCGGGGTCGCGGCGGAGCCCGACTCCTGGTCCACCGCGAGCGGCGCGGAGTCCCACTCGGTGGAGACCGGGGCCGAGGGCTCCTCGGCGAGCACCGGCTCGGGCGCGAGCTGCTCCTCGACAGCGCCCTCGAGCAGCTGGATGTCGGTGGGCTGTACCTCGATGGTCCGGACCGGGATGAGGGGCTCTTCCGCCACGGGCGGCGCGGACGCGGGAGCGGGAGCGGTCAGGTCGGAGTTGAGCGAGGAGAAGTCGTCCTCGCCCAGCTCGATGGGAGACGAGGGCTCCGGCTCGGGCGAGGCCTCGAGCGTCGGCAGCTCCTCCGCGGCCTGTGCGGAAGCGGGCTCCTCCCAGCCGGTCATGTCGACGGACTCGGGCTCCTCGAGCCGCTCGGGAATCGGCGTGGCCTCGCTGACGGGCGTGACGTCGGTGTCGGAGACCTCGAAGACGTCCTCGGCGGCGGGCTGGGCCTCGAACTCGGGCTGGGCCTCGAGTTCGGGCTCGGCCTCGAGCTCGGGCAGGGCGTCGACAGGCGCGGCGGGCTCTGGCGTGGACTCCGACCAGGGAGCGGAGGTTCTCAGCGCGGGGACGTCGAGGTTCTCGCTCTCGAGGCTGATCCGGGCGGGCTCCTGCGCCGGCTGCGACACGTCCTCGGCCGTCTGCGGGTAGGCCGGATATGGCTGCTGCTCGGCATCGACGGCCGCGTAGGCCTGCTGCGGATCGGCGTAGGGCTGACCCTGCGTGGCCACGTAGGCCTGGTTGGGATCGTAGGGCTGGTTGGGGTCGTAGCCGCCCTGAGCGGGGTAGGTGTACCACTGGCGATCGGCGCCGTAGTAGCCCTGGGGCTGCTGCGCATAGGCCTGGTTGGGGTCGTAGCCGCCCTGAGCGGGGTAGGCGTACCACTGGCCATCGGCGCCGTAGTAGCCCTGGGGCTGCTGCGCATAGGCCTGATTGGGATCGTACCCCTGCGGGTCGTAGCCGGACTGAGAATAGTCAGCGGGGTAGGCGTACCACTGGCCATCGGCGCCGTAGTAGCCCTGAGGCTGCTGCGCGGGGTCCATGGCCGCGGCTGGTTCCTGCGTGGGCGCACCCTGGGCACCCAGGAGCCCCTGTAGCTCGCTCCAACGAGCTTCCTCCGCGGGGGAAAGGATTCCCCGCGTCCGCTTCTCATCCAGGAAGCGAAACTCCCTCATCGCCGCACGCGTGTCGGACATCCGTCACCTCGCTGCGGACCCGAGTCCGGGGCTCGCGTCGCAGCGCCTAAACGAAAAAAATTTCCGGTCGCGAGTCTAAGAGACTCGGGAGGAGGGGTAAACTTCGCGGTCGGGGAATCCGCTTGCCCGTTACCTCCGCGAGAGGGCAGCCGTGACGGCTTCTTCTAGCTGCGAGAGGCTGCGGCCGTAGCGCTGCTGGAGGGCCTCCTCGAAGGGGGTGCCCTGGCCTACCTCGCGGATGAGGCCGAGCAGCCGTTCAGGCCCTCCGTCGCGCAGCAGCTCTCGGACGGCGACGGCCGAGGTGCCGTAGGCCATGCCGGGGTCGCTCTGCTGGATGAGGGCCTGGCCGGCCATCGCGGAGAGGGGGGGGAGGCTGCCGGCCTGGGCAGCGGCGCGCATGCGAGCGCCCAGCGCCTGGGGCGGCTTGTCGCTGCCGAGGTAGCGCCACTCCACGTACTCGGCGAGGCCCTCGTTGAGCCAGATGGGGACCTGCTGGCCGCCGGAGGCGAGGTTGACGAGGTCATCCACCACGGAGTGGACGTACTCGTGGACGAGGGTGGCCTTGGTCTGCTGGGTGAGCTCGGCGGCGTCGTTGATGCGGATGGCGCCATCCGAGTAGAGCCCGGCCACCATGCGCGCGAGGGCCGAGCCCTGGTGGGTGCGGAACTCCTCGCGGGTGTAGAGGATGACGTCCACGGGCGCCTCGCGCGCCTCGCCGAGCACCTGGCGCGTGTGGACATAGGCCTCGTCGAGCGCGGAGACGATGCGGCCCTCGTACTCGGCGCGCTGGCCGAAGTCGCGCGCGTTGTTGAAGTACTTCACGACGAAGCGGCCATTGGCGCGGGTGCGCATGCCGTCGGCGCTCACGCCGGACTCATAGGAGAGGCCGGAGGAGGCGGAGGCGTGCTCGACGGAGCCCTTGCCCTTGTCCTCGGTCTCGCCGGTGAAGCGCCGCTCGATGGCGCGGGCCTGGGCGCGGGCCTGGGTCTCCTCGGAGGACTGGCTGCGGGCCTTCTGCATCAGCGCCCTGGCCTTGGAGGCCTGGGGCGAGCGCGGTGGCACCTGGCCGAGCACGGCGAGCGCGCCCTGCGGATCCTTGTCCTCCAGCAGGATCCGGCCCAGCTCCAGCCCGAAGTGGCCGTCCTTGGGGAAGTGCTCCAGGCCCAGGCGCAGGGCCTCCTCGGCGGAGCCGCGCTGGTCCGTGGCGAGCGCGGTGCGGGCGAGGCAGCGCAGACCGCCGGCCGTCTCCTCGAAGGCCACGGCGCGCTCGCCGAGCGAGTACGCCATCACCGCGTCGGAGCCGGCGAGGGCCTCACAGCCCTTGAGGAGGGAGGCGGCGATGGTGCGGCGCTGAGGGGCCTCGTAGCCCTTGGGGTCCGCGGAGGAGTAGGCGAGGTAGAGGTCCTCCCACGCGCGCTGGGCGGCGAGCTTCTGGGCCTGCGCGGGCGGAGGGGGCGGGTTGGCGGAGAGCAGGGCGGCGAGGATCAGGGCGCGCATGGGGTGCAGTATCGCCGAGCCGGTGCCCCGGCGCGAAGTGGCCCCGCCGCTGAATCCCGCTCAGGTCTCTTCCGCGACCTGCCAGCCATTCTGGGACAGGCTGCCGATCAGCTCCTGGATGTGGCCGCGCCCGCGCGTCTCCAGCGTCACCTCGACGGCCACCTCGCCCAGGCCCGCCTTGGAGAAGGCGCGGTTGTGGTAGATCTCCACGATGTTGGCGCCCTGCTGGGCGACCTCCGCCGTGAGCCGCGCGAGCATCCCCGGCCGATCCGGCATGCGCACCACCAGCCGCACCAGTCGCCCGTCCTTCACCAGGCCACGCTCGATGATGCGGCTGACGAGGTTGACGTCGATGTTGCCGCCCGAGATGAGCATCACCACCTTGCGGCCGCGCGCCGAGGGAATCTTCCCGTTGAGCAGCGCCGCCAGGCCCACCGCGCCCGCGCCCTCCACCACCGACTTCTCGCGCTCGAGCAGCAGGAGGATGGCGTTGGCGAGCTCCTCCTCGTCCACCGTGACGATGTCGTCCACGTAGCGGCGGATCATCTCGAAGGTGTAGTCGCCGGGGCGCTTCACCGAGATGCCGTCCGCGATGGTGGTGCCCGCCGGCAGCTCCACCAGCTTGCCCGCGTCCACCGAGGCCTTCATGCTCGCGATGGCCGCGGCCTGCACGCCGATGACCTTGATGCGCGGGTTGGTCTCCTTGAGCGCGCATGCCACGCCGGAGATGAGTCCGCCACCGCCGATGGGCACCACCACCATGTCCATGTACGGAATCTGCTCGAGCAGCTCCAGGCCGATGGTGCCCTGGCCGGCGACGATGAGCGGATCATTGAAGGGGTGGACGAAGACGCGGTTGTCCCGGTCCTGGATGCGCAGGGCCTCGGCGTAGGCCTCGTCGAAGTTGGCGCCGTGCAGCACCACCCGCGCGCCGTAGGAGCGCGTGCGCGTCACCTTGATGAGCGGGGTGCGCTCGGGCATGACGATGGTGGTGTTCACCCCCTGGCGACCCGCGTGGTAGGCGAGCCCCTGCGCGTGGTTGCCCGCCGAGGCGGCGATGACACCGCGGGCGCGCTCGTCCGGCGTGAGGGTGAGCAGCTTGTTGAGGGCCCCGCGCTCCTTGAAGGCCCCCGTGCGCTGCAGGTTCTCCAGCTTGCAGTACAGCGCCGAGACGTCGGTGAGCTCCTTGAACTGCTCGGACTTCGGGCAGGGCGAGCGGTAGACGGCTTCTCCGATGCGCTGCTGGGCGTCTTCGATTTGCTGGAGCGTGACCATGGGCTTGTGTCGCGCCTGATAACCGATGCGGTGCCCAGGCGAAAGGGGAGGGGGCCTCGGGCAGAAGGCTGCCTGACTGCTCGTCTCAGATACCGCGCAGCACGGTGGCCTTGCCCACGCGGCCGATCGCCAGGATGAATGCCGCGGTGCGCAACGTCACCTTGCGCGAGCGGGCGATCTGCGCCACCCGGTCGTAGGCCTCCTTCATCGTCTTCTCCAGCTCGGCGTTGACCCGCTCCTCCTCCCACGAGAGGTGCTGGAGGTTCTGCACCCACTCGTAGTAGCTGACGGTCACACCGCCCGCGTTGGCGAGGATGTCCGGCACCACCAGCACGCCGCGCTTCTCGAGGATCTCATCGGCCTCGGGGTCGGTGGGGCCGTTGGCGCCCTCGATGATGAGCCGGGCACGCACCGCGTTGGCGGTGGTGCGGTTGAGCGCATGGCCGAGCGCGGCGGGGATGAGCACGTCGCAGTCGACGGCCAGCACGTCCTCGCTCTTGCAGGCCTGGCCGCCGCCAAAGCCGGTGACGGTGCCGGTGCGCTTGACGTGCTCGAAGAGGCCGGGGACATCCAGGCCCTGCGGGTTGAACACGCCGCCGTACACGTCCGCGACGGCCACCACCACGCCCCCGTCCTGCCACAGCAGCTGCGCGGTGTGGCTGCCCACGTTGCCAAAGCCCTGGATGGCGAAGCGCGTGCCCTTCATGGGCATGCCCGTGTCCCGGAGGATCTCGCGGGTGATGTAGAGCAGCCCGCGCCCGGTGGCCGAGTCACGCCCCTTGGTGCCGTACAGCTCCGGCGGCTTGCCGGTGACGACGGCCGGCGAGTGCCCGTGGTAGCGCGAGTACTGGTCCATGATCCACGCCATCACCTGGGGGTTGGTGTTGATGTCGGGCGCGGCGATGTCGCGGGTGGGACCGATGACGTCTTGAATCTGGTCCACGTACTTGCGGGTGAGGCGCTCCATCTCCTTGAAGCTCAGCTGGGTGGGGTCCACCGCGACGCCGCCCTTGGCGCCGCCGTAGGGCAGGTTCACCACGGCCGTCTTCCACGTCATCAGCGAGGCGAGCGCCACGCACTCGTCCTGGGAGATGGTGGGGTGGTAGCGCAGGCCGCCCTTCATGGGGCCGCGGCTGTTGTCGTGCTGGATGCGGTAGCCGTGGAAGGTGCGGATCTCCCCGCTGTCGAGCTCGATGGAGACCTGGACCTTCACCTCGCGCAGGGGCGTGGCGAGCAGCGTCTCGATGCGCTCACCCACGTCCATGATGCGCGCGGCCTTGCGGAAGTAGTAGTGAATCCCTTCGACAGCTTGCATGGCCGGGGTGCTCTCCTGGGGCGTCCCTCGCGCGGGGGGACCTGCGACGGCGCGAGACCTTAACAGATGGGGTGCGCTAACATGGGTTGGCCATGCGCTCCAGTTCCCCGTCAGCCCAGGATGCGAGCGGGCACCTCCAGGGGCTCGCGCGCCGCATCCGCACCCTGCGTGAGCGGCGGGGGTTGACCCAGGAGGACTTCGCCGCCCGCTGTGGCATCTCGGTGAGCTTCGCCTCGCTCCTGGAGCGGGGCGAGCGCAGCCCCAGCTACGAGACGCTCGTCCAGGTGGCTGCGGCGCTGGGCGTGCCCCTGGCGGAGCTCTTCCGGGTGGAGGAGGACGAGGCGGCGGGGGCACACCGGCTGGTGGAGCTCGTGCGCTCGCGTGGGCTGTCCCGGGCCGAGGTGGATCGGCTGCTGGCGGTGGCCGAGGCAATGTTCGGCCAGCGGGAGCCCGGGCAGGCGGCGCCCCTGGAAGAGGCTCCCCGCTGCAAGGAGCCGGACTGTGGCAGGCCGGTGCTGGCCAAGGAGCTGTGCGTGGCGCACTACCACCGGGCCCGGCGGGCGAAGACGCCTCCCTCGCCCGCTGGGAGCCAGTAGGGAGCGCCTACCCGTTCCAGATGGCGGCCACCCGGGCGCGCACCTGACGCCGGCCCTCGGCGAAGCCAGGGAGCGCACGCAGGGGCGCGAGCGCGGGGCAGCGGTCGGTCCACTCCAGGTCGATCAGCGCCGTCTCGGCCGCGCGCAGGAAGTACTCCAGGGCCTTCTCCGGGTGCCCGGTGAGGCCGAGCTGCTCGGTGGCGAGCTGGCGCATCAGCGAGGCGAACCGGGGATTGAGCGGCCTCGAAAGCAAGGCATCCAGGGGAGCGACCGAGGCCAGCGGGTCCACCTCGCCGAGCACCGCGGCGGCATAGCGGACGCCATTCTGGGCCCCAGCGGTCGTCTCGTCCTCCAGCGCGCGCTTGCACTGCCGCACGCCGTCCAGGTCCCCCGTCCAGGCGGAGACGCGCAGGCGGATCATCAGCGCTGGAATCCGATAGGCGGTGAACTTGTCGAGCCGCTCGCTGGCCTGGCGGTAGTCCTCCATGCGGCCGTGCAGGGCGCTGCAGCGGGCGAGCTCGAAGAGGCTCAGCCCCAGCCTGGGGTCGAGCTCGAAGGCCCGCCGCAGGAGGACGAGGCCATCGTCGGCCCGCCCGGCCTCGCACTGGAGGCTGCCGAGGAACTGCATGGCCACGGGGAAGGTGGGAGCGGCCTCGAGCGCGGCCCGCGCGGCGAGCACGGCCCCGCGCCAGTCCCCTTCCTGCCCGGCGAGGATGGCCCGGGCGAGCTGGGCCTCGGCGAGCTGGGGGGCCCGCTGCAGGACGCGGGCGACGCTGGCGCGGGCCACCGCCTCCCAGTCGCGACTCGGGTCCGACGCGCCGGCGAACCACATCCTCAGGCTGAAGAGGGCATGGAGCGCCATGGCGGGGTGGAAGTCCGGCGCGAGCTCGAGGCACTGCTCCAACCAGCCCAGCGCGATGTCCGAGGCGAAGCCGGGGGTGTAGCCCTGGACGAAGGCCTGGCGGTACAGCGACAGGGCCTCCGGTGGGAGCAGCTCCCGGTGAGCGGCGAGCCGCAGCTCGATGCGCAGCGACTCGGTGACGCGCTGGCCCAGCCGATCCTGCAGCTCGAAGGTGTCCGGGGAGGAGTCCTCGAAGCGGCCGCTCCACAGCTGGGTGCCGTGGGCCGTGTCCACGAGGCGGATGGACAGCCGCACCAGGGGACTCGCGCTCTGCACCACGCCATCGACGAGGAAGCCCACGCCCAGCTCCTGGCCCACGGCGCGCGGCTCCCGCTCGTTGCGGAAGCGGGCGGTGGTGCCGCTGCTGGGCACACGCACCCCGCGCGTACGCGACAGCACGTCGATGAGCGAGTCGGTGAGCGCCTCGCCCAGATACGCCTGCTCCGGAGGGCCCTGGAAGCGCAGCGGGAGGACGGCCACACCCTGCTCGCTGGTGACGGTGGTGGTGAGCCCGGCGGCGGTGCGCGAGACGGTGGGGGCCCCCAGGCTCGCGGGCGGAGGGGACAGGGCGGGCTTCGTCGTGAGGGCCGGGCTCGTGGGGGCCGGCTCGCCGGTGGACTCCAGCCACGCGCGCAGGGACAGGGCGAGCTGCGTGGCGCTCGCGGGGCGCTCCTCGGGTTCACGGGCGAGGCAGTGCAGCACCCGCTCGGCGAGCGCGTCCGGCACGGCGAGCTTCGCGCGCGGGTCCGGCGGAGGCTGGCGCAGGCGAGCGAAGGCGACGGCGAGCGGCGAGTCACCGGAGA
>NZ_DASVSO010000600.1:0-3544 GCF_036388035.1 Archangium sp.
CGCTTTGCCCCCGGGGAGTTTGTGGTTGCCGACGAACGAAGCCCGTCCAGAGTGTGGATCTTCAGACGCACTATAGCGGCGCTGCCTACCGGGGCGTGAGCTTCACCAGCCCGGCATCCACGAACGCCTGGAAGTACTTCAGCGCGTCCACCTCCTTGAGGGGGGACATGCCGATGATGCCGCCCACGTCTCGCTTGCCGTCGATGCGCGACAGCAGGTAGCGCTCGGGGGAGCTGAGCTGCATCGTCTTGACCTGCGCCGACGACACCAGCAGGGAAGGCACCTGCGGCTTCTCCAGCATCTCCCGGCGCAGCGCCCCCACCAGGGCCGCCTCCGCCGAGCGCAGCAGGGCCTCCGTCTCCGGCGAGGGCGACATCTCGTGCGCCCGCCGCGCCAGCGCCTCGCCGTCCCGGAAGTTGCCGTTCTCCAGGAACGACTGTGCCGCCTGGATCACCTCGCTCGTGGGGGACTCGGCGCCGATGATGTCCATGTCCACCACCTGCGCCTCGCCCTCGTCGTCCTGCTCGGCGTGCTTGCGCGCGGGGGGCGTGGCCAGCACCTTCACCGCCTCCAGCCGGTAGAGCGCGTACAGGCGCTGGTACACTAGGAAGTCCGAGGCGTGCAGCGCCTTGGCCATCTCGTCGATGCTCAGCCCCTCGCGAATGCGCTTCACCAGGCGTGCGTCCAGGCTGCCCGGCTTGGGCTGCTCCGGCAGCCGGCTCTCGTCCACCGACAGGTACAGGTTCCCCGAGGGGAAGGCCCCCCGGATGGCCTGCCACGCCGTCTCGCGGAACTCGCCCTCGCGGTGGACGTCCGCCAGCTCCACGCGCACGTCCACGCCCTCGATCTCCGCGGCGCCGCCCACGTCGAAGGAGAACTCGCCCTCCTCCCAGGAGAACATGTCCAGCAGCGCCTCGCGGAACTTCAGGTTGAGCGCGCCACGGATCGTCTGCTCGGGCACCAGCCCCGCCATCACCAAGATCTTCCCCAGCGGCACCTTCGTCTCGCGCTGGGTGGCGTAGGCCTTGCTGAACTGCTCCTCGTTCAGGTGCCCCATGTTGATGAGGAACTGGCCGAGGAACTCGCGCGGCTGGTTGGAGCTGGCGCTCAGCACCTGCCCCTCGCGCAGGAGGATGAGCTTGCGCACGCCCGCCCGCATGATCCTCAGCATCCCCGTGAGGCGGCGGCTGCCGAGGTACGCGACGAGATCCTTCAAGGGCATCGTCGAGAAGTCACCTGACAGGCCGCGCATTGCGTCACATCCTTCCTACCGAATGATTGTCCGAATCTACTCGAAACCGAACTGTTGCCTCTGCGACCAAGCGAAGGCCGTCCTGGAACGGGTGCGAGAGCGCCTCCCCTTCGAGCTGGTGGAGGAGGACATCCGCGCCAACCCGGAGACGTTCGCCGCCTGGCGGTACGACATCCCGGTGGTCATCATCGACGGCCGGGACACCTTCAAGCTCCGGTTGGAGGAAGCGGAGGTCGAGGCGTCCATCCGGCGGGCAATAAGTGGCACGCCTGTTGCTCCTTCTGGGGGTCGTGAAGGGTAACTCCCTTCGCCTCCCTAGGAAAAACAGGGGGATGGAAGGGGTAGGGGCGGGTAGGGGCTGTAAATCCTGGGGAGAACGCCGGAGGAACGATGTGGAAAAAGGTTCTGGCCGGACGGGGGACACGGTGGCGTTGAGGCACAAGCAGAAACGGGCGGATCAACCACCGACGGTGCTGGTGGTGGAGCCGCGCGCGGGGGACCTGGAGCGGACGCGGGTGGTGTTGGGGGAGGCGGGCTTCCGGGTGGTGCCGGTGACGCGCTTCGACGCCGCGGGGCCCCTGTTCGAGGCCATCAGCCCGGATGCGGTGGTGCTGGCCGCGCAGCCGCCGGACTACGCGGCGGTGTCCGTGGCCCGCCGGCTGCGGCAGATGGGCCGGGGCGCGGTGCCGCTGCTCTACCTGGTGGACCCCAACGATACGGAGACGTACCGCTTCTGCCTGGACCGGGGGCTGTGCGTGGACATGGTGCCGCGCACCGGCTCGGGCGAGGAGCTCGTGTTGCGGATCCGCGCGCAGCTGCGGCTGAAGGCGGGCGTGCGCCGCTCCCTGCAGCCCGAGGAAGAGGGCTCGGCGGCGGCCATGCATGATCCGCTCACCGGGCTGTACAACCGGGCCTTCCTGCTGGAGCTCATCGCCCTGGAGGTGCGGCGCACCGAGCGCTTCGGGGGCTGCTTCTCCCTGGTGGCGGGCTCGCTCGATGACTTCCGCGCCGTGCGCAAGGAGTCCGGGCGGGGCGTGGCCGAGCGCCTGCTCGTCTACAGCGCGGTGGTGTTCGGCCAGACGGTGCGCGAGGCGGACGTGGTGGCGCGCGTGTCCGAGGACGAGTTCGCCGTGCTGCTGCCGGGCACTCCGGCCGAGAGCGCGCCGGACGTGATGGCCCGCGTGAGCGAGCGCTTCGCGCTGGCCCGCTTGCAGGTGGATGGCCGGGTGCTGCGCCCCACGCTGACGTTGGGCGCGGTGAGCTACCCGGACATGGTGGGCTCTCCGTTCCAGCTCCTGGGAGGAGCGCAGCAGGCCCTGCGTCGGGCCCGCGAGGAGCGTCGGAGCGCCGCAATGGGAATGACGATTTGAAAAGGGGCGGCCCACGGATGGGTGTCCCACGGGGTGATTCGAAATGGTGAGGGGAGGCGAGGGGATGGATCGGATCGCGGTGCTGGTGGTGGACGACGAGGAGCAGGTGCGGACGTTCCTCGCCGAGCTGCTGGGCAGCTCGGGGTACCAGGTGCGCTGCGCGTCGAGTGGCTCTCAGGCGCTGGAGATGCTCGCCGGGGGCTCGTTCGACGTGGTGCTGATGGACGTGATGATGCCGGAGCTGAGCGGCCTCGAGGTGCTGCGGCGCTACCGGGCCTCGGGCGGCGGTGCCCCCGTCATCGTCCTGTCCGCGCTCTCGGGCGCGGAGGACGCCATGCGCGCCATGAAGCTGGGCGCCAGCGACTACCTGTCCAAGCCCTTCAGCAATGATGAGCTGGAGGACGCGATGTCCCGCGCCCTGGGCAGTCGGGTGCCGGCGCGGCAGGCCGTGGCGAGCGCTCCGGTGGCCAGCGTGGCCGCCCAGACGGGCGGGGACGAGCGCATCCTCATCTCGCACTCGCCGGCCATGCGCCGGGTGCGCGCCCTGGTGGAGCGCATCGCGGACACGGACGTGCCGGTGCTGCTGCTGGGGGAGTCCGGCACGGGCAAGGAGGTCATCGCCCGCGAGGTCCACGCGCGCAGCAACCGCCGCAACCGGCCCTTCATCAAGGTGAACTGCGCGGCGCTGCCCGGCGAGCTGCTCGAGAGCGAGCTCTTCGGCCACGAGCGCGGTGCATTCTCCGGCGCCGACGAACGGAAGCTCGGCCTGATGGAGCTCGCTGCAGGGGGAACGCTGTTCCTGGACGAGATCAGCGAGCTCTCTCCCAAGCTGCAGAGCAAGCTGCTTCGCGCGCTGGATCAGCGGAGCTTCTATCGCGTGGGCGGTACGCAGAAAGTCGAGGTGGATGTGCGCGTCCTCGCC
>NZ_DASVSO010000601.1:0-7765 GCF_036388035.1 Archangium sp.
GGACACCGTGCTCACCTCGATGTCCTTCATCGTCTCGGGCGCCAGCTCCACGTCGCCGCTCACCGCGGACACCTCCAGCGGCCCCCGCGAGCCCTTCACCGACACGTCGCCGCTCACCACGGACACCTCCTGCGGCCCCGCCACCCCGGACGAATTCACGTCCGCGGCCACCACGCTCACCTCCAGCGAGGTGTCGCGCGGCACCTTCAGCGTGAAGTGCGTGGCCACCGGGTTGTTGCAGCTGCTCGTCTTCCGCGAGCAGGTGCCGTCGCAGCACACCCGCACCGTCACCTCGTCCCCGTCCTTCTTCACCTCGATGGGGTACTTCGCGCGCTCCTCCTCGCTGCCCTCCTGCCTCGACTCCACCGACACCGACTTGCCGTCCACCGCTTCCACCCGGACGGAGCCGTTGATGTTGGCGACACTCACCTTGGGAGTGCCATTCGTGTCGAGTTGCCAGGATTGAGAGGCGGGAGCAGCGGCCAGGACGAGGAGCAGGGCGAGATTCACGACGGTTACCTCAAAAGGGGAGAAGGGGGTCCCCCTCCCCTACGAGCCGCCGGAAAAACGATTTCACCCGCCTCGCGTCACCCGTCGGTACACCGCGTCATGCCGGCGCACCAGCCGCTCCAGGGACAGCTCCCGCTCCACGAAGGCGCGCGCCTCGGCTCCCATGCGCCGGCCCAGCTCCCGGTCCTTCAGCAGCCGCTGGAAGGCCTCGCTCATCGCCTGGGGCTGGAGGGGCGGCACCACCAGGCCCCGCTCTCCGTCCGCCACCAGCTCCGGGTTGCCTCCCACCCGCGTCACCACCATGGGCAGCCCCGCGGCCATGCCCTCCATCACCGCGTTGGACATGCCCTCGGCCGTGGAGCACAGCACGCCGAAGTCCGCCCGCGCGTAGAGGGCCGGCACGTCCGCCCGGTGCCCCAGGAAGTGGACCGTGTCCGTCAGGCCCAGCTCCTTCGCCATCCGCTCCAGCTCCGGTCGCCTCGGGCCATCCCCCACCAGGAAGGCGTGCAGCACGAGGCCCTTGAGGCGCACCATCGCCAGCGCCCGCAGCAGATCCTCCTGCCGCTTCACCGGGTGGTTCATGTTCGCCACGTGCACCACCACGGGCGCGCCCCGCGTGTCCGGCAGCGGCGCCTTCAGCCCCTCGCGCACCCGCGCATCGAAGCGCGCCACGTCCAGGCCGTTGGGGATGACGGACACCTTGTCCGCCGACATCCCCTCCTCCTCCACCAGCATCCGGCGGATGGCCTCGGCGTTGGCCACCACGTGGTCCGCCAGCTGCGTGAGGCCCTGGAGCACCGCCCGCCGCGCCTTGCCGTGCCAGTGCGCCAGGTCCAGCCGACCGACAATCACCTTCGTCCCCGCCAGCTTCGCCGCGGGAACCACCAGCATCGTCGAGTAGAAGTCGTGCGCGTGGACGAGCTCCACCCGCTCGCGGCGCAGCCAGCTCGCCAGCCGCGCCACCTGCATCGCCGAGTTGGGCCGCGCCAGCGAGCCCTTCAGGGGAAACACCTCGGGCACATGGCCGAGCTGGCGGACCGCCCCCATCAGCGGCCCCTCGTCCTGCAGCACGGCCAGCTGCACCCGGTAGCTGGCGGGGAGCCCTCGCAGCAGCTCCACCACCTGGACCTCGGTGCCACCGATATGGAACGACTTGGTGAACTGCAACAGGCGGAGGGGTTCCTCCGCCATCCGCGCCTCCTCACGCCGCATGGTTCGAGCCCTCCCAGCTCGTCGCCAGCTGTCCCTTCACCACCGGTAGCTTCACCGACTCCTCCGCCTCCTGCGCCTGGGCGATGCGCTGGGCGCACGCCGCCAGTCCGAACAGCACGTACAGGTGCGCCGAGAGGATGTAGCCGGAGAACAAGTCACAGATGAGGTAGCCCGCCATGGAGGCCGAGAGCCCTCGGGCCAGCCACCCCACCTGGGTGCTGCGCGAGGCCGCGAAGGCCCCGCCCGTCGCGCCTCCGGCGAACACCAGGAAGAAGAGCAGGCCCACCCAGCCCAGCTCCCCGATGACGTCCAGGAAGATGTTGTGCGCCACGTACGCGCGCGTCGCCTCGGGCGGCGCGTACAGCGGCCAGGCGAAGCGGAAGCCTCCGGCCCCCACGCCCAGCAGCGGCTTGTCCAGGCTGATGCGCGACGTCACCTGCCACGCGTACACGCGGCCCATGGCCGAGGCGTCCTCGTGGAACGTCGCCACCGTCTCGTTGCGCTGCCAGAAGCTCTTGGGCGCGAACATCACCAGCCCCAGCGCGAGCGCCACCCCCAGCAGCACCGAGCGCAGCTTCTTCTGCTCGCGCATGGCCCAGATGGCCATGGCCACCGACAGGCCGATGAAGCCACCACGCGAGTAGGTGAAGACGATGGCCACCAGCGCCAGCACCACCGCCAGGGCACACGCCGCGCGCCACAGCCAGCCGCTCTCCTTGCGCGCCAGGAAGGCCACCGCCAGCGGCACGATGATCGCCAGGTTCATGGCCGAGCGGTTCGGGTCCGCGTACACCTCGATCCAGTGCGCCCGGTAGCCCTCCACCAGCGTCTCGGGCGTGCCGGTGAGGTACGTGGTGATGACGCCGTGGGACGTGACGAGCGAGCCCAGCACCATCGCCCCGCACACCAGGGCCAGCCGCTTGGGCGTGGTCACCACGTTCACCAGCGTCAGGTAGATGGCCGTCAGCTTCAGCAGCTCGATGGCCGTGTAGCGCGTCACCTCCGGGTTCACCGACCACGTCATGGAGGCCAGCGCCAGCCCCGAGAAGGCCAGCAGCGCCACGCCTCGCACCCCATCGAAGTAGAGCGGCTCGGCGCGCCCCATCCTCCTCAGCGCCATCATCCCCGCCGCCAGCCCCGACGTGAGCAGCGCCGGCCGCAACGGAGCCAGCGCGGGTATCCACGCCTGCGGCACCATGTACAGCAGCGCCGCGAATGCGGTCAGCGCATAGAACGCCACCACATCGCGGCGTTCTGTCGTCTCGCCTACCCCCATCCCGTCCTCCTCCAGCCCGAAGCCCACGAACGCAGGCTCTTGCTAGCAGGCGATGTGCCAGCGGCCCCCAGGGGCAAAGGTCCGTGGATCCAACCCCTTAGCGACCAGGGGTACCTGGTACGGAGGGGGGGAGGACTGAAAGGATTACGGGGCTCCGCCCTCCATGGGCAGCAGAACGGAGGCGATGGGATTCAACTTGCCCTCCTGGAGGAACGACGGCGCGAGTTCCTCCAGCAAGCGAGCGAGCGTCGCCTTCACCTGACGGCGCAGCTCGGGACGGGCCGACTCGGGCACCGCTGGCTCCAGCGCCGCCACCACCTTGTCGGCGGCGTCCGGGCGCAGGCGCGGGGCCTCCGGGGTGCCCTCGAAGAGCATCGCCGCCAGTGCGTCGCCCCGCCCCGAGGGCACCGGGCGCGGATCCACCTTCCCCTCCAGCAGGGCCAGGGCCACCGTGGCGGCGAAGAACCGGTCCACCCCGAGCACGCGCGGCTCCACGCCGAAGCGGGCCAGCAGCTCGTGTGCCCGTTGCGCCGAGCCCCCGAGCAGCGCGCCCAGCAGCGCCACCTGGGCCTCGGCCCGCGTCAGCACCTCCTCGCTGGAGGCCAGCTCCCGCCGCGAGCGGAAGGGCACCGGCTCGGCCCCGGGCACCTTCAGCGCACGGCGCGGGCGCTTGCGGCGCAGGGCCTCGAGGGCGGCGGCCTCCTCGGGGAAGAGCAGCGGCGTGCCCTCCACCTGGGCCAGGGGCTGCTTCATCAGCCGGTCCGCGCGGAACTTGAGCGCCAGCGTCAGCGAGAAGCCCACCTGGAAGACGCGCTTGAGCTCCGTGTCGCGCACCACCTGCGCGGCGCGCGTGGGGTCTCCCCCCGTCAGGTGCTCCAGCCCCAACAGCAGGTAGTCCCGGGCCATCTCGCCCACGCGGCGGATGGCGTCCAGCTCGCCCGGCTCCTCCACCTCGGCCACCAGCGTGGCGTTGGCGAGGTAGCGCAGCTCCGTCTCCAGGTTCTCCCGCTCCACCTCGTCCAGGGCGCGGAAGGCCGCCTCCAGGTAGTCCGGCTGGCCCTGCCCGGGCGCGAGCGCCGTGCCCGGTGCCGGAGCCGGCGCGGTGCCCGTGTCCACCCGGCTGAAGAGGCGCACGGCCTCCTCCAGCGGCGGAAAGCCCATGTCCTGCAGCCGCGCCGTGCGGAAGCGGTAGGCCGTCTCCTCCAGCTCGGTGGGCACGTCCCAGCGGACGGCCTCGAGGAAGCGCACCGCCTCGAAGGGGTTGTCCGCGATGAGATCGTTGATGATCAAGCGCATGGCGGCCAGCTCCGCCCCCTCGATGCCCTTGAACTCCACGAGGTAGCGCCCCTCGGGCGTCTCCAGCGTCACGCCCTCCACGTGGACGTCCGGGTTCTCCTCCAGGTCGTGGAGCAGGGAGAACTCGCGCAGGAGCATCTCCAGCACCTCGATGTCCACCTTGCGCAGCTTCTGGAGGAAGTCCTCGGACTCGTCCCCGCGCGCGGCGCGCAGCCAGGTGAGCACCTCGTGCGGCGCGAGCTGGTCCTTCTTCCACCCGCCCAGGTCCACGAAGGTGCGGAACTGCTCGGGCGAGGCGAGCTGGACGAGCTCGGTCGAGTCCGCCAGTCCCACCTCGGCGATGGTGAAGTACAGGTCCTCCGCGGGCAGCGTGCGCACCAGCTCCCGCGCGCCGCGCGAGTCGAGGATGGCTTCAATCCGCTTGCGGGCGGGCAGGGACGCGAGCTGCCGGCGCACGAGGCTCAGCGCGCGCTGGGTGTCACTGCCATTGCCGCTGCTTCCGTTTCCATTGCCGTTCGACACGGCGCGTGCCTACCACACCTCAGCGCGCCGCGCTCAGCAGCGTCTCCCACACCTCTTCCAGGCCCAGCTTCTCCGTGGCGGAGAAGGGCATGACGGCCTCACGCGGCAGGGACAGCTGCTCGGCGAGGTCGTTGAGGCGGGGCTTGCGACGCGCCTTGGGCAGCCGGTCGATCTTCGTGGCCACCACCAGGATGGGGCGGTTGGCCTGCTGCAGGTAGTCGAGCGTCTGGAAGTCGTCGGAGGTGGGGCCCACCTCGGCGTCGACGATGCTCACCACCACCTTCAGGTCCCGGCGCTTCTCCAGGTAGGTGGTGATCATCGTCTGCCACTGGGAGCGCTCCGTCTTGCTCACCTTGGCGAAGCCGTAGCCGGGCAGGTCCGCGAAGCGCACGAGCTGCGTCTTGCCCCCGTGCTCCACGTCCACGTCGAAGAAGTTGATCGTCCGGGTGCGGCCGGGCGTGTTGGAGACGCGCACCAGCTTCTTGCGGCCGGCCAGCGCGTTGATCATGGACGACTTGCCCACGTTGGAGCGGCCCACGAAGGCCACCTCGGGGGTGGCGGGCCCGGTGGGGTAGCCCTTGGGCTCCACCGCGGTGGTGAGGAAGCGGGCGTCGAGGATCTTGATCACGCTATTTCTTCTTGGCCGGCTCGGGTGGGGGAGCCTCGGCGCGGGTGCCCTTCTTGCCAGTGCGCTCGGCGGACCAGTGGTCGATGGCCTTGAGCGACTCGACGAAATCAAAGGGCTTGAGGGACGGAGAGGAGGCGTCGTGGCAGCCACGGCAGGACTTCTCCGAGGGGTCCACCAGACCCACGAGGCGGGCGAGCTCGGCGTCCTTCATCACGTAGGCGGGCGAGTAGTACTGGCCGCCGCCGTGGCACGTCTCGCAGGTAACGTGGGAGACGCCCTGGGAACCCTGGTCGGGCGCGTGGCAGGACAGGCACCGCGCGTCGGTCTTCTGCGCGTCGGAGAGCGAGTCGCCGGCCCGGGCATGCTTGGACTGCATCCAGGCCTCATAGGCCGCCGGGTGGCAGCCCTTGCAGCTCTCGGGGCCGAGGAAATCGGCGGCCCCGGCGGCGCCGGAGAGGGCGAGGACGAGCAGGAGGAGGCAGGAGCCGCGAGCGCGCATTCGGCTCCTGCACTAGCAGACGACCCCAGGCGGGGCAAGGCGGAGGTGTGAAAGTTGTCGGACGCGTGGCGTCCGCGACAGAGGGGAGCTTGAGACGGCGCGGGTGGATCCGTTACACCTCGACGGATGAAAACCATCGCCATCGTCGCCGTGCTCCTCGCCGCCGCGCCCGCGGTGGCCAAGCCGTGGCAGGGAATCGAGCCCGGGCAGTCCAAGCGCGAGCTGGTCCTCCAGAAGTTCGGGGAGCCCTCGCGCGTGGTCACCTCCGACGGCAAGGAGATCATCGCCTACTTCGACCAGAAGGCCATCAAGGGCACCAAGCAGGTGCAGTTCAAGGTGGACCCGGGCACGCAGCTCGTCGAGCGCATCGACGTCTTCCCCGGCCCGGTCATCGACAAGGAGTCGGTGGAAAGCACCTACGGCTCCGTCTGCCCGGCCGGCAAGGCGCCGCCTAGCCCCTGCTACCAGAAGAAGCTGACGGACGACTTCCGCACCTACCTGCTCTACCCCCGGCTGGGACTGGCCGTCTTCCTCAACGAGGACGGAAAGACGGTGCACTCGTTCATCTTCACCACCCAGCAGGCCGCGAAGTAGGCCCCCCGTGAAGCTCTATGGACTGACGGGGGGCATCGCCTCCGGCAAGAGCACCGTGAGCCGCATGCTGCGCGAGTTGGGAGCGCAGGTGCTGGACGCGGACGTCATCGCCCGCGAGGTGGTGGAGCCGGGCACCCCGGGGCTGAAGGCCGTGGCCGAGCGCTTCCCGGGCGTGCTGGGTCCGGACGGGCGCCTGGACCGGGCGAAGCTGGGGGCGCGCGTCTTCGGGGACCCGACGGAGCGGGCCGCCCTCAATGCCCTGCTCCACCCGCTCATCGGCCAGGAGTTCTTCCAGCGCACCCAGGCGCTCGCCGAGCAGGGGGTGGAGCGCGTCCTCTATGACGCCCCGCTGCTCATCGAGAACCGGCTGCACGAGGGCATGGACGGGGTGGTGCTGGTGTGGGTGCCCCGGGAGGTGCAAAAGGCCCGGCTGAGGGCGCGCGACGGCCTGGACGAGGCGGCGGCGGAAGCCCGGCTGGCCGCCCAGCTTCCACTCGACGAGAAGCGCCAGCATGCCACCTGGGTGGTGGACAACTCGGGAAGTCAGGAGATGACCCGGGTCCGGGTGGAAGAGGTGTGGCGCGCCATGCTCGCGCGCGGCTGAAGGCCGGCTATGCTCCGCCGCCCATGAGCGAGAAGCGCAAGGAAGCCCAAGGCAAGGCCGGGACGTACTTCGTCACCGGCTTCCCGGGCTTCATCGGCAAACGGCTGGTCGAGCACATCGTCCGCGAGGAGCCCAAGGCCCACGTCTACGTCCTGGTGCAGCCCAAGCACCTCAAGGAGGCGCAGAAGCTGGCGGCGAGCCTCCAGGGCACCGGCGCCACGTTGGAGCTGCTCACCGGCGACATCGTGGACATGCACCTGGGCCTGTCCGGAGAGGAGTACCAGCGGCTGTGCGAGCGGGTGACGCACATCTATCACCTGGCCGCCGTCTTCTACCTGGGCGTCCCCAAGGAGACGGCCTGGCGCATCAACGTGGATGGCACCCGCAACGTGCTGGAGCTGGCGCGCGACTGCGAGCACCTCCAGCGCTTCAACCACTTCTCCTCCTGTCACGTCTCGGGCGACCGCCTGGGCGTCATCGCCGAGGACGAGCTGGACTGCGGCCAGGGCTTCCGCAACGTCTACGAGGAGACCAAGTTCCAGGCGGAGAAGCTCGTCCAGCGCGCCGCCGCCTCCCTGCCCGTCACCATCTTCCGCCCGTGCAGCGTGGTGGGGGACTCGCGCA
>NZ_DASVSO010000602.1:0-30363 GCF_036388035.1 Archangium sp.
GCCACGGTCGGTGGCCTCGTTCAAGTGGGGAGGCACCTACCGCCTCGTGAACAAGGCCACGGGCCGGTGCGTGGACATCGCCGGGCCGAGCACCGCCGACGGCGCCAACCTCCAGCAGTGGACCTCCTTCGGTGGCAACAACCAGCAGTTCAAGCCCGTCTCGCTCGGCGGTGGCTGGTACAGGTTCGAGGCGCGCCACAGCGGCAAGGTGCTCGACGTGGCCAACTGCTGGAGCAGCGGTGACGGCGCGAGACTCCAGCAGTGGACCTGGGCCAACAACGACTGCCAGCAGTTCCGGCTCGAGCCCATGTAGCGGGCCGAGCGCTCCGCCTCCCCTCGCGCTGTGCTCGCGGCGAAGGGAGGGCGCAGGTGACTCAGAGGGGAATCAGCTCCACGTCATCCATGTGGATGTAGTTGCCGGGGTTGCCCACGCTGGCGCGGGTGTGGAAGCCCAGCTCGAGGTAGCCCCCGGAGACGTAGATGGCGGGCGTCTCCACGAGGGTCCAGTTGCCGTACGTGCCCAGGTCGGTGCCGACGGCGGCGCAGGAGCCGCAGGTCTTCGCCTGGAGGCGCGCGACGTCGAAGGCGCCGCCCTTGCGCACCCACGCGCGCACCTTGTAGTTGCCCGTGGCGAGCCCGGAGCGGGGCTGGTACGTCCACACCTCGAAGGGCGAGGCGTTGTTCCAGTGCGACAGGTGGTAGGCGCCGGAGTGGCCCCCGTTGTACGTCTCGGAGAAGTCAGCGGCCTCGGTGGCGTTGGGGCTCCAGGTGGACCAGCCCGTCATCCCCGACTCGAAGCCCGGGTTGGTGAGCGAGACGCTGGGCAGGCTGCCCTGCTGGTACCAGCGCACCCACTCGACCTCCATCGTCTTCTTCACGCCCGAGGGCAGGGCGATGCTGGCGGGGCTCGGGTTGCCGTACCAGTTCCCGCCGAGCGCCAGGTTCAGGAGGATGTAGTGGGGCTGCTGGAACTCGGTCTCGTTGTGGTAGTACGTGTTGGAGACGATGTTCCCATCCAGCCGGAACACCATGCTGCTGGCCGTCCACTCGACCTCGTAGGTGTGGAAGGAGTCGGCGAGGTTGTAGCCGCCGCTGGCGCCGGTGCCCCAGTCCGCCTGCCCGCCGTTGTACCAGTGCGTGGCGGACTTCATCCAGGTGGGCTCATTGGAGTGCCACTCCAGGATGTCGATCTCCCCGGCGGCGGGCCACCCGGCGGTGGAGACGTTGGCCCCGAGCGTCCAGAACGCCGGCCACATGCCGTAGCCGGAGGGAATCTTGATGCTGGCGGCGAGCTTGCCGTAGCGCCGCTCCACCTTGCCCTTGGAGTGGATGCGGCCGGAGTAGAACGAGCGCGGGCCATAGCCGGTGCACCGCGAGTCCATCGGGTTGTCGGCCGTGCGCTCGGCGGTGAGGATGAGCTTGCCGCCGCTCACGGTGACGTTCTGCGCGCGGGGATACTCCAGCTCGCCCGTGCCGAAGTTGCAGTTGTTGGTGACCGGGTCGTAGTTGCTGGTGAGGACGGTCCAGTGGTTGGCGTTGAGGGTGGTGCCTTCGAACTCGTCCGACCATGCGACGTACCAGCCCGCGCCCGGGTTGTAGCCCAGCTCCGCCTGCTCCTGGCTCCCGATGGCACTGTCCTCGGACTCCGTGAGGGGGGCGGTCTCGGGCGCGCAGCCGTGGAGGGTGGCGATGCCGCAAAGGGCGAGAATGCTCGAAGTGAGATGGCGTCGATTCATGTGGGTCTCCCGGGGGGGGTGAGGCATGAGCGACCATCGGCTTATCCGGGCCAGACTGGGAATTCAAGATTAACCCCTGGCTTGTCGCGAGACCCGCTTCGCCTATGCTCGACGCAGCACCTACCCTGGGAGAATGGAATGTTCGGGAAACTCGCCGCCGACGCCCTCGGCCTCAGCGACATCGGCTCGGTCATCGCCCCGTCCGACTACGACAAGGTGGACGCGGACGACTACGTGATGCACGAGGACCAGGAGAAGATCTTCTTCCTCATCAAGTCCAAGTCCGACGAGTACTGCTTCACCAACAAGGCGCTCATCCACCTGGACGGCACGAGTGCCACCAGCAAGAAGCGCATGCTGCGCCGCTACAGCTACGGCAGCAATCCGATCTCCAATGTGCTGCTGGAGACCGCGGGCAACATGGACATGGACGTGGAGATCAAGTTCCACCTCGGCGCCAAGGACTTCTCGATCGACGTGCACAAGAAGCACATCGAGCAGGTGAAGGACCTCTACAAGGCGCTGTTCCGCATCTCCGAGCTGATGCACGAGAACGAAGTGGCGCTCGGCCACGCCAAGGCCAGCATCGAGGTCGCCTCCACCACCCTCGGCCGCGGTCAGGCGGGCCCCGCGCCGATCGTGGAGTCCTTCAAGGAGCTCAACCAGGCCGCCTTCGCGTGGCTCGCCGGCGCTCAGCAGAAATACTGGGTGAAGGACTTCGGCTTCGTGTTCGAGCGGTACATCAAGGCCTGAGGAGGTGAAACCAAGGCCGGGCGGCGCGGAGAGGCTGCCCGGTTCTTGTCTGGGATTGCCGGCGGGGCGGTGTCACTCCTCGGGGTCGAGGACTTCGAGCAGAACCTGCCCGTTGGTGAGGTCGAGCAGCGCGGTCCGGAAGCCCTCCAGCCGGGTGACGGGGAGCGCGAGCTGGTAGCCCACGGTGGCGGCGTACTCTTCGGAGAGGAGCTCGGCCTCGTGGGTCGGGAGCATCCGGCGGAGGCCATCCACACTGGCGTATTCGAGCTCGATGGCGAGGCGGACCTTGCGCACGCGCTCGGTGGTGGGGAGGTGTTCGAGCCCCTGCTGGACGCAGCCGGTGTAGGCCCGCACCAGCCCGCCCTTGCCGAGGAGAGTCCCGCCGAAGTAGCGGGTGACGACGACCGCCACATCCCCCACGCCGCCGTGGAGCAGCGCCGTGAGCATGGGCCGGCCGGCGGTTCCGTGGGGTTCACCGTCATCGCTCATCCCCGCCTGTCCGGTCGAACCGGGAGGGCCCACCACGTAGGCCCAGCAGTTGTGGTTGGCATCGGGGAACTCCTCGCGGACGCGGGAGATGAAGGACTTGGCCTCCTCCACGGTCGGCGCAGGGGCGAGCGTCGTGATGAAGCGGCTGCGCTGAAGCTCCTGCTCCACCCGGTGGAGGCGTGTCGGCACGCGGTAGCGGTTCTCTTCCATCATGGACCGCGAACAGGCGGCCTCGGCAATTCGAGGCCCCACCGTTTTCGGACGTCCTCGGGGACGAAGTGGTTGATGGCGTCGAACGACAGCGCAACGAAGGGCATTCGGGGGGAGAGGAGTCCGCGAACACGTCGCCACGCCTGGCGGATGGCGTCCTCGTCCTGGCTCCCGATGGCCTCGTGAACCGCCTCGGTGCGTGGCTCTACGTGATCACGCACATGGGCATCGTAGATCGTCAGGAGATCCGCTCGACCGAGCTTCAGAATCTCGATCGTGCGTTGGCCCCGCTTGCTTCCGTTTCGTCCAACTGGCTGCCAGTGAGTACCATCGAAGACGAACTGAATCGACTCGACCGGGTCTTCTCCACACGGATCAATGAGAGTCGGCACTTCCTTGCCGGGCGGCTGCTCCTCAGGGAGGAGCGGCACACTGCCGACTTCGAGTGGAAACAGGTCCTTCTTGGCGGAACGGTTGCAGATCGCGCAACTGAAGAGGAGGTTCTCCCACGTCCAGGCGAGCCACCAGTAACCGATGTCGGTCGTGCCATTCTGGCGATCGGCTCTCGCTTTGGGCCTGAAGTGCTCGACGTCGCTGTAGTCGCATTGAATCTGGCCTTCGCAGTAGCAGCACCGCATCGACTGCTGCGTCCAGAGTTCACGCTTCACCACCGAGTACTCTTGCCCGATCGCATCTGAGCCGGGCTTGCCCGCAGCCGTGATCGTTCTCACGCGCAGCAACTCCGCGGCACGAACCGGAGCAAGGGCGGCGGGCTCGGGCCCGCGCTGGATGCGGATCACGCCACATCCCTCGGTACCGGGGGGAGCCCCAGGTCGAGCCCCGCGTCGGTGAGCTTCTTCTGCAAGCGAAGCATCTCGGCGTCTTCCTCGTCGGTGCGCGTCGGATCGCTCGAGAGATAGGTGTAGCGCCGCAGGTCGTCACCGAGATCGCTCGGGTAGAGCTTCTGGATGTTGAAGAAGCTTGAGTAGATCTCGCTGCCCGTCATCAGCTTGGGCGAGGCGGGCGGCGCTTCGGCTACGACATCGCCGTTCTCGTCCAGGCGAAGCATCACGATTTCGTGTCGCTCAAGTGCTGGCAGCAGCATGGGAGAGTGGGTCGTCACGATGAACTGCATGCGCGGAAACACGCGCTTGAGCACAGGGACGAGCCGCACCTGCCACGTCGGATGAAGATGGAGGTCGAGTTCGTCGATGAGAACCATTCCCTCCATGTCCTCGAGGGGAATGGCCTCGCCGATGTCGAGGTACATCTGCCCGATGAGGTCGGCGATCCATGCGATGGTCGACTGGTAACCCTGCGAGAGCCAAGTGGCGGGAACCTTTGTCTTCTCGCCGGAGAACGCGAACTCGAAGTTGTGCGACCGGACCAGATCCCCGGGTTGCGTCACTCCGCCTCTGCCGCGCAGTTCGACAGCGTCCACATGGGGCAAGAGGTGGTTGTCGACAAACACCTTCTTGAGGGCCTCGATGAACGGCCCGAATCGAGACGTGTCGACGAACTGATTGGCGAAGCCCGTGCCGACGAGGGGCGCCTTTCCGAAGAGTGGTTCGAGCCGATTGAGAACGCGATCCTTCAACTCGGACGCGCTGAGCGGTACTGGCAATTGGCGCTGAGTCCCGTAGCCCGCGACGAACCAACCGGGGAAGGATTTCGAACGGGCCTCGGAGAGTGGGTCCCGGAACGACGCCATGGCACCACGGACTAATGACTCCCACGCCGGACCAGGAGTTTTCTCGTCTAGTTGTGCATTCAGGAGCTTCTTGAGCAGCGAGTACATCCTATCGGCATCGTACGGGACCGGCTTGTTGTTGATAGACGCGAGCACCACGGTTTCGCCGAGACTGGATGCTCCTGCGAAAGTCGATTGTTCGGGCTCTACACTCAGTGAACTCCACAGGCCCAGCTTTTGTCCGCCTACACGGGGCAGATTGAGTGCGGGAAAGAGGCGCCATTTCTCCAGGCCAGTCCCGAATTCGAAATCAGCGCTTATTTGTGTGGCCCCGGCTGGTTGTCTCAGGTCCGGCAGCGACGGCACGTCCGCCAACTGGTTCGCGCGGGCGGAACCACTCGCCGCCAGGGCAATGGCCTGAAGGAGCGTCGTCTTGCACGCGCCGTTTTCCGCGACGAACGCGGTCCACATGCGGGGCTTGCCTTCATGGGTGAAGTCGAGAGCGAGGTCCCGCATGAGCTTCATGTTCTTCACGTGCAGCCGGGTGATGTACATGCGTTCCTCCAGCCGCTCTTCTAGCGCTCCCGAGCCCAGGCTCAATAAATGAAGAGGGCTGCTCCGCGCTGGCACGCTACCTGACCTGGCACCCCCACCCACTCCCATCGGTTCCGTGGACCCTCCAGATGTGCTGAAAGAGGCACGTCCCGAGTGAGGTCGCGCGAGAGGAGTCCATCATGGGAAGGCACGTCGAGGTCCGGGCACTGGGCCCCGGAGACGAAGCAGCGCTGGAGCGGTTGCTCGCGGCGCATCCGCACAGCTCCCTCTTCCTGATGTCCAACTCCCGCGCCTCGGGCCTGCGGGACGGGGACCTGCCCTATCAGGGCGCCTACGTGGGGGCCTTCGAGGAAGGCATGCTGCGCGGGGTGGGGGCGCTCTACTGGAGCGGCATCCTCGTCCTCCAGGCGCCCGAGCACCTGGACCTCGTCGTCGAGGAATTGGCTCGGCGGGCGGCGCGGCCGCTGCGTGGGTTCTCCGGCCCGTGGTCCCAGTGCGAGCGAGCCCGGCGCGTGCTGGGTCTCGAAGGGGCCGCGTGTACCCTGGAGGGCAAGGAGGTGCTGTTCGTCCTCGAATTGGCGCGGCTGCGGATTCCCCCCGCGTTGGCCTCCGGGGAGGTCCACTCGCGGCGGGCTCGGGATGAGGAGTCGGACCTGCTCGCGCATTGGCGCCATGACTACCTCGTGGAGATCATGGGCAAGCGCCCGGGGGAGCCGCTGATGGCCGAGGCCCGGGAGTTCGTCTCGCGCACGATGCGCGAGGGCTCCTTGTTCGTGCTCACGCACGGGCCGTCGGTCGTGGCCCTCTCCGCGTTCAACGCCCGCCTGCCGGAAGTCGTCCAGGTCGGCGGTGTCTACACCCCTCCCGCCCTGCGCGGCCGGGGGCATGCCCGGGCGGTGGTGGCGGGCTCGCTCCGCATGGCCCTCGCGGAGGGGGCCCGGTCGTCGGTGCTGTACACCCCGATCGACAACCTGCCGGCCCAGCGGGCGTACCGCGCCCTGGGCTTCGAGGAGGTGGGCGATTATGGCGTCATCCTCCTGGAGCAGGAGCACCGCTTCACCGCCAGTCCGGGTGTCTCCACCTCGCGGCAGCACGGGTAGTGGGCTCGCGTCACAACGCGCGGCGGAGGGACTCGTCCCCTTGAGTGCCGGAACTGAGGGGGGAGGCTGGTGAGCGTCCGTCCCTTCTCGTACTGTTCAGTCCACAACCTTTTGGGGGAGACATGCGCAAGATCGCCATCATCGGCTCGGGAGTCGTTGGACTCGTGGCCGCCCACGGCCTGCTGAAAGCGGGCCATCAGGTCACCCTCTACTCGGACCGGACGCCCGAGCAGTGGCTCCAGTCCAAGCCCACGGGCTCGGCGGCCCGCTTCGAGCTGTCGCTGCAACTGGAGCGTGAGCTCGGCCTCAACCACTGGGATGAGCAGTTGCCTTGGGGCGAGGGCGCGCACCTCACCGTCTGTCCCACGCCGCGCAACCGGCTGCTCACCCTCACGGGGCGCACGAGTCGTCCCTTCCAGGGAGTCGACGTGCGGCTGCAGAGCCACCGGTGGATGAACGACCTCGTGGCTCGCGGCGGGCGCATCGAGATCGAGTCCGTGACGGTGCAGCGCCTGGAGGAGATCTCCGCCGCGCACGACCTGACGCTGGTGGCGGCGGGGCGCGCGGAGCTGTGCCGGCTCTTCGAGCGGGATGCGGCCCGGAGCGTCTACGACGCGCCCCAGCGTCAGCTCGCGATGGTGTTCATGCGGGGCGTGAAGATGCGCTTCGACGGCCTGCCCATCGTGCCGGTGAAGTTCAACGTGTTCCCCGAGGCCGGGGAGATCTTCTACATGCCCTACTTCCACAAGGACGTGGGCCCGAGCTGGAGCGCCCTCGTGGAGGCCAGGCCGGGCGGTCCGTTCGACCGCTTCCGGGACGCCAAGAGTGGCGAGGAGGTGGTGGAGCGCATGAAGGGCGTGTTCCGCGAGTTCCTCCCGTGGGACGCCGACTGGTTCCAGAGCGCCGAGCTGTCGGACCCGCAGGGCTGGCTGGTGGGGGCGGTGACGCCCACGGTGCGCCGGCCGGTGGGGCGACTGCCCTCGGGGCGTGAGGTGATGGCGCTCGGCGACACGGCGATGTCGCTGGACCCCATCGGCGGGCAGGGGGCCAACAACGGGTACAAGCAGGTGCGCACGCTGCTCGAGGCCGTGGCCGAGCACGGGGACCGGCCCTTCGACGCGGCGTGGATGACGGCCACCTTCGAGCGCTTCTACGCCCGGCACGGGCTCGCCACGTACACCTTCAACAACCTCCTGCTGGAGCCCATCACCGCCGCCGCGCGTGAGCTGCTCATGGCCCAGTACGGCAGTGATGGCCGCGCGGACAACCGGAGCGCCATCCAGCGGCTGGCCGACGCCTTCACCGAGAACTTCAACGACCCGGCCACGCTCACCCCCGTGGTCCAGGACTCGCGCCGGACGCGCGACTTCATCGCCAAGACCACCGGCGGGGCGTGGCTCAAGGCCGTGGCCCGGGGCGGGCTGCACGTGGCCCGGGGACAGTTCCTCCAGAAGTTCGGCCGGGACCCGAGGCACCCGCCCCAGGCCGTCTGACGCGGTGCTCCCGGGACGGCTGGACCCATACCGCCCGTCCATGGAGCCATACCGGGGGCAAAGGTGAGAATGGGGACGCAACTCGCGCACCCCTTCTCACGACAATCCCGTAACGATTTTCACGCGAGTCTCTCGCCGGAGCCCCCATGAACCCCCTCGAGCGCGGCCGCAACCTCCTCCACAACGTGCGCACGGGCACCCAGAACGCCGTCGAGAAGACGCAGCAGACGGTGGGCAACGCCGTGGGCGCGGTGAAGAACACCGTGGCCGAGGGCGGCCAGAGGGTGGGCCAGTTCGTCGACGGCTTCGAGAACAAGGCGGCCGACAAGGCCAGGGCGCTGGGCGGCCTCTTCGGTGGCTCCAAGCCGGACCGCGTGTACGACGGGCACCTCGTGGGCGCCGCGGGACAGACGTTCCCGCCCGGCACGCCGCTGAGCCAGGTGCCGGGCGTCACCCCGCGCAACAACCCCAACCCCACCCAGACCTTCGTCTACGTCAACGGCATCTCCAACGACAAGGACGCGCAGTTCCGCAGCATGCAGCAGATCGCCGACGCGACCGGGGGCAAGGTCATCGGCGTGCACAACGCCACCGAGGGCATGGTCGCCGACCTCGCCCAGTGCGTGAAGGACAAGCTGGACAAGGGCCACAACCCGGCGGTGGACTCGCTGGCGGACACCGTCTACTCGGAGCTGAAGGCCGGGCGCTCGGTGCACCTGATGGCGCACAGCCAGGGCGGCCTCGTCACCAGCCGCGCCCTCCAGGACGTCGCCAACCGGCTGCGCATCGAGGACGGGATGTCCAAGTCGCAGGTGGAGCAGCTGCTGGGCAAGGTGAACGTGGAGACCTTCGGCGGCGCCGCCGGCCACTACCCGGACGGCCCCAAGTACGTGCACTACGTCAACAACAAGGACATCGTCCCCACCTGGTTCGGCCAGGGCAACGGCAAGGGCCTGGATGACTGGGCGCTGCGCGACGGGGGCAAGGGCGCGGTGGTGCGCCGCTTCGAGCACGGCTCGGGCATCAACGGCACCCACGGTCTCAACGACGCCTACCTGCCCCAGCGCGTGCCCTTCGAGCAGGCCCGCGCTGGCAAGTGACCGGGACTCCCATGCTCCAGTGGATTCTCACCGCGGTGGGCCTCGCGCCCCCGCCTCCTCCGAGCGGAGTCCTCCTGACGCGCGAGTCGGCGCAGGAGCTGGTGCGCTGGTACTCGCGCTCGCAGGGCGCGGTGCTCAGCCCGGGCCTCAACCCGCAGGGCTTCGGGGGCGTCGCCGTGGGCGGCGCCCAGGTGTACTTCGAGTACCACGAGGACACGAAGTCGCTCGAGTGCAGCGCGCTCGTCTACCGCTTCCACGAGCCGCCCAAGCCGGGCGTGCTGGCCGGCTTCGAGGCCGAGGCCCGTGAGGGCACCGACACCGGCGGCGGCACCGTGGACTACGAGCGGGAGAACCGCGGCCTCTTCCTCAGCCGCACCTACTCCCAGGTGCCCGAGGGCAGCGCCTTCGCCAAGGACATGACGCGGCTGGCCAAGGCGAGCGTCGTGTGGGGCGACGAGGTGCTGGACCGCGTGGCCTCGCGGGTGTTCCACCCCGAGGAGCTGGAGCAGAAGCCCTAGCCCCGGTCAGGCGCCGGGGCGCTGGGTCTTGGGGCGGACGAAGCCGGGCGCCGCGCGCTGGAGGGCCTCCTCGAAGGGGGCCGGGTCCAGGTAGACGCGGATGAGCTCGCCGGTGCGGGAGAAGAGCTTCACCACCTCGGCGCTGACGTGCATGTACTTGCTGCGCGTGAGGACGCTCACGCCCTTGAGCGCCGGGCGGTTGGCGCTGAAGAACTCGGTCCAGGCCTCCTGCACGGGCAGGTTGGCCCCGGTGGACTCGTCCATCTCGACGAACAGCTCGACGGGAGCGTAGCGGTTGATGTCCCCGCGCAGCTCGTCCCGGGGGGCGTTGCCGAACTCCCCCTTGTCATCCCCCGAGATACGCATGAACACCACGCCCGGGCGCGGGCGCTGGTAGGTGTAGCTGCTCCGCTCGCTCGTCAGCTGGACCGAGCCGTCCGCCAGCGTCTCTTTCTTGAACGACATCGCGCGTCCTCCTGTTCTCCTGGTGAGTGAGGACCCACGCAGTGTACCCGGCTCCGGGGGGTGCTCGAAAAGGTGGCTCAGCCCCGGGGCTTGTGCCGGACGAAGTCGGGCGCCGCGCGTTGGAGGGCCTCGTCGAAGGGGACCGGGTCCAGGTAGACGCGGATGAGCTCGCCGGTGCGCGAGAAGAACTTCACCACCTCGGCGGTGAAGTGCATGAACTTGCTGCGCGGCAGGATGCTCACGCCCTTGAGGTTCGAGCGGTGGTGGTTGAACCACTCGGTCCACGCCTCCTGCACGGGCAGGTTGGCCCCGGTGCTCTCCTCCATTTCGATGAACAGCTCGAGGGGCGCGTAGCGGCAGATGTCCTCGCGCAGCTCGTCCATGGGCGCGTAGCCGAACTCGCCCTTGTCCTGGCCCACGATGCGGAGGAAGACCACGCCCGGGCGCGGCCGCTGGTAGATGAAGCTGCACCGCTCGCTCGACAGCCGGACCGAGCCATCCTCCAGCTGCTCTCGTTTGAATGACATCTCTTCCTCCTGGTCTCCCGGGGAGCGAGGGCTCGCGCGTTCCTTGGGCCCCGGGTCGTCCGGTGAGCACAGCAATCCCCGGGCCAAGCCTGGGACCCCTGTGAGTCCGGGAGGTTGGGAATGCCCGGAGTGGGCCCAACGGTCGAAGTGAACTACCGTTCTTCCAAAATGAAAGGGTCACCCATGCGTGCCGAGGATTTGCGTATCGAGGACCTGCTGGAGCTGGACGCTCGGGAGGGCGTCCGCTTCGCGGGCGAGCGGGCGCTCATCCTGGACGCGGTGGCGCTCGGGCTGCTGCGCAAGCAGTTGGTGGAGACGCTGGGCCTGTCCGGGGCGCGGGCGGTGCTGACGCGCTTCGCCTACGCCCACGGCTGGCGCATGGCGGAGGCGCTGCGCACGGCCTTCGAGTGGCAGAGCGAGGACGAGTGGCGCACCGCTGGGGCGCTCATCCACACCCTGCAGGGGTTGGTGCACATCCGGCTGGAGGACAGCAATCCGCTGAGTCCCCAGGGGACCCTCATCGAGAACTCGTACGAGGCGGAGCAGCACCTGCTGCACCTGGGGCGCTCGGAGGTGCCGGTGTGCTGGTCGCTGTGTGGCTTCGGCAGCGGCTACATGAGCCGGGCGGTGGGCAAGCCCCTCTACGTGCTGGAGGACCGGTGCGTGGCGAGGGGAGACGCCGCGTGCCACTTCGCCGCCCGGACGCGCGAGGAGTGGGGGAGCCAGTTCGAGGAGCACCTGCCGTACTTCCAGGGGGGCGGGGAGCTCGACTCCACGCTGCACCAGGTGGCCAGCGCGCTCAAGCGCACGGAGCGCAAGCTGCGCGAGCGGGCGCGGGCGCTGGAGCAGGTGGCGGGCGAGCCGGAGGGCCCCGGCGGGCTGGTGGCACGCAGCCCCGGCATGCGGCGCGTGGTGGACCTGGCGCGGCGCGCGGCGCGGAGCGAGGCCACGGTGCTCGTCATCGGCGAGAGCGGCACGGGCAAGGAGCGCGTGGCCCGGCTGGTCCACGACGAGTCGGCGCGGGCCGTGGGCCCCCTGGTGGCCATCAGCTGCGCGGCGCTCACCGAGTCGCTGCTGGAGGCGGAGCTCTTCGGCCATGCGCGCGGGGCCTTCACGGGGGCGACGCACGAGCGCCCGGGGCTGCTGGAGGCGGCAGCGGGCGGGACGCTCTTCCTGGATGAGATAGGGGAGATGCCCCTGGGCATGCAGGCGAAGCTGCTGCGCGCGTTGCAGGAGCGCGAGGTGCGGCGCGTGGGGGAGAACCACCACCGGCCCATCGACGTGCGCGTGGTGGCGGCGACGAACCGCCCGCTGGCCGAGGAGGTGGCGGCGGGGCGCTTCCGCAAGGACCTCTATTACCGGCTCCGGGTGGTGGAGCTGACGGTGCCGCCCCTGCGTGAGCGGCGCGAGGACATCCTCCCCCTGGCGCGGGTGTTCCTGGTGGACGCGGCGAGGCAGGCGGAGCGCTCGGCGCCGGGGCTCGGGGCGGACGTGGCGGACCAGCTCCAGCGCCACGACTGGCCGGGCAACGTGCGCGAGCTGCGCAATGCCATGGAGCGCGTGGTGGCACTCTCGCGAGGGGCTCGCGTCGAGCTGGAGGATCTGCCCGAGGACGTCCGCGCCGCGCTGCCCGCGCCCTCGCTGACGGGAGCGGTGCGCACGCTGGAGGAGCTGGAGCGTGAGTACATCCTCGCGGTGCTCACGCGCAACGCAGGCAACCGCACGCGCACCGCGCAGGACCTGGGCATCGGCGCGACCACGCTCTACCGCAAGCTCAAGCGCTACGAGCCCGCGACGCGCCGCCGGAAGCGCTGACTGAGCCCTGGTCAACCCAGTACGGGAAGTCTAGAATACCTGGAACAAGGAGATTTCCATGGGCATCCAGGACGCAGTGAGGGCAGTGGGTCTGGGGTTGTTGCTGGCCGCCAGCACGAGCGCATGGGCCGGCCCCCTCTGCAGCGGTGGCACGGTCATCTCGCACAGCACCGGGGGCTTCGTGGGCTGTATGTTCCCGAGCTGGGGGGCTGGCCCGGCCAGCATGTGCAACGGCGCCACCGTCCTGCCCACCGGAGGCGGCTGTTATGTCTGCATCGTGGAGCCCTATGCCACCCAGCTGATGAACGGCAATACGTCCGGGTTCACGCCGAACGACTTCTCCTGTTTGAAGTGCGCCAGGAAGCCCACGGGCAGCGTGGGCTGGTGGAGCTTCGACGAGGACTACGAGTTCGCGTACGACCTCTCGGCGGGCGTGAACTACAACGATCGCTGGGCCGCGACCTACAACGGGGGCTATCCCGCGCCGGGCAAGGTGCAGCGAAGCATCCAGCTCGATGGGGTGGATGACTACGTCGAGGTGGACAACCACGCCGCCCTGAACTTCGGCACCGGCCCCTTCTCCTTCGAGAGCTGGATCAAGGTCCCGAGCACGGCCAGCGCCGGCTCCTACGTGCTGTTGGACAAGCGGGTCTCCTCGCCCGCGTGGCGGGGCTACACGGTCGGGCTCTACAGCCAGAAGCTGCTGCTCCAGCTCGCCGACGGCTCCTATTACAACTACCTGTCCACGGGCACCGTGCCCACGGACGGCAACTGGCACCACGTGGCCGTCACCGTCAATCGCACCTCCACCACGGGCATCCAGTTCTACGTGGACGGCGTGGCGGCGGGCAGCGCCAACCCCACCGCGCGCACGGGCTCGCTGGACAACACCAGCGCGCTGCGCTTCGGCAGCCGCTCGCAGGGCGGCGTCTCCGGCCAGGTCCAGCTCGGCCTGGACGAGGCCTCCCTCTACAACCGGGTGCTCACCCCCACCGAGGTCCAGAGCATCTACAACGCCGGCCAGTACGGGGCCTGCAAGAACCACCTCCAGCCCAACCCCTGGTGGTGAGTCACAGCCCGTCCAGCAGGCCCATCCGGTCCTTCAGGCGCAGCACCCGGCGCACCGACGCGTCCAGGTGCTCGGCCAGCTTCGGGTCCGAGGCGGCCAGCTTCGTCAGGATGCCGAAGTAGTCCAGGCCCCCTGACCAGTCCGGCGGCTCGGTGGTGAGGATGAGGTCGTTGCCCGCCAGGAAGGCCCTCCGCACCACCTCCTCGCGCTCGGCGCCAATCTGCTCGGCGAGCGCGCGGATGGCCACGTCGTCCGTCACCGAAATCCACCCGCTCTCGTGCGCCATGGAGACGAGCGCGGGCTCGAGGATGGCGGGCCCCGGGCCGAGCTTCGCGTAGACGATGTTCGACATCATCACGCCGCCCAGGTAGCGGTCCGCGGCGCGGAACGCCGCCGCCTCCAGGCGCACGCGCGCCTCGTCCCAATCGGCGACGGCGTGCTCGTGGTCCGAGTCGGTGTCGAGGTCTCCATAGCCCGGGAAGTGCTTGCCGATGGAGACCACCCCCGCCTTCGCCAGCCCGCGCGCGAAGGCGGTGGCCTTGCGCTTCACCACCTCGGGGTCCCCCGAGAACGCGCGCCCGTTGCGGAACATGTGGCCCTGGGGGGACACGTCGAACACGGGCGCGAGGTTCATGTTGAGCCCCACCTCGCGCATCGCCTTGCCGACGCGCACGCCCCACGCTTCCACCTCGGCGTCCTCCAGCGTGGCCATGTCGCGCGCGAGCGGGAGGTCCTTGAGCGAGGGGTGCCGGTTGAGGCGGTTGAAGCTGCCTCCCTCGATGTCCACCGCGAAGAAGGGGGGGATGCGGGCGCGCTCGCGGGACGAGCGGATGCGCTCCTTGGCGGCGTCCAGCTTCTTGAGCGTCCCGCCCACGAACAGCACCCCGCCCACCTCCACGGGGTTCTCCTTGCCCACCTGCGGATAGGCGAGGAGCAGCTGGCCCACCTTCTCGCGCGGGGACAGGGATTGGAGGACGCGCTCCACGCGGGCCTCATCGGGCACGCGGGCGGCGAGGCTTCTCGGTGGCCTCGGTGGGGCCGCCACGGCGGAACCGGAGAGCACGAGCGACAGGACCAGGAGCGATGTACGGAGCACGCCTCGCATGAGGGGGGCAGTGTTCCACGGAGGTGCTCTGTCGACCCGAACTGATTCGGGGGGAGGCGATGGCTCGCCCGGCTGGCGGGTGGACTGGCGGACAGCGCCCGTAAGGCTCAGCCTCCGGTGAGCGCGTCGTAGCCGCGCCCCTGGAACTCGAGCAGGCAGAAGCCATTGCCGAAGGGGTCCGCGAGGTTGGCCATGCGTCCATACGGGCGCTGCTGGATGTCCCGGTCGAGCGTCGCGCCCGCGGCCTGGGCCCGCTGGACCACGGCCTCGATGTCGGTGACGGAGAAGTCCAGGTGCACGGGCGTCCAATGCCGGCGAAAGTCCCGCGTGGCGGTCGAGCCCGGGGAGGCCGGGCTTCCAGGGCGGGTGAGGAGCAGGTCGATAGGGGACGAGGCCCCGAGCAGCTCGGCCCAGTCAGGGCCCAGCCGGCGCCCGACCTTCAACCCGAGCACCTGCGTGTAGAAGGCAATGGCCTTGTCCAGGTCGTCGACATCGATGCAGGCGCGCAGTTCGATCATGCTCGTGGGCGTCTCCGGTCGCCGGGCAAGATAGTCCTTCCGTGAGGGCACTGTCGCCCGCTCGGGGGTAGAGTCCGGGGACATGGCGAGCTCCACGTCCCACAAGCCCACCGACAACCTGCAGGCCATGATGCTGCCCGACATCGGGCAGCCCGACCAGGACCAGGAGCTGCAACAGCTCTACGCCGCGCTGGTGGCGAAGACCCAAGAGGCCATCCGCTGGTACGACCGCCACAAGAGCAAGCACAAGCGCCGCGCCGTCCTCTTCCGGGGTGCGGCCGTCGCGCTCGCGGGGCTCGCCTCCATCGTCCCCATCGCCATCTCCATGTTCCCCAGCGCGTGGGAGCCCCAACGGTGGGTGCCCGTCGCCTCCATCCTCGCCGCGCTCAGCGCCGGGTGCGTCGCCTTCGACAGGCTCTTTGGCTTCTCCGCCAACTGGATGCGCTACCTCACCGCACTGCTCGAGCTTCAACATCAGCTCGAGCTGCTCCAGTTCGGCTGGTCCCGCCGAGCGCTCGAGACCCGGCTCTCCGGCGGCCTCAAGGGCGACAACCTCACCGCCAGCCTCAACCTGCTCCAGACGGCGCTCGCCTCCGTCAACCAGGCCCTCAAGACCGAGACGCTGGAGTGGGTCACCCACTTCGCCGGGGCCCTCCAGGAGTTCGAGAAGTCCGTCTCGGCGCAGCGCGTGGCCACCGCGACCTCGCCCGTCTTGTTGGCGGCCACCCAGGGGGCGCTCCGCGTGCAGGTCGTCGAGCTCGACGCCCTGGATGACCGCCGGTACGAGATTCAGCTCGGGGCCACCGCGACTCCCGAGCCGCACACCGGGGCCACCAAGGCCTTCGCCCACCTGGCGCCCGGGCAGCACCTGCTCCGCGTCACCGCGAAGCGTGGCGGCAAGCCTGTCTCCGTGGAGGACATCGTCACCATCAAGCCGGGCGAGACGGCCTCGGTCTCTGTCACGTTGGCGTAAACCGGGCAGAATGGCGCTCGCGCACGTCCACGCAGGACGTGGCTCTGGAGAGGTCAGATGAAGCAGTGGATGGGATGGATGCTGATGCTCGGGCTCGCGGCGTGTGACCCGGGTGGCCCCAACGGGAAGAAGGAGATCCTCTTCTTCGAGGCCAAGCGGTACGGGCCCCTGGCCGAGGGATTCTCGGAGACGCTGACCCTGCCCCGGCAGACCTCGCTCGGCGGCGGCGGCAAGAGCGTCACCCGGCGGGAGTCGTTCTCCTTCGACTTCGCGGACACCACCCTGGCGGTGTCCACCGCCCCGGGGCTCACCGTGGAGAAGACGTGGCTGGATGATGTGGGCCACCACATCACCTACCGCTGTGAGCCCGCCGAGAAGAGCCAGCGCGAGGTGCGTGTCCAGGTGCTGGGCCCCGAGGGCAAGGAGCGCTACGCGGACGCCTTCGACGTGCAGTGTGGGCGGCCCCTGGCACTGAAGGTGGAGGTGCGCAACTCGGAGATCGGGCCGCAGCCGCAGGGCCCCATGCGCAAGTTCATGCTGGGCGCGGACGTGATGGTTCTCGTGACGCTGCAGGGACGCACCGACATGAGCGACGCGTCGGAGCTCATCGGGGGGGTGGTGAGCCTCGTGGACCCGGAGGGGCTGGTGCGCCCGCGGCCCGTCCAGGCGGCGGACCCGAGCCGCCAGCTCCTCCTGGAGACCGCTCGCGCGGGCCGCTCGCCCCGCGTCTCGCTCGCCGGGCTGGAGAGCGTGATTCCGCTGGAGGTCGTCGAGGACAGCTCCTTCCAGCTCCAGATGAAGCCCTCGTACTCGCCCGCGACGGGGCAGGCTCCGGGACTCTGGACCATCCGGGCCGAGGCCCGTCACACGGATGGCTCGCTCGTGGAGGGGTTGTCGGACTGCGTGTTGGAGATCCGCCCGCTGTCCGGAGCGGTCATCACCGAGGAGCGCGGCGGGTGTTACACCCATGTGAAGGGGGACGTCGGTCCGGGCACCGCCTGTGTCCGGGCCCGCGGGAAGTCCGCCTGCGGAGAGTACACGCGGTAGGCGGGTGCACGCGGTGGACGCGCCCGCGTCTCCCCTTGTGGGTTATAGGGCCCGAGCGCATGCCGCTCGGCCCCGGGCCCGGATGGCAGTCCTCTCCCCATGAAGCACTCCCGCTCCCCTCGCTCCTCACTCGCCCGCGCGACGCTGCTCAAGCTGGGCTCGCGCATCGCGGTGGTCATCGCCCTGGCCATCCTCGGCAGCTATCTCCACATCCTGAGCACCCTGCGTCACCAGAGCCGCTTGCAGCTCGCCGAGTATGTCTCCGAGCGCAGCCATGGGGAGCAGGCCCTCTTCGTGCTGGCGGAGGACAATCACGTCGTCGTCAAGAAGGCCTTGGAGAAGAGGCTCCTGGCCTCGCGCCAGGAAGACCCCGGCGCCCGCTTCGACAGCCTCTTCGTGCGGCTGCCTGACGGGACGGTTCGCAACCGGCTCGAGCACTTCGACGGCACGAGCATGCCGTGCCTCTTCGTGCCCCGAGGGGTGCCCCTCGATGACGAGCTCCGCCGCCGGATCCTGGCCGCGCATGACGTGCTCGCCCAGCTCGGGCCCGCCTTCCATACCCGCTTCACGGATACCTTCATCACCCTGCCGGAAGGGGCGCACCTGTCCTATTGGCCCGAGCGCTCCACCTATTGTCAGGACGCCAGGCCCACCGACTCGCTCCTGACCCAGGAGTTCTTTCCCCTCACCCACCCCGAGAACAACCCCCAGCGGCGGACCGTCTGGTCCGGCATCTACCTGGAGCCGATCAGCAGGACCTGGATGACCACGGTCTCCACTCCGTTGGACAGGGAGGGCCGCCATGTCGCGACGATCGGCCACGATGTCATCCTCGAGGAGCTGATCGCGCGGACCCTCAGCGAGAACCTGCCGGGCGCGTACAACATGCTCGTCCGTGACGATGGGCAGGTCATCGCCCATCCCGCCATGAAGATGGGACAGGCCCGCGACCCCTACAACATCCTGAGCGCCCCCGCGCAGCCGGAGGCGAGTGGCCCCGTGATCGGCTCGAAGCAGGAAGAGGCGTTGCTGCGGGACATCTTCGAGCAGGTGAGGAATCGCCCGCCCGGCACGCACGTGCAGGAGCTCCCGGAGCACGGCCACTACATCGCCACGGCGCGGCTTCAGGGCCCCGGTTGGAACTTCATCACGGTGCTGCCCGAGAGCGTGGTGTCCCAGCCCGCCTTCCTGGCGGCACGCTACACCCTCGCGCTCGGCGTGCTGGTGCTGCTCCTGGAGATGGGCATCATGTACTGGGTGCTCAAGATGTTCACCCGCCCGCTGCTGAGCCTCGCCGAGGCCAGTCGCCGGGTGGCCACCGGGGACTTCAGCGTCGAGCTGGACACCTCGCGCCAGGACGAGCTGGGGCAGACGGCGAGTGCCTTCCAGCACATGGCCCGCGAGGTCCAGCGGCGCGAGGAGGAGCTGCGGCGGGCCAACGAGGGGCTGGAGCAGCGAGGCCGGGAGCTGAAGGAAGTCCACCAGCAGCTCGTCCTGGCGGCGAGGCAGGCGGGCATGGCGGAGGTCGCCACCAACGTGCTGCACAACGTGGGCAACGTGCTCAACAGCGTCTACACCTCGGCGCAGCTGGCCCGGGAGCGAATGCAGGGGCTGCGGCTGGAGCACCTGAACCGGCTGGCGGACATGCTCGATGCGAACCATGCCGACCTGGCGCGCTTCCTCACCCAGGATGAGCAGGGGCGGCACGTGAGGCCCTTCCTTCGCAAGCTGGGGGAGAACCTGATGGAGGAGCGCCAGGGCATCCTCTCGTTGCTCGATGACGTGGGCCGGTACACCGAGCACATCGACGACATCGTCAAGCTGCAGCAGAGCTATGCCCGGCTGCCCCGGCTGCGGGAGCCCCTCCGGCTGAGCGAGCTGGTGGAGGACGCCCTGCGCATCAACGCGGCCAGGCTGGGCGGCCAGCAGGTGAAGGTGGAGCGACAGCTGGCTCCGCTGCCACCGGTGCTGGCCGACAAGCACAAGGTGCTGATGATCCTGATCAACCTGATCAGCAATGCCAGACATGCCCTGGACGCCGCGTCCGTGGAAGAGCGGCGCCTGACCGTGAAGGTGGACCAGGTGGCCCCCGATCGCATCCGCATCGAGGTGAGCGACAACGGGATTGGCATCGCGCCGGAGCTGCTCACCCGCATCTTCCAGTATGGCTTCACCACGCGAACGGAGGGGCATGGCTTCGGCCTGCACTCGTGCGCCCTGGCGGCCCAGGAGATGGGCGGCTCGCTGATGGCCCACAGCGAGGGGCCGGGGCGGGGCGCCACGTTCACGCTGGAGCTGCCCTACGAGCCAGCCCCGTGACGGTCGGCTACAGCGCGCCGCCGCGGCGCAGGTCTCGCACCACGGCGACCACGTAGAGCCCGATGGAGACCGTGAGCAGCAGGCTGCCCAGCATGAAGAGCCCCACGAAGCTGGCACGGATGGAGAAGAGGATGGGCAGCAGCAGCAGCAGGCCCACCAGCGTGAGGAGCACGGCGGCGCGGATGAGCTTGTCGGCGGAGGGCGCTTGCATGGCGGGCCTCACGGGTGGGCAGCGGCGCGGGTGGGGGCTCGGGTCGGCCGGGCCGGGTGCGGCAGTCCGTGGCAGGTGAAGCAGTTCATCTCGTCGGCCGAGAGCTGTGCCCGCAGCGCCCGGTGGCTCTCCACCGCGGTGAAGGTGGGCGAGGTGGCGTGACAGGACAGGCAGTTGGCGTTGGGGTAGGTGCCCTTGTACGTGATGGGCTCCTTCCAGGTGTCCGTCACGTACAGCAGCCAGTGGCGGAAGCCGTCGCGCTTGGACTCCACCGTGCCGAAGATGCCGTAGCCCGTGTGGCACGCGTAGCACTGCTTGGTGGGGATGGCCCCCGAGCGGTAGTGCCTCGCCGCCAGGGAGGCGCTCTTCGCGTCGTGCATGTCCGCCACGAAGGGGTCCATCACATGGCAGGACTGGCAGGCCTCCACCGACTTCATCGACTCGAACATGTGCCCGGTGGTGCCCAGCAGCGCCATGCCCGGCAGGACGAAGAGGCCCAGCAGCAGCGTCCACCGGTACGTGGAGCGCGCCAGCCTCGACTTGAGGACGAACTCCACCAGCACCAACCCCACCAGCGCCGCGCAGATGGCGCACAGTGCGACGACCTCCAGCGTGCCGCCCAGCGTGGCACCGTGCGGGGGCTCGGGCGCGACCATGGCCAGGACCGTCCAGGCGCTCATCACGTGCCCTCCTTCACGCGCTCCACTCGCACCGCCGCCATCTTGTACTCGGGCTGCGAGGAGATGGGGTCCACGTAGTCGCTCGTCGCCGCGTTCACCAGGCGCTCCATCGAGTGCATGAGCGCGAACACCACTCCCGGCCGCACCCGCATGCTGGGCTTCGCATACAGCCGCACCGAGCCTCGCGTGCTCGTCACCTGCACCAGGTCTCCCTCCTTCACGCCCATCACCGTCGCGTCCCCCGGGTGGATTTCGAGGTAGTCCATGGGCACGCCCTTCAGCTGGGGAATCCTCCCGGTGAGGGTGGCCGTGTGCCAGTGCTCCAGCCGGCGCCCGGTGGTGAGGATCATCGGGTAGTCGCCCGAGAGGTTTTCGCGGAAGGGGCCCTGCTCGGAGAGGTAGATGACGGCCCGCCCATCCGGCCGGGCGTAGAAGTCGATGCGCCCCTCCTTCTTCGCCAGCGGGTCCAGCCCCGGCACGTAGCGGTGGCAGGTGCCCGGGTGGTCCTCCGTGGGGCACGGCCACACGAGTCCCGGCACCGAGCGCAGCCGCGCGTACGTCATGCCGCTGAAGTCGTAGGTGCTGCCGGCCGAAATCCTCCGCCACTCGTCCCAGACGGCCTCGGGCGTGCGGGCCTTCAGCAACTCGCCGTGCCCGAGCCGCTCGCCGAAGGCCACGAGGATGTCCAGGTCCGAGCGCGCCTCGCCCGGTGGCTCCACCAGCTTCTCCACGAGATGGTAGCGGCGCTCGGACTGCGAGAAGACGCCCTCCTTCTCCGCCCACATGGCCGCCGGCAGGAAGACGTCCGCCAGTTGTGCCGTGTCGGTGGGGAAGATGGAGTCGCAGACGACGAGGAAGGCCTTCTCCATGCCCGCGCGGTAGCGGTCCGCGTTGGGCAGCGAGCGCGCCGGGTTGGTGGCCATCACCAGCGCCGCGCGCACCTTGCCCTCGCGCATGGCCTCGAACATGGGCACCGCGGACAGGCCCGGGTTGGGCGAGATGCGGCCCTCGGGCAGGCCCCACAGCTTCTCCATCTCGTGTCGGTCCTTCTCCTTGGACACGAGCCTTCCGGCCGGCAGCGCGTGCGCCAGCGTGCCCGTGTCGCGCACCCCACCGCCCGCGTTGGGCTGCCCCGTCATGGAGAAGGGCGAGGCCCCGGGGCGTCCAATCTGTCCGGTGAGCAGGTGCAGCGCCATCACCATCCGGTTGGCCGCCACCCCGTGCGTCTGCTGGTTGAGCCCCATCGTCCAGAAGCTCGTCGCCGCCTGGGTGATGCCGAAGAGGCGCGCGGCCTCGCGGATCTCCGCCGAGGACAGGCCGCACAGGTCCGCCACCTTCTCCGGCGCGTAGTCCTCGAGGAATTTCTGGAAGTCCTCCAGCGTGAGCGGTGGGGAGTCCGCCGCGCCCTTGCGGAAGGTGAGGAAGCTGTCGATGAAGGCGCGGTCCACGAGCCCCGTGCGCAGCAGCTCGTAGACCATGGCGTTGAGCAGCGCCACGTCCGTGCCCGGCCGGAGCTGCAGGTGCAGCGTGGCGTCTCGCGCGGTGGGCGTGCGCCTCGGGTCCACCACGATGACCTGTGTCTGGGGATGGGTGCGGATGCGGTCTCGCACCCGCTCCCAGACGACCGGGTGGCACTCGGCCATGTTGGCGCCGATGACGAAGAAGAGCGTGGCGTGCTCGATGTCGTCGTAGCAGCCCGAGGGCTCGTCCGCGCCGAACACCGACTTGTACCCGAACGCCGCCGAGGCCATGCACAGGCGCGGGTTGCCATCCACGTTGTTCGTCCCGATGCCGCCCTTGAACAACTTGTTGGCGGTATAGCTCTCCTGCGTGAAGAGCTGCCCCGAGCCGTAGTAGGCCACCGCGTCCGGCCCGCCCTGGGCGATGGCCTCCCGGAAGCCGGCGGCCGCCGCGTCGAGCGCCTCGTCCCAGGTGGCGCGCACCAGCTGCCCGTTCTTGCGCACCATCGGGTACTGCGCCCGGTCCGAGACGTAGAGGATTTCCCGGTTGAGCAGCCCCTTGATGCACAGCCGGCCCCGGTTCCACCCTTCCTGGAGGCCCTCGACCTTCACCACCTTCCCGTCGCGCAGCCCCACCCGCGTCTCGCAGCCCGAGCCGCAGAAGCGGCACACGCTCTTGTGCCAGGAGTCGACCGGGAGGGCCTCCTCCCGCGTCCAGCCGATGCACCCGGGGCCCATCAGCCCCGTGGCCGCCGCCGCGCTGATGTAGTGGAGGAGCTCGCGCCTCGTCAGGTTCATGGTGTCCCTCCAGAGAAGGCCCGGCATCACAGCCCAGGCCCGGAGGCACCGCGCGGTGCTCGTGTGGCGGACGTGGCGCGGCTGTCCGCTCAGTGACGGCCCTGGCCCCGGTGCTCACCCTGGATGCTGACGGGTGAACGGTGGGTCAGCGGCCCACGGCGCTCGGGGCCAGCGGCTTGAAGCGCACCAGCAGGAACGGCGGCTGCACGGTGGGGTTGCCCTGGTTGAGCACCCCGTGCCGGTGCAGCTGGTTCACCGTCACGTAGAAGTACCCGTCCGGCCCGTAGCTCAGCCCGTCCGGCCAGCGCAGCAGCTCGTCCTGCACGAGGAGTTCGTAGTTGTCATCCGGCCGCGTCACGCCGATGGCGCCCGCCCCCAGGTCCGTGACGTAGAGGTTCTCCGCCGAGTCGATGCTCATGCCATCGCTCACCACCTTGGGCCCGGCCGCCTTCACCTTCTTGCCCAGCTCCTCGGGGGACAGCTTCGGGTCCAGCACGTCGTCCATCCGCACGCGCCACACCATGCGCCCGCTCATCGAGCCGAAGTAGAGCCACTCGCCCTTCGGGTCGAGCGCGATGGGGTTGAGGCCCAGCCTCGGCTCCACCTGCTTGCCCTGCTTGTCGGCCACGGTGATGGGGCGGCCCTCGACCACCATGGAGACGTCCTCGGGTTGGAGGGAGGGGTGGTTCTGGAGCACGCGCCGGCCCTGGCCCGTCTTCAGGTCCACCACCACGAGCGCGGGCATGTTCTCGCCCACCAGGTCACCCCGGCCCATGTCCGCGAGCACCGCCACGCCCCGGTCCGGGTCCACCACCAGGTCCTGCAGGAAGGAGTTGGGCGCCGCCACCGGCGGGGGCAGGGGAATCGTCGTCACCGGCTTCTCGCCCCGCGTGTCCCAGCCCACCAGCTTCGCGCCCGCGCCGCCGCCCTGGCCGTTGTCGAGGATCCACAGCACCCCGTTCTTGTCCGACTCGATGCCAATCACCGTGCGCAGGCCGATGCCGTCCGGCCCGGGGGCTCGGGCCCACGGCTCGGTGGGGTAGGGGCGCGTGGCGCCGCCCGGCAGCAACTCCACCACCGCGTAGGGGGGAGCGCCGAAGGGGTGCTGGCTCAGGAAGATGCGTCCCTCGGGGGTGAGGGCGGGGTTGCCTGGCGGCTTGTCCAGGCGCGCCACCACCTCCAGCCCGGACGGGCGCTTCTCCAGCGCGGGGAAGCGCTCCTGCATGGCCGCCTGAATTTCCTGGGGGACCATTCGGGTAGAGGACTCCGTGCCGGGCGCCGTTTTGACTCCCGTGGCGCAGCCCGTGGCGAGGAGGCCCAGGAGCAGCAACGCCCGGGACATGCATGACCGATTCGACATGGCTCGAACCTCCGTAGGGGTGTGGGAGCGCATCTTGCGCGCGCTCGGCTCCCTGTCAGCCCTCCCGTGCTTCGAGCGCCTGGCCCTGTTCATTAGAAGCGCGGAGGGGGCTCTCCCGTGGAAAGTCAAGGCCGGGCGGCGGCCCCCCGGCCTGTGGGATGATGCCGGAGCCCGATGCCGCCCCCGCCGCCCCGTCCCCCTCCCGCGGAACCTGCCTCTCCGGTGTGTCTGAAGCCGCAAGAGGTCGCCCTCTTCCTCCAAGGTCAGCTCCCGCCCGAGCGGAGGCAGCGCGTGGAGGCGCATCTCCCCGCATGCCCGCGCTGCCAGGCGCTGCTCGCTCAGGCGGGCGCGGGTGTTCCAGCTCCAGCGGCACCTCGCTCGGCCTCGTCGGCGTCGGTGCCCCGGTCCGCTTCCTCGGCGTCGGTGCCTCGCTCGGCCTCGTCGGCGCAGGTTCCCCGGTCCGCTTCCTCGGCATCGGTGCCCCGGTCCGCTTCCTCGGCGTCGGTGCCCCGAGGTGCCCCGTCGGCCCCCGCACGGCCCGCTCCTGCGGCGCCTTCGCGGCCCCCTCCACCGCCTCCTCCAGAGGAGCCGCCTCCCGCGCCGCCCACGGTGGTCGCGTCCTCCTCCGCCTCCGCGCCCGCCTCCTCCAGTCAGTCCCGGAGCTCGCTCCACCACGTGCAGCACATCCGCGTGCGCCCGGAAGGCAGTGCCTCGTCCGAGGACGCGACGCGCCCGAGCGGCCCGGGGGCCTCCTCCCGCCGCGACTCCCGCGCACCCCCCCGGAGCTTCGAGCCCGGCAGCCACGTGGGCCGCTACGTCATCGAGCGCGTGCTGGGCGAGGGCGGCATGGGCGCCGTCTACCTGGCGCGGGACCCCGAGCTCAATCGCCGGGTGGCCATCAAGCTGCTGCACGCCTCGATGTCCTCCCACCCGGAGCACAAGGCCCGCTTCCTGCGCGAGGCGCAGGCCATGGCGCGCGTCTCGCACCCCAACGTGGTGGCCGTCCACGACATCGTCAACCTGGACGAGCAGCTCTTCGTGGCGATGGAGTACGTGGAGGGCACCACGCTGCGCGAGTGGATGAAGTCCCCGCGCTCCACGCGTCAAATCGTCGAGATGTTCCGCCAGGCCGGAGCGGGGCTGGCCGCCGCGCACGCCGCGGGCCTCATCCACCGCGACTTCAAGCCGGGCAACGTCCTCATCGGCGTGGACGGCGCGGTGCAGGTGTCGGACTTCGGGCTGGCGCGCTCGGCGGACGGCGCCTCCGAGCCCTCCAAGGGCGAGGACGCGCCGCTGTCCGAGGGGCTGCTCGGCGAGGAGCTCACCCAGGCGGGGCTGGTGATGGGCACGCCCGGGTACATGTCGCCCGAGCAGATGGTGCTCAAACCCATCGACGGGCGCAGTGACCAGTTCAGCTTCTGCGCGGCGCTCTACGAGGCCCTCTACGGCCGGCGGCCCTTCCCGGGCAAGACGCTCGAGGAGCTGATGCAGGCCATCCGGGAGCGGCGCTACCAGGAGCCGCGCACCCGCACGCGCGTGCCGGCGTGGTTGCGCGAGGTGGTGCTGCGCGGGTTGAGCCTCTCGCCCGCGGACCGCTACCCCAGCATGGAGACGCTCCTCCAGGCGCTCGCGAAGGATCCGGAGCAGGACGTCGCCAACGAGCGCGTCCGGCTGCGGCAGCGGCTGAAGCGCGGCGTGCTGCTGGGCGCGCTGGCCACGGCGCTGGTGATGGCCCTCGCCCCCACGCGCGCCTGGCGCGGCTTCGAGGAGCGCGCGCAGGGCCTGATGCTGACGGCCCGCCCACGCCCGTGGAACCCCGAGGTGGTGCTCCTCGGCATCGACCAGGCGAGCATCAACAAGGTGGGCTGGCCCCAGCCGCGCCACGTGCAGGCGAGGATGTTGGAGGCGCTCTCGCGGGCCGGGGTGAAGGCGGTGGGCATCGACTCGTTCCTCTACCTGCCGGCGCGCGATGGCCCCGAGGCGGACGCGGCCCTGGGCAAGGCCATCACCGACTTGGGCCGGGTGGTACTGGCGACGCCCTGCACGGCGGACCCCGAGGTGGACGTGGCGAAGCTGCACGCGCAGCTCGTGCCCTCCTCCCTGCCCCCCGGTGCCACGGCCGTGTCTCCCTGCCCGCGCGTCCTCATGCCCCAGGAGGTGCTGCGGCACGGCTCGGTGGCGGCCCAGGTGGAGATCGCCCGCTCGGCCTCGGGCAACGTGCGCGGGGCGTACCTGCTGATGGACACGGCGGGGCGGCGGCTGCCCACCTTCGCGCTCTCCCTCTTCATGCGCGGCCAGGGGCTGCCCATCTCCGCCATCCTCCAGGAGCCCGGGGGCGTGCGGCTGGGTGACTTGTTCGTCCCCATGGACGCGCAGGGCGCCACCCTGGCCAGCTTCCGGCTGCCGGGAGAGACGGACGTGCTCTCCTATGGCGCGCTGTACGAGGAGCTGGAGAAGGCCGGCAGCTCCACCTTCCCGCCCGAGCTGGCCGAGCACCTCAAGGGCAAGTACGTGCTGGTGGGGCAGACGGCGGAGAGCATCCGGGACCTGGGGCCCTTCGCCAACGGCATGACGCTGCCGCTCGTGCTGCTGCACGCCTCGGTGCTGAGCGACCTGCTGGAGGGGCACCCGGTGCGCGAGGCGCCCATGGCGGTGCAACTGCTGCTCATCGCCCTGTGCGGGGTGCTGCTGACGGCGGCGGCGCTGGTGCTGCGCCCGGCGCTGACGTTCGCCTCGGTGCTGGTGGTGCTGCTGGGCGTGCTGGGCGCGAGCCTGCTGCTGGCGCAGGGCGGGGTGGTGCTGGGGCCGCTGGGGCCCATGGCGGCCTCGGTGCTGGCCTTCGGCCTGGTGCTGGCGGGACGCATCTCGGCCGAGGAGCGCTCGCGCTCGCGGGTGCGCGGGGCCTTCGATGGCTACGTGGACGAGGCCGAGCTGGGCCGGCTGCTGGCGGCCTCGGACAGCGCGCTGCCCCTGGAGGGCTCGCGCAAGCGCGTGTCGGTGCTGTTCGCGCGGGTGCAGGGGGCCTCGGGCGCCCTGGAGTGGCTGCCTCCCGAGGAGGTGGTGCGTGAGCTGCGCGAGGTCTTCCAGGTGATGGCCGGCGAGGTGCTCGCGCGCAAGGGCCGCGTGGACTCGCTGCACGGTGGCGGGCTGCTGGCGGTGTTTGGAGATCCTCGGGCGGTGGCGGACCCCGCGCAGCGGGCGGTGGAGACGGCGGTGGCGCTGCAGTCCCGGCTGGCGAAGCGGGGAGACTCGGGCGTGCCGCTGGAGGTGCGCGTGGGCGTGGCCACCGGCGAGGCGCTGGTGGGCGACGTGGGGCTGGAGGGGGGCCGGCTGGAGTACGCGGTGCTGGGCTCGCCGGTGGAGGAGGCGCGGCAACTGGCGGAGCGGGCGCCGCGCGGCGGGGTGCTCGTCACGGCGGACACGCAGGAGGTGTGCGGCGAGCACTTCGACTTCGTCCCCACCGCCGGCTCCGAGCCGGGTCCGCTCGCCTTCGTGGTGGGGCGGCAGCCCGGGGAAGAGGCCGCCTGAGACGTCCGGGGGCCGCTAGCGCCTACGGGTAGGAGCCGATCTCATCGCGGTTGCTTGGATTGGTCGAGTTCGAGGTCCCTCCGGGGATGCCTCCGGTCCAATTCCCACCGCCTTGATTATTGGAGGGGCCACCGAGGTCATCCGCCGGCGCGGGGGAGTTGGACGTGCCCCCCGAGTTGCCGCCACCCGGGCGATTCATGACGCCACCCGAGTTGAAGCCGTCGCCCCCTCCGCCCTTCAGGCTCCACTTCGTCAGGCTGGAGGTCTTCTTGGTGCTGGCGCCCGTCTGCACGTCCGTCTCGCCGGCCACTGCATCCGCGCCCGACGAGAACAGGGAGCGCAGGTTGTTGCCGAAGAGCCCCACCACGCCGATGGTCCCGACGGCGATCAGGAACACGATGATGGCGTACTCGGTGAGGCTTTGGCCCACCGGGTGGCGCGGGGGACGCCGCCGACGGAGCTGGACGGAGAGTGGAGGCACGAAAGACAGTTTAAACGGAAATTGCCGCTAACGCCAGTGTTCACTCCCCCACGGGCCGTGAAGCCCGGCCTGAGCGTTCAGAAGTGCGCGGAGGTAGGCGCCCCCGGCACCATCCTCCAGGGGGTGAAATTCAGACGTCCTCGTCAGGTAGGAGCGTGAGGAGCAGCTCGTCGTCGGGGCCAAGCGGGCGCCAGCCGGGTGGAGGCGGCGCGGCGAGGAGCGCATCGCCGATCTGGTCGACGCGCTTCTCATGCGTTTCTGGGGTGTAGGTACTCCAACGGGCGAGTGCCTGCGCGACCTCGAAGCGGTTCGCGTCGTCCAGCACGGCCGGCCAACCGTTCGGAAGATACTGGGACAGCTCGCGCACGAGCTGGCTTCGCACCAACCGTGTGAGCTGATGGCTTCGCTCCGCTTCGGCCACCAATCCGCTGAACACCTGCACCGCATTGACGTCGTCCTCGCCAAGCTCTTTGGCCAGCTCCACCAGCGAGGCGGTGGGGCGGGCTTCGGCGAAGGCGGTGAGCGAACCGTAACCCCGCTCGCGCACCCGCTCATACAGGCGGACCTTCCAGTTTCCCTCCCAGGAATGTCCGTCAGTCATTTTCCCCTCCAGGGGGTGAAGTTCACCGGGAGGTCGTACTCCTTCATGTACCCCGCGACGACCTTCAGAATCTCGTCTGGCGTCAACATCCTGCCTGCCCTGGTCTCGGCTTTTTGCAACGCCTTCATGAGCATCTGGTTCCATTCGCCGGGCCACATGCGGCCCAGGCGCCAATTGCCATCGCCATGGATTGCTTCGTGGCTGGCCCGCTCCATTCTGACGCAGAACTGGTCGATGCTCATTTCCCCCGTGAAGCCGCGCTTCTCGAACCACTCGCGGAACTCTCGCGGCAGGACGTGGTGCTGCGGTGGCTCGGCCATGCCGGCCCCCGCTCTGCCCGTCACTCGCATGCCCCGCACCTCGGGTCCGTCGCCAAGCGCGTCTCGCACGCCCTGCGGCAGCCCGTCATGCGACTGAGACATCAGCACCTGGCCGGCGTGAATCCGTACGGCGGCGCTGACGACGGGAAGGGCGATGACGCCCGCCTGCACGAGCCGGCGCATCATCTCCACCCACTCCGCGGAGACGACAACCCGCGTGCCCATCATCACGCCGTTGGAGCCCGCCATGAGCCCCACGCCGAGCGTGGTGGGAGCAGCTGGCGGTAGCAGTCGGGGCAGTGCCATCTTCATCGCCGAGGCCGTGGTGAGCATCTCGATGAGTTCCTTCACCCCCAGCATCTTCTCGGACCGCTCCGCCGCCACGCGCACGGCCTCACGGGTCGTGGCGAACTCGCGGGTGAGGTGGCCGATGAGCGCGGGCAGGTCCGTGGCCGCCGCCTCCATCTGCCCTGGCTCCAGTGAGGCGAGCGCCGTCATGGCGGGCGCGAGCCTCCTCTGCAAGCGCTCCATGTCCACGAGCAGCCGCTCCACGCTGTAGGAGGGGCACTTGCCGAGCACGACGTCGGCGAGGTTGAGGAAGTCCAGCCATGCGGCCAGGAGGAGGGAGCCGAGCATGGCGGCCTCGAGCCGTGGGCCGGCGAGGCGCAGGAGCGCCAGCTGCATGTCCGGGTCATCCACCTCCGAGGCGGTGTTGGACAACCGGGTGGCAGCGGCGAGCTCGGCGTCAATCCATCGCAGTTGCTGGACGCCATGGTCCACGAGGGGGACAAACAGGTCGGCGTAGCGGCCGGCGATGCCGGCCCTGCTGTCCTTGAGCCTGGAGAGTTCGCCGGAGATGCGGCGGGTGGAGCCGGACACGTCGCCAACGGCCCCGAGAAACGCCAGATGGGCCGCGAGGGTTCTCCGCCGCGGTGGGGCGGCGAAGGCGCGCGGAGGCTCCATGCTCGGCCCTTCGACCAACGCGGGCGCGGCGGCCTCGCGCGGCGCGTAGCTCAGGCTCCTGCCCAAGCCGGGCGGTGGCGTCAGCGACGTGCAGCCGGTGGTCAGCAGGACGGCGGCCAGCAGCAGGCCCGCCCACCGGGCCCGCGGCGAGTCAGCACGCATTGTCCACCGCCACGCCTCACTCCGCCTGCACGGCGGCGGGCTCCGGCTTGCGCTGCGCGGGAGGGTGGGAGTCCGGCAGGAGCCCGGCGTTATCGGGCACGGGGCTCCCATCCGGGGCACGGCGGAGCGCGGAGGGGGCGGGGGCCTCTGGCTCCTGTTTCCCCTCGGGGCCCTGGGCCTTGGCGAGCGCCTCGCGCGCCGGGGCCGACTGGGGGTGCAGGGCCACCGCGCGCTCCAGCCAGCGGAGCTGCTCCGCGTGCTTTCCGCGCTTGCCGAACAGGGCGGCGACTCGCAGCATCTCCTCCACGTAGTCCGGG
>NZ_DASVSO010000603.1:0-10027 GCF_036388035.1 Archangium sp.
CCAGCAGTCGCTCGGTGCGCGGGGCCTCGTCCTTCAGTCCGTCCAGCTCCAGCAGGCGCGCGAGCACCGGACGCCAGGCGTGGTAGGTCGAGGAGCTCTCCACCGAGGTGCCCGCCCCGCTGGCCGTGGACAGCCCGGCGGCCTCGGCCTGCGCGAGCAGCTCCTCCACCAGCACGGACTTGCCCATGCCGGCCTCGCCCTCGAGGAGCACCGTGCCGCCCACGCCCCGCTCGGCGAGGCTGCGCACCCCCGTGGCCAGCCGGGTGCGCTCCGGCTGGCGGCCCACCACCCGCGTGCTCCTCGCGGCCGTCTCCGCGCCGTGGGCCCCCACGTCGGGGCGGAACACCGGCACCGGCTGCGTTATCCCCTTCATCTTCAGGGGCGCGAGCGTCTCGAAGCGCTGCCGCGCGGAGGCCTGGCGCAGCGTGGTGGCGTCACAGAGGATGTCGTTGCCCGCCGCCTGCATGAGCCGCGCGGCGAGGTTCACCGTGTGGCCCACCACCACGTACTCGCGCCGCGTGGCCCCGCCCGTGGTGCCGCAGAAGACGCGCCCGGTGGCCAGGCCCAGGCGGTACGTCACCCCCTGCGCCCCCAGCGCGGTGCGCACGTCCAGCGCCGTCTGCACCGCTCGCGCCGCGTCGTCCTCGTGCGACAGCGGCGGCAGCCCGAAGGCCGCCACCAGCACCACGCCCTTGTCGTCCACCACCATCTGGTGGGCGCTTCCCCCATAGCGGAAGAGGATGGCCTGGATGGTGCGCAGGGCGCGCTGCAACTCCTCGGGCCGCTGGCCGGCGGCGAAGTCCCGCGTGCCCAGGTTGATGAAGAGCACCGTGACGGTGCGGAACTCGGACAGCCACTGGCCGTGCCCGGCCTCCAGCCGGTGGTTCACCACCAGCGGCAGGTAGGCACGCAGTGCTGGCCCCAGCTCCGGCCGAGGCTCCGGCCGGTGTACCTCCGGCAGGGGCACGGGCTCGAGTGCCAGCAGCTTCCAGCCCGCCTCGCCCCGGGACTCGCCCTGGGCCACGCCGCCGAGTCGCCGCCACGCCTGGGGGCCGAGGATGATCTCCCCTGGCTGCGCCACGTGCTCGGCCTGGGCCATCTCCAGCATCGGCTCGCCCGAGGCCAGGAAGTCCCAGCGTCCCCCCTCGCCGCCCACGTCCGAGAGCTGCACCAGCCCGGCGCCGATGCCCACCTTCAGCCGCAGCCGCACCCCGTCCACCGGCTCGGCGCCCTCGATGAGCGCCTGCGCCGCCCGAGCGCACTGGGCGGCCAGCCGTACGGCGTGGGGCAGCTCCTCCTCGGAGTCCACGGGCCACAGCGCCACCATCGCGTCCCCGGCGAAGCGCAGCGCGTCCCCGCCATGGGCCAGCAGGGTGTCGAGAAGTTGTGAGAAACACGCGTCGAGGATGCCTCGCAGGCGCTCGGCGCCGGAGGGCCCGCCGCGATCCAACGCCTCGGCCATGGCGGTGAAGCCCGTCAGGTCGGCGAAGAGCACCGCGCCCTGCTGCTCGCGCCGGGCCCCTTCTCGCGGGCGGGAGGCATCCTCCGAGAGGGCACGGACGAGCGAGCCGGGCAGGAACGCGGCCAGTGCCTGCAGCCTCGAGGGGGAATTCATGCCGGGAGCGCGTCCCCGCCAGGATGGGCGGGTGGGGGGAACTCCTTCGTAGCAGATGAAGTAGGACCCGGCCACCTTCGGCGAAGGTGCCCGGAGGACGGGCGAACGGGCGAGCCCCTCCGTGTATGCCCGGCCTACGCGAGTGAGCGGAGTCTACGCGGCGTGCGGATGCCACGCGTGCGCGCGGCCTCCGCCTCCGTCACGCGAGGGCTCCGTGACGCGGCCCCTCGTACACCATCTCCACGCCGCCCACCGGGCCGATCGTGATGTTGCGGCGCACCGGGCGCTCGGGCTTGTCGCTCGCGAGCGAGAAGCGGTGGGTGGCCAGCAGCGTGCCCAGGACGATGCGCATCTCGGACAGCGCGAAGGCCGCGCCGATGCAGCGCCGCGCCCCGCCACCGAAGGGCAGGTACTCGAAGGGCGTGAACTTGCGCTCGATGAAGCGCTCGGGCCGGAAGCGCTCGGACTCGGGGAAGCGCTCCGGGTCGTGGTGGGCGAGCCAGATGGACACCATGATGTTGGTGCCCGGGGCGAGCTCGCGCCCGCGCAGGGTGAGGGGGGCGCGGAGGCGGCGGCCGACCACCACCACCACCGGGTGCAGGCGCAGCGACTCGTCGCACACCGCGGACAGGTAGGGCAGCTTCGCGAGTGCCTCCGGCTCGGGCGTCGGGCCCAGCGGGGCGAGTTCCTCCAGCAGGCGCTCGAGCGTCTTGGGCTCGCGGTGCAGGTGGTAGAGCGCCCAGGCCATGCCGATGGCCGTGGTCTCATGGCCGGCGATGAGCAGGGTGCGCAGCTCGTCCTTGAGCTCCGCGTCCGCCATGGGTTGGCCCTCCTCGTCCCGCGCCGCGAGCAGCAAGCTGAGGATGTCGGTGTGGCCCTCCTCGTGCCCGCGCCGACTCGCCAGCTCCTCCGTGAGCAACTGGTCCAGCTCCGCCACGTGGCGCTGGAAGCGCGCCCACGGGCCCATCCCGCCGAAGGAGCGGCGCAGCGGCGCGGCCATCATCAGCAGCGGCGTGTAGGACTCGAGGTAGGCCACCATGACTTCGCGGTAGCGCCGCACACGCTCCGGCTCCTCGATGCCGAAGACGGCGCGGATGATGACCTCCAGGGAGATGTCCTGCGTCATGCCCTGGGCGCGGAAGGTGCCGCCCGGCTTCAGGGTGCTGGCCGCGCGCAGGGTGAGCTCCCGCATGAGCTGCGCATAGGCGCGCATGCGCTCGCCATGGAAGGGCGGCATGAGGAGCTTGCGCTCGCGCTTGTGGCGCTGCCCGCCCATCAGCAGCAGCGAGTTCTCTCCCACGGCGGGTGCCAGGGGAAGCTGGCCGAGGGGCTCGAAGACGGAGGGGTCCGAGCTGAAGACTTCCCGGATGCCCTCGGGGTCGCCGGTGATGACCACGTTGCCCACGGGGAGGGGCAGGGTGAACGGGTCTCCGTAGCGCTCGCGGCACTCCTGGAGGAGGCCGGAGGGATTGCGCATGAACCGGAACGTCTGCAGCGGGGTGATGCGGGGCCCGGGCGGCAGCAGCGAGGTGGCCGTGGACATGGAGCGTGCTCCTCGAAGAAGGCAGGGGTGGAAACCGAGAAAGAGGTGGTTCAGGCCTCGCGCTTCTCCAGCGCGGCGAGCCGCTCCAGGAACGCGCGGCCCTTCGCCGGGTCCGTCATGTGGATGAAGGCGGCCATGCCCTTGAGCTGCTCGAGCGTCTCGCCCTCCTTGCCCGGCTTGCCCTTCTCCCGGTTGTGCAGCGCCGCTCGCAGCTGGCGCACCACCTCGCGCGGCACTCGCGCCCCGGGCTGCCCCTTCGCGGCCTCGTTCACCACCAGCCCCGTCACCACCTGCCGGTTGCCCGGCTTCATCACCCGCGTCTTGTCCGGATGCACCCGGAAGCCCTCGGCCTCCAGCACCCGCTCCACCCGGGCGATCAGCACCGCCACCGGTGCCTCCGGCTTCGTCTTGCTCTTGCGCCAGGAGAACGTCAGGTCATCCGCGTAGCGCGTGTAGGTGAAGCCCAGCCGCCTCGACAGCGCCGACAGCCGCTTGTCCAGGCGCAGGCACAGCGCGTTGGTGATGCCCGGCGACGTCGGCGCCCCCTGCGGCAGCGCGCGCGGGCCCTTCGCCACGTACAGCGTCTTGCCTCGGAACTGCACCACCTCGCGCGGCGCCTCCGTGGCCATCAGCGCCAGCAGCGTCGCCGTGTTCTCCGGCAGCCCGCCCTTGCGCAACACGCCCTTCACCCGCGGCCACGTCACCGAGGGGAAGAAATCCTTGATGTCCATCTTCACCACCACGTCCGCGCCCTTGTGCGCCAGCGCGTTGGTGACGATGGACCGCCCCGCCACGAAGCCGTGCGCCGCCCCGTGCACCGGCAGCCGCTCCACCACGTTCGCCAGCACCCAGCGCTGCGCCGCCTTCAGCTCCTTCTTCGGCGAGGTGATGGTCCGCTTGCCTCCATCCCGCTTGGGAATCTCCCAGCTGATGTAGTGCGTCCCCGTGTCCACCTCCCGGTGGTAGGCGAACCAGCGCAGCCTCGCCACGCTCAGCCCCAGCGCCTTCGACAGCGACTGCGCCGAGCCCAGCTCCGGCAGCCCGTTCGCCTTCGCCCGCTCCTCGCGGTCCTTCAGGTCGAACGCGTCCGGGCCCGCCGCCTCGTCCCAGTGCACCCCCGCACCCAGGTGGTTGATGTGCGTGGCGCGCCACGCCTCCCACGCCAGGCGCTCGAGCCCGCGGCGCTCGGCGGCCTCGGCCTTCTTCTTCTCCTTCCAGGCCGTCTTCTCCTTCTCGGACAGCTCGCTCGGATCCTCGTGCTCGGGCGCGAGCCCCTTGGCCTTCAGCTCGGCGTCGACCCACGCCGCCTGGCCACCGGCCTCCTCAATCGCCTTCCAGCGGGCCAGCCGCGCCTGCTCCTCGCGCTGGCTCACCTCGCGCTGGGCCATGCGGTTGACCCCCGCGTCCACGGCGGCGGGCGGCGGAGAGGACACCACCACGGGCGCCGCGGCGGGGACGAACGTCTCGAGCTTCGCGGTCATCGAGGCACCTCGGAATGGCGAGCGGGCTTCATCCGGGGCGGGGCAGCACGGCGCGAGCGGTCGAGGGAGGCCTGGAACAACACCACCTGCTCACCTGGGGCACGGTAGCCTCACCGGCTCTCCCTGGTACGGGGGCTCCGGCCGCCTGGGGAAACGGCGGTTGCGTCGTTGGCTCAGCTCCCCGGGCGGCCGGAGCCCCCGTACCAGGAGAGAGCCAAGAACAGGCTACCTTGCGGAGAGTGTCCAGCATTGCTTCCAGAGCGGCGCAGCGCCGCTCCCGCGCTCGAGGCGCTGAGGCTGATGCTTTTCCGGACCTCTCTCGACCGCTCGCGCTACCTGGCGCGTCTGCCGTGCTTCGTCGCGTCCGCCCCTCCCGGCCGTGTGTCTCGCGGCCGGACAATCTTCGGGATTTCTACACCATCCCGCCGGCTGAGTCGATGAAGGGCGTCATCCATTCCAGGGGCGCAGCGGCGCGAGCAGCCCGGCCTGGGCGAGGCGCTCGGACACGTCGCGGGCCAGCTCCACGTGCGCGGGGTTGGTGGCGGTGAAGCGCTCGGGGGTGAGGATGACGAGCGTGCCCTTGTCCTCGACGGGCTCGACCTGGACGGGAGGAGTCAGAGGGGGCAGCGGGCCTCGGCGGTGGGAGAAGTACATGAGCCAGCCGACGAAGGTGCCAGCCTTGGTTTTCTTGAGGACCTCACTTCGGTGCATGTCGGAGGTGGCCACTGCCCACTCGGGCTCCCAGGCCACGGCCATGGAGCGCAGCGCCCGTGCGAGAACTGGTGCTTGCAGGATGCGTTCGGCGACGGGGCCTTCCTCCGGTGGATTGAGCACACAGAAGTTGGAGACCCAGGCGGAGGCACAACCGCAGTGAAGGGAGATATTGCTCGCGGCTCCATTGGCTTCTCCGTTCCAGAGGCCCAGGTGGAAGTCATCCTCGGAACGTCCTTCCTTTTGCGGAGCGAACTTCCCCAGGAATTCATCCTTCGTGGGCGAGAAACGGTGCTTCAGTGCCTCCTCCTGGGTCCAGCCCTTCTCGTACCAGTGGGAAAGGCTCGGGTCGCAAGAGGCCAGAAGGTGGAAGAAGGACTCTGCACGCCGAGCACAGAGTTCGGCGCTCTCTCCTCGTGCCAGCCAGTAGGCACCGACGTAGTACGTCTCATTCATGAGCGGGTGACCTCACGGTTGCATGGGCGTTTAGATGACCTCGATGGCATCGAGCTCTCTCAGAGAGAATACCTTTCGGATCCGTTCAGCCACGTCCTGCTCCGCGAAATGCCATTGAATGGGAGTGCCTTTGGCCGCTTGAAGCTGTCTACTGGCTTGGGCGACCATGTCATCGATGCCTTCGAACCAGCTCTTTTCCTGCATCTTCTCGAGCAGTTGCCGGTAGCCGGGTCCCTTGACCTCCAGGAGTACGCCGTTCTTGAAGCCGTCGAAGTCCACGAAGTCCTTGGGTCCTGGCCCGGTGCGGACGCGGTAGACCCATCCCTCCGGAGCGCCCGTCACCTGACTCTGGTAACGCTGGGCCTCTCCGGACATGCGCTCCGTCTTCTGCGTCCATTGGCCGGGTCCTGCGAGTGCCGGAGGCCAGGAGCTGTTGCCGCCGCCGAGCCCATTGCCCTGTGCCATGAAGACAATGGAGACCGATGCGGTACCAGCCCCTACGGCCGCGGTCATGGCTCCGGCCGGCACCGCCAGTTCGCGCACGACCAGTGCGCCCTGGGCCGACACGGTGAGCACCGGAAGTCGCGAGGCCGAGGCCATCCGAGGTCCCACCGTGGCCGCACCGCCCTGGAGCGTCAGAATGTGCGTGGCCAGCCGCGCCGCCTCGCGAATCTGGTCCTCCAGGTTCATTGCCCTGTAGCGGGCAAAGTACTCGGGAGAGCTGGAGATGAGACCCGCTACTGCCGAGGGTAGCTGGGACAAACCCGCCAGGGTGCGCGTCGGCTCGGTGAGCAGGGTCGCCAATCCCCGCGCCATCTCCTCCAGTGCGTCCTCCGCCCCCAGCAGCGCGGCGGTAGCGGGGTTGCGTCCCAGGGCACGTTCGCCCACTGGCGGGGACTCCTGCTTGCGCAGGGCCTCGTCCACGGTGAAGTAGACGCCACCCCCGTCGAAGTGGAAGGCGCCCACGCGCATGCGCTGTACGTACAGCTCACCCTGCCAGAGGGTGGGCTGTCCCAGCCAGGAGATGGGGGTGCCGGTGAGCGCCACGGCGCAGTAGCCATCCGGCCGGGCCACCACCAACCGGCGGAAGCGCCCGGTGCGGGCGAGCAATTCGGCGTAGGTCAGGGGATGGCCGGTAGCGGAGGCCTCACGTAGCAGGCGCGCCAGGGTGGTGCGGGGCGCGAAGGTGCGCAAGGTAGCGGGGGCGCCCACGAGCTCCCGCCAGAGCGCCTGGGCCTTCTCCGGGGTGAGGGCCTGGCCTGGAGGCAGGTAGACGGATTGCGGCAGGCCGGAGTGCCGCAGGAGCATCTGGAACTCGTCCGCCTCGGCGGCGAGGGCACCAGAGGTCAGCAACAGCACGGCGGCCAGGAGTGCGGCGGGGGTCGGCAACCTCATGGCTCCATGCTGGCAGGTGCCGCGTGCAACAGCCACATTACCTGGCCGAGTCGATGAACGGCGTCATTCATCCCAAGGCCGCAGCGGGAGGAGGGTATAGAAGGCCCCCATGGGCGAATGGGGGCAGGCAACGTTCTTCCGGACCGACGACCTCAATGCGCTCGAGCGCGCCATCCGCGACCTCTGCACAGAGGAAGGCCTCGTGGCGGCGCCCTATGTGCGGCGCAAGCGCGAGACATGGGACAGGATGCAATACGGGACTGGCGCGACCTCCGACCGGTGGGCCCTTGCGCTCGGGGCTGGCCGAGGCGGCTGGTCTGTCGTCCGGACCGCGCCGTTCGACCTGCTCGCGGAACCGGGGCCATCGGGCGAGCACCGGCTCGGCATGATCGCGCGCGCTCTTCGGTGCGATGCCCTGCACGTGTCTCTCCAGGACGGCATTGCGATGGTGATGGTGCAGGCCTCATCGACGGGCGAGGTCGTGCTGTCGGGATACACGATGGACGGCCCGATCTTCCACGGTGTCGAAATCGACGAGGAGCACCTCAAGCCCAGAATCGAGTACCTCGACGTGCCGCGCTCTGTACACGCGGCGTTCGAGTGCTCCCTCGTTGACGGCTTCGACGAGCTGCTCGACCAGCTCGCCGGCCGACGATGGGCCGACGTCTCGTTTGCGCTCGTCGAGGGCAGCGAGGTGCCGTTCGCGCGCGTGTCGTCGTTCGTGCGTCCCGCGCTCGACAAGATGCCGCCGCTCCGCGTGACGCTCGCGGTGGAGGAGCACCCGCTCGGCACGCGGTACGTGCTCGACGGTGGAGTGTGGGTGGACGACAGCACCCTCGACGCCGCCAATGCGGAGGTGGGGGCCGCGTTCGTCCGCAAGGTGGCGACATGGCTCGAGGTGCCGGTCACGCTCGAGCCCGGTGTGCCGCGCTCTTCGTTCTGCGTGCGCGCGGCGCCGAGTGAGTGCGTGCGGCGCGTCGGCGTCGAGACTGAGGTGCTGTCCATCGGGTCCACTGAAGGCACCGAGTTCCTCCTCCACGTCGCGCGAGGCGTCGGCACCGCCGAGCTTGAGGAGCGCAGCCCGCACCAGCGGCGACGCGTCGTCGGCGTCCTCGCGCGTGCGCTCGTCGGTACACATGCGAACGCCGACGCTGCATACCGCGGCTTCGAGCGCGTCGTCACGGAGCCGACGCCGCAGGCCGTCGGCGCATTCGCGGGCGAGCGCCTCGTCACGTCATGGTGGCGGCGAGGCAAGTCGGCCATGGCGCTCGAAGGCAGGGAACTCTTCGAGCTGCCGGGGCTCTGCACGGCCATCGCTGGCACGCCGGGGCGGGTCGCCCTCGCGCTCGTCACGCCGGGTTTCGTCAACGAGCGCTCCCAGGGATACGGGCAGGACGATGCCGCGGTCATCGTTGTCATCGACACCAACACGGGCGAGGTGCACGAGGTGCTCCGTAGCGACGCGAGCCTGACGTTCGGGTTCACGAACCTGTGCTTCGCGGGTGACGTGCTCGGTGTCCGGGCCGAGCGCGCCGGAGCGCCGGTCATCGTGACGCTCGACCGTGGCAAGCGGGAGGAGACCCCGGGGGACTTCCAGCAGTGGGTGCGCGAGGCGATTCGGGTCCCGCTCACGGTCGATGATCTCTACTCGACGTATGACATGCCGATGCTCTGGGCCGGGCCGCATGCCGTCGTGGTCGTCGATGCGAGCGCGCCCGCCAGTGGGCGCACGGACGACGGGGCGGCGCTGGCCGTGCTCGATCTGCGCACGAAGCAGCGGCGCCCCCTCTTTGACGCGGAGGGCCTCGAGCCGCTCGCGTTCTCCGCGAGCGGCTCACGGTGCCTCGCGAGAGCCGGTGCACGGAGACTCTTCGTCGGGCGCATGGTCTAAGAGCGGCGTTCGTGTCCGGCTACACCGCTCCGCCTACCGAGTCGATGAAGCCCTCGGCGGCCAGGGACTCCAGGCGCGTGAAGTAGGCCGTGCGCGCCTCGGCGTCCGTGTCGAACCACAGCCGCTGGTGGCGCTGCTCGCCCAGGCGCGGGCCCCACTCGACGGACACCAGCTTGCCGTCCAGCGACACCCGGTACACCTGCTCCTGGCCGGACTCGTCGCGCCGCACGTACGAGCGCGTCTCCGCGCGGATGAGCGCCCGGCCCTTCGGCGTCTGCCGCAGCGCCTCCTCCTGTACTCGCTGCCGGGCGTACGCGAGCCGCAACGCAATCATGTGCTCGCACGGGCCCTCGCGCAGCCCCGAGCGCCGATAGTGCGAGCAGCCGCAGTTGGCCTCGCGCACCCGGCCCTCCAAGTCCAGGAGGAAGCCGGGGAAGAAGCTGCGCACCGCCTCGCGGTCCACCACCTCGCCGCTCAGCCGTGTGCCCACGCCCACCACGTCGTGCACCTTGGTGAGCTTCACCTCGCCCGCTCCCGGGCCTCCGTCGCCCAGCAGCCGGTGCGCCCGCTCCTCGCGCTCGTTGCCGTAGCGGATGACGGCCTCGTCCACCGGGGTGGAGAGCAGCTCGCGCGGCCGGTACGTCCCCCTGGCGATGTCATAGAGGACGCGCCCGCGCAGGCACTCGAGCTGCAACGCCCCGCGCACCGCGTCCTTCGGCGCCTCCGTGCCCGAGGCGAGCGCCTCGAACGTCTGGGGGCCCTCCTTGCGCAGCCGGGTGCGCAGCTTCTCCGCGAGCCCGTCCGGCACCGCGCGCGGCATGAGCGCATCGAAGGCCGCCGCGCTGGACCAGCCGCTCTCCGTCCACCCGGTGAGGGCCAGCGTCAGCGTGGCCGGCCCGAGGTCGATGACCCAGAACACCGGCAGGCCCGGCCCG
>NZ_DASVSO010000604.1:0-41216 GCF_036388035.1 Archangium sp.
TCGCCATCGCCTCGGCCCCGGAGCCCTTCGCCACCCGGTGGGAGTTCCTCCTCAAGGGGGGCAGCCCGCTGGCGGACACCCTCATGCGGCTCCAGCCCGGGGCCCAGGTGTACAGCAAGCACCCCGAGGGCCGCGGCTTCCCCCTGTCCCTGGGACGGGGAAAGGACCTGCTGCTCTTCGCCACCGGCTCGGGCATCTCGCCCATCCGCTCCGTCATCGAGAGCATCCGCGCCGAGCGCGGCGCCTACGGGAAGGTGACGCTGTACTTCGGGGCGCGCACGCCCCAGGCCTTCGCCTACGAGGACGAGCTGCACCACTGGGAGGCGGCGAACATCCGCGTGGTGCGCACGGTGAGCCAGCGGGGCGCGAGCGGCTGGCAGGGCCTCACCGGCTACGTGCAGGAGTGCCTGGGCGAGGAGGCCGTGGAGGGCGCCCTCGTCTTCGTCTGCGGCCAGTCGGGGATGGTGCAGGGCGTCATCGACGCGCTGCGCACCCGCGGGGTGCCCCGCGAGGCCATCCACCTCAACTACTAGCGCCGCTCCACGGTGGGGGCGGCGTAGCGCACGGTGAAGAGCGCCGCGGCCGGGTCACTCTCCTGGTTGCCGGTGGCCTTCTGCGGCGTCCACGCGGCCACGCCCACCCGCCGGCCCTCCGGGCTGAAGCGCACCCGCCGCACGGACCAGCCGAACTTCCGCTCGGCCACGGGAGTCTCCTGACCCTCGCGCCACAGGTAGAGCCGCTTGTCCCAGCCGCCGCTGGCCAGCGCCCGGCCGTCCGGGGAGATGCCCGCGGTGGCCACCACGCCCCGGTGCGCCGTCCACTTGCGCAGCACCTGACCGGTGGCGGCGTCCACCAGCGCCGCGAAGTTGTGCGCGGAGGGCGGCTCGGCGAGGCCCTTCTTCTCGCGCTCGTAGATGGCGCGGGTGCGCTCGGCCCTGGACTCGGAGAAGGCCACGCCCAGGCGCCGCCCGGCCGCATCCAGCGTGACATCGTTGACGTGGGCCTCGAAGGTGAAGGTGGTGCGAGGCGCGAGCACCAGCCCCCGCCGCGCCTCCGGCCCCACCGGCGCGGGCGCCTTCAGGGTGAGGACGGCCTCGCTCGTGCTCTCGTCGAAGGCCACGTCGACACGCTCGGAGAAGGGCGCGCCGAGCACCCCCGCCACATCCTGGGGCAGGCACGCGTCGCACACCGCCACGTCCACGCCCTCCAGCTCCATGCCCTTGAGGCGCAGGCGCTGACCGCGGGCCACACGCGCCAGGTTGGCGCCGAGCGGCGTAGGCAGGGACACCGTCTCCTGCAGGAAGGCCGTGTCGATGCCGGCCGCCGCCGCCGCCTGCGTGCCGAGCACGATGGCGGGCGTGCGCGCATCCAACGCGAAGGTCACCGCCGACTTGCCGTTGACGGTGCCTCCCACCACGGCGAAGCCCCCGCGCCGCTCGAAGCGCAGCCGCGTCTGCTCGCGCCTCAGCACCTCCTCGCGCGAGTCGAAGACCTGGATGCGCTTGTCCCAGCCTCCCGAGTACAACGTCCCGTCCTGAGCGAAGGCGAGCGCGCTCACCCGGTCCGCGTGGGGCCGCGCCTCGAAGGAGAAGCCCAGGTCCGACACGCGCAGCACGGTGAGGAGCCCCCGGGCACTGCCCACCACGAGGGAGCCGCCCGTCGGGTGGAAGGCCACCGCGGTGAGGGGCTCGTCGGTGCGCAGGCTCGCCGTCCGCGCGCCGGTGGCCGCGTCATACAGGCGCACCATGCCGTCCCAGCCCGCGCTCGCCAGCAGCTTGCCGTCGGGCGAGAAAGCCAGGGCCTCCAGGTCGAACTCGGCGGGGTTGACGGACTGGTCCACCACGCGCGCCGGCGGGGGGCCCAGCGTCCAGAGGGCGAGCTGGTACTCGCGGGCGCCCAGGTGCGAATAGGCCACGCGCGAGCCGTCCTGCGCGAAGGCCAGCGTCCACACGAAGTCCTTGCGCTCCAGGACGTCGGCGTCCTCGAGCCCCTTCACCTCGCCCGCGAGGTACGCGCCGGGCGTGGACTCCAGGCGCGCGGAGATGTCCGGAGCCACTCCTGGCGCGTGCTGACACCCCGCCAGCGCCAGCAGTCCCACCATGGCCAGCGCGCGCGGCGCGGACGGGCTCATGAGCCCCCCAGCGCCGCTGTCTTCTCCGGCGGCACCTCGGTGATGCCCTTGTTGTCCACGGAGAGGATGAACAGGGGCTTGCGCGCCTCGCGCTTCTCGTCGAAGGACGTCTTGCCGGTGGCGCCGTCGAAGTCCTTCAGGTTGACCAGGGCCTCGCGGAACTCCCCGCGGCTCCTCGGCGCCTGCTTCGAGTCCATGATCTGCCGCACCATGCGCGCCGAGTCATACCCGTAGGCCTCCAGCAGCCCCGGGTCGCCGGGGTTCGCCTGCCGGTAGGCCTTCACGAAGCGCTGCGTGGCCGGGCGCTGCGAGTCCACGAAGAAGCCGTCCACGTACACCGAGCAGGTGACGAACTTGCCGCCGCGCTCGAGGAGCTCGGGCAGGCCGCTGGCGCCCTTGGCGCTGCTCCAGGCGTTGGTGCCCAGCAGCATCACCGTCTTGAGGTCCTTCTTGCCCGTCGTCTTGCGGATGCGCTCCACGTCGCGCGCATCGCACGCGTTGGTGACGATGTCCTCCACCGCCAGCGCCGGAGCCACCAGGCTCACCCGCTTCCACTCGTCCGGGAGGAAGATGGCGTCGAAGTCGATGATGGGCTCCACGTTGCCCTTGGCCTTCTCCATGGCCTTGCGCTTGCGGAACGCATCCATGCCGCTGGTCTGCTGCTGCACCTCGCGCACGCTCTCGATGTAGTCGAGCCGATCCTCCAGGTAGTAGCGGCCCACCAGCTTCTTGGCCTCGTTGGTGAAGGTGGTCTGGTCATGCGCGTACGCCTCGGCGCCGCGCACCTGTCCACCGTTCGCCGTCACGTGGTCCCAGAAGTCGTTGGCCAGCTCCACCCCGTACGGGAGGTTGGGGTAGAGCATCGCGAAGCTCTTGAAGCCCTTCTGCTTCATCGCGTAATCCGCGATGGCGCGAGCCTGGGCCTCGTTGGTGAGCATGTTGCGGAAGACGTAGGGCCCGATGTCGGTGATGCCCTCCAGGCGCGTGAGGGTGATGAGCGGCACCTGGAGCTCCTCGGCCACCAGCGCGGCGCGGCGCGAGTCGTCCGAGACGATGGGGCCCAGCACCACCATGGCGCCCTCGTCGAAGGCGAGCTGCTCCATGGCCTGGCCGGTGATGTTCACGTCGCCCTGGGTGTCCTTGACGACGAGCTCCACGTCGCTGCCCGCGAGGCCCAGCTTCACGCCGCGCAGCACCGCCTCGCCCACGGCCTTGTACTTGCCGGACATGGGCAGCAGGATGCCCACCGTCTTGGGGCGCACCTCCACGCGCCGGGTGGCGCGCGCGAGCAGCTCGCGCGCCTGGCCGGCGAAGGGGTGCGAGGGAGCCTCGGCCAGGAAACGGTTGAGCGTCTCCTCCAGGCGCGTCCAGTCACGCAGGTGGTAGTAGATGCGCGCCAGCTTGAAGGTCAGCACCGGCCAGGCGGGGTTGGCCGGGGACAGCTCGTCCATCACCTTCGCCACGTCCGTGAAGCCCGCGCGGCCCTCCACGAGCTGCTGCACCCGGGCCACCGCGGCCTGCCGCGCCTCGGGCGTCTGCGCGTTGCCGGCGAGGTCCACGGAGATCTGCAGCGCCTGCCCGAAGAGGCCCGCCTTCTCGGCGGCCTTCGCGGCGTCCTCGAGGAGCTGGAGGCGCTCGGGGCCCTCGGCGCGCTCGGCGAGGCTGTAGAGCGTCTGGTACGCGTCGCGGTAGGCCCCCACCTCCAGCGCGGCGCGGCCCAGCCGGCGCTTGGCGTCCGGAGCCTGCGGGTGGAGCGGGTTCTCGAAGAGCAGCTCGTTGAAGGTCTTGCGCGCGTTGACGTAGTCCTGCGAGTCGTAGAAGACCACGCCAGCGCGGTAGAGGGCCTCCTGGCCCGCCGTCGTCTCCGGGTAGGCCTTGCGCACGGCCAGGAAGGACTCGGCGGCCTGCTTGCGCGGCAGTGTCTCGGCCTGCTGGACGGCCTGGGCGAGCGCCTCATCGGCTCGCGCATCCTTCCGGGCCTCCACGGAGGGCTTCTTCGGGAAGGGGTCGCCCTGGGGGACGTCTTGGGTGTTTCCGGTGCTGGAAGACGTGCCGGTCGAGTTGCCGGTCGAGGTGCCCCCGCCCGTGGCGGAGGGCGTCTTGCAGGCGGACATCAACAGCGTCAGCGCCAGCAGCAGCGCGCGGCGCGGAGAGGGACGGACATCCATGGTGTGGGTGTGCATAGCAGTGGGCCGGGTCTCCGTCGACAGTCGAGCGGGGGGAACATTCCCCTCGTCGGCGGATGGGTCTTGCACCCGACGTGCCTCCCTTGACTCCGAGTAAACCCAGAAGCCGCGCGGGCTGAACGCGGGCCGTGGGCCACGGTGCTGTGGCCCGGAGTGCTCGCCCGCCCGGGGGACGGCGGGGAAGCACCCCACCCGGCTAGCCTGGACGGCGAGCCACCGCGAGGTCCCGCAGGCCCTGGGCGCCGTTGAAGCAGAGGCGGATGTCCGACAGGCCCGCCGCGCGGAGCATCCCCTCCAGCTCGTCCGGCGTGAAGTTGTCGCCCCCGGTGCTGAGCAGCATGAAGAGCGACAGGAGCGCGGGCAGCAGGGGCCCCCGCCGCTCGGGGTGGAACAGCGTCTCGCTCACGAGCAGCAGGCCCCCGGGGCGCAGCAGGCGCACCGCTCGCGCGAGGACGCGGGCGCGCTCCTCGGCCACGAAGTCGCCAATCACCCCCGACAGCAGCACCGCATCCGCCGGTGCGAGGGAGCCGCTCAGGTCCTCGCGCAGGTCCGCCGTCGTGCAGCGGATGCGCTCGGAGAGCCCGGCACGCGCGATGCGCCCGGCGGCATGGGCCCGCGCGGGGGGCGTGTCGACGAGCTCGATGGACAGGTGCGGCACCGCCCGCGCCAGCTCGAGGGCCACCTGTCCTCCGCCGCCCCCGAGGTCCACGAGCCGGTGCACCCCGGAGAAGTCCACCTGCTCGGCGATGAGGCGCCCTACCCCACGGCTGGCGCTGTCCATGGCCCGCATGAGGAGCGCGTACTCGTCCGGGTGCCGGGCCAGCTCCGAGTACGGGTCCCCGGCACGGCGCGCGGGGTCCACGAAAGGCCAGTGCTCGAATTGTGGGCGGCCCGTGCGCACGCCCGCGTCCAGGTGCGCGAAGAGCGAGTCGACGTGACGGCGCTGGTGGAGGAGGAAGGGCACGAGCGAGTCCTCTCCACCGGAGGTGAGCGCCGCGGCCGCCAGGGGGCCGTTGCGGAAGCGCGGGCCCTCCTCCTGCTCGACGAGTCCGAGCGCCACGAGGGCCGTGAGGAGGCGCCGCGCCCCGTCCACGGAGATGCCCGCGCGGGTGGCCAGCGCCTCGGCGTCGAGCGCTCCGGCCGCCAGGTGGTCGAAGAGCCCCAGGTCCACCGCCGCGCCGAGCACCGAGCCCAGCAACGGCGCGCAGGCGAGCAGTTGGAGGGTGGCCGGCGTACACGGCACCGGCTCGCCTCGAAAGTCGAGCGTCGCCCCACTCATCGCCGTGTCAGGCGCGCGAGCTCGTCGATGACGCGGTCGCACTCCTGCTCCGTGTTGCAGGGGTGGGGTGAGACGCGGACTCCCGCGCCCGGCCGGGTGTCGATGTCGATGCCGAGCGCGGCCATGCGCTCGACGACCGAGGACCCGTCCTCCAGGTCGAAGCAGAGCATCCCGCCGCGCCGCTCGGGCTCGTGCGGCGTCTTCACCGAGAGCCCCGCGTCGAGCGCCCGGGCCAGCATCCGGGTGGTGAGCGCCACGTTGCGCGCCCGCAGCCGCTCCACTCCCGCCTCCAGCACGAAGCGCAGCCCCGCGCGCGCCGTGTAGATGGGCTCGAGGGCGGGCGTCCCCTGCTGGAAACGCGCACCACCCGGTGCGGGCTCATAACGCTCCGCGAACCCGACCATCTCCCGGTGGCCGATCCACCCCGGGTAGGCGGGCAGCAGCCGCTCGGCCAGCGAGGGCCGCACGTACAGGAAGGCGAGCCCGGTGCCGCCGCCGCCCAACCACTTGTGGGTGCCGCCCACCACGACGTCCGCGCCGAGCCGCCGCACGTCCACGGGCACCACCCCCACGGCCTGGTACGCATCGAGGACCACGAGGGCCCCCGCGTCATGCGCCGCCTTCACCACCGGCACGACGTCCAACAGCGCCCCGGTGCGTGGAGACACCAACGACAGCGCCACGAGGGCCACCCGCTCGTCCAGGTGCCGGAGCACGTCCTCGGGCCGCAGCGCCACCCCGTCCTCGGGCCGCACTTCCTCGACGGAGAAGCCGCGCCGCACCTGCGCGGACCACAGGTAGCGCGAGGAGTGGAAGTCGAGGGCGCTGAAGAGGATGCGGTGGCGCTCCGGCCGGGGCGTCACCGCGGAGGCGATGGCCGCCTGTGCCGCGGTGGCACTCTCCCGGAGCGCCACCGAGCCCGCCTCCGCGCCGAGCAACTGCTCCAGCAGGCCGATGAGCTCGGCCATGCGCTCGAGCCACAGCGGGATGGAGCGGCTGCGCAGCCCCAGCGTCCGGGCGTACTCGAAGAGGTCCGCGTACGCCTCGGCGGGCATGGGGCCGAGGCACTGCGTGGCGAAGTAGGTGCGCTCGGAGAAGATGGGGAAGCGGGCGCGCAGCGCGCCGAAGTCGAGGGCGCTCATGGGTAGCACTGGCGGTAGAGCGCGTCGAAGAAGGCGCGAGATGCGGTGGCCACGGCCTTCGCCCCGCGCCACGCCGCCTCGCTGCCCGCGCCGGAGGGGATGAGGCGGGCGATGTCCATCGACTCGTCGGCGTGCTCCACCTCCAGGTTCTCGTGCAGGTGCAGCCACTCCAGCGCCGAGGGGGGAATCTGCGTCTGGCGGCGGAACTGGTCCGCGATGACCGTGTCCACCTGCTTGCCGTAGACCTCGACCACGAGGCTCGCGCCCACGCCCTCGTACGGCTCGGCCGTCACGTAGCAGCGCTCCAGCTCCTCGCCGAGCGCGAAGCCCGGCGCGAGCACCTCCTCCGTTTCCGGCGGAGCCCAGGGCGCGAGCACCTCGAACATGCGCTCGAAGAGACCCCGGTGGGCACGCGTGAAGTCCCCATCCCCCAGCTCATCGTTGAGCTGCTTGGCCAGCACGCTCCGGATGCACTCGTCCCCGACGCGCGCGGTGAGCCACGCCAGCCGGCGCGGGAACTCCCGGGTGATACCCACGCGGAAGTTGGCCAGCACGCGCGCCAGGACGTCCAGCCGCACCGGCTCGCGGCGCATCCGCGCGAAGAACGGATGGTCCGCGAGGGAGTGCGCCTCGAAGTGGTCGACAATCCCCGTCGCGGGCCGGGTCTCCTTCATCGGTCCCGCGCTCCGCTGTTGCATCATCCCGTAGGTCTCCGGCGAGAAGTACACGGTGACACGGGGCTTTCCCTGCCACCGCACGGCGGCATAGGTGTGGATGCCCGCGCCGGCCTCCAGCGGACGGCGAGCACAGGCCTCGAGCGCCCCCAGGTACGGGGCCGTGGCGAGCCCCTGCTCCTTCAGGTAGTCGACGAGCCGCTGGCGGATCTCCTGGTCGTCGCGCGCGTGGTGCGCCACGGGGAAGTAGGCCGTCACCGCCTTGGGCCGCGCATCCGACGGGTCCGTGAAGCTCAAGCACGTCACCGGCCCCTTGCCGCCATAGGGTCCCTCGCCACCGCCCGCCATCTGGCGGCAGAACGCGGAGACGACGCCCGGCTGGTGGTGGCGCGCCACCGCGCACACCTCCTCGAGGAAAGCGGCGGTCGGCTGGTAGTGGCGCAAGTAGAGCTTCGCCCGTGCGTCGGCGCGCGAGGACAGGTCGAGCGCGAAGTAGACGACCGCGTCCAGGCCCTCCTCGCGGCGGCTCAGCACCTCGGCCACCGTGGCCCAGGCCTCGTGGAAACCAATCCGATCCAGCGCCTCCTGGGTGAGCCGGGCCGCGCGACCCGGGCCGTGGGCCAGCAGGTTGAAGTACACCTTGAAGTCCACCGGCTGCCCCGGGCTGAAGGCCGCCGAGTGCCACGCGACGAAGCGGCCCTGGGCATCCTCCGGCATCAGCAGCGACTCGAGCGCGCGCAGCCGCTCGACGTTGACGCCGTGGTGGCGCGCGAGCTCCTCGTGCAGGCGCAGGCTCGCGGCCCGGTTGGAGGAGAGCGAGGGCGACGCATCCATCGGCTCCACCAGCACGCGAAGCTGGGGTCCCTCGGCGTCGAGCGCGATGGACAGCTCGAAGGGCGAGTGGTCGTCACACACGTCCGAGGGCCAGGGGGGAGCCCCACCGGCTGGCACCTCTCGCCAACTCGAGGCGAGGGTGAGGAAGACCTCCTGCATCGCCTGCGTGGCGGGCGCGTCGAAGCCCAACGTCCGTGCGAGCGCCGTCAGCCGCTCACGCCCCGAGGTGATGAGCGTTCCAGCGAGACCCTTCTCCCGCATATCTCCTCCTCAAAAAGGACGCGGGGGTGGCCCTCCGTTCCAAGCAGAACGGCGTGCCATCCCCCGCGGCGACTCGTTTGCTCAATACATAAAGCTCATCGCGTGTGGCTGTCTATGAGCGGTGGTCGCACCACCGCATCAGCTCACACGAGCCGAGCAACCGAGTTGCGGATAGCGAGAGAGTACCGAGGGAAGCGTGGAGCCAGCGCCTCGAGGAGAGCCAGGAGATTTCCTGACTCTCCCCGCACGCTGAAAGGAATCATCCAGACTCGCCATCGCGGCTGTCACCGCGATAGGAATTATCCAGAATCCAGACTTCCGTCCGAACGTCAGACAACAAACGTCACGCACTCGCGGAGGCTGGGGTCATCATGACCACCGCTGGGGTCACCGCGACCCGGCGAGGCTGAAGGGCGCGGCGCAGCTTGGCCACCAGCACGTCGGGATTGACCGGGTAGGTGAGGACGTCATCCGCGCCGGCATCCAGCCCGGCCTCCACCAGCCCGGGGTCCTCCGGAGGCGCCAGCACGAAGATGGGCAGCGAGGCGGTGTCCGCCGCGGAGCGCAGCGAGCGCGTGAGCCCGGCGCCGTCTCCGTCCGGCAACCGCGAGGCCACCACCAGCGCCTGGCTGCCCTGCGAGAGCAGCACGCGCACGCGAGCGGCGGAGTCGGCGAGCACCACCCGCACCCCGTCCGCGAGGAAGCGCGCCTGGAGGGCCGAGGCCCGCGCCGCGTTGGGCTCGGCGAGCACCACCGTGTGCGAGACACTGTCGCCCAGCACCAGCTCCATCACCTCCGCGGAGAGAGCTTCCAGGGCGGGCGCGGGCAGCTTGCCCTCGGCCCGCAGCTTGACGAGCGACTGCGACGCGGTGGAGGCCGCGGGAGAAGCCGTCCCCGCCACCTCGAGCAGCGCCACCGCCGCGGCCAGGGCCAGCGCGTCCCGGCTGCTCTTGGCGGACAGCGGCGGAGCCTCCCGGGTGCAGGCGCTGATGAGGTCGGCCAGCTCGCCCGCGTCCCGGCCGAGGATGGCGCGCATTGCCTCGCACGAGGGCCGGATGAAGCGATCCTCCGACTCCTGGAAGGCCGCGAGCGCCACCGCGTAGGCCACCGCCGAGGCCCGCTCGGCCTCGGTGCGTCCCGCGCCCAACCGGCGCGCCACGCGCCGGGCCAGCTTGGCGAGCGAGGCACCCTGCACGCCCACTCCCCCCAGCTCGGCGAGCGCCGCGTCCACCACCCGCGCGTGCAACCGCGCCGCGCGGCTCAACGGACCGGCCTCGCCACCGAGCGCCTCGGCCAGCGAGGGCAGCACGCGCACCTCCATGGTGGGCGCCACCCGCATCAACCGGGCCACCAGGGCCGGTGCGTCCGGGACGGTGTCCGCGGCCACCAGCGCCACCTCGGTGCCACCGAGGGCCACGGCCTTCTCCACGTCCGCGGCGCCGCTGCCCGAGGCCGCCACGCCCTGGCGCGTGAGGAGCCGCACCGCCGCGTCCCGCAGCTCCACGTCGTCCGTCACCACCAGCATGGTGCGCGCCAGCGAGGCGGGCGCGAGCGTCGGAGGAGGCGGCGCGGGGGCCGGCTCCGCCACGGGCGGCGGAGGCGCGGGCGGCGGCGCGGGGACGGCCTTCACCTCCTCGAAGGCGGACTCGTCCAGCAGGCGCTCGCGCGTGCGGGTGTGCTTGTCGGCGAAGGGGGTGACGCCTGCCTCCGCCTCCGAGCCCGCCAGCGGCATGGAGTTGGACCAGTCATCCATCTGGTCCGGGTCATCTCCCCGGTAGAAGCGGCCGATGGCGCGGCGGATGGCGCCCTCGGTGGCGTAGATGCCGCGCACGGGGCTGCCGGTGACGAACTTCAGCTCGTCCAGCCGGGCCAGGTCGCGCGGCTCGCGCATGGCGCACACCAGCTCCTTGCCCTGCTGGGCCACCAGCACCGACTCGAGCCGCTCGGCCTTCTCCAGTGGCAGCAACGCCAGCAGCGCCTTGGGCACCGGCATCGTGCGCAGCACCTTGTCCGAGACGAAGGGGATGCCGCCCTGCTCACTCAGCATCCGGACCACGTCCTCCTCGGTGATGAGGCCCTCGGCGACGAGCAGCTCGCCAATGCGCCCGCCGGTGCGCTTCTGCCGCTCCAGCGCGCCCTTGAGCTGCGTCTCCGTCAGCTTGCCGGCGGCCACCAGCATCTCGCCCAGCTTGCGGCGCGCCGCGCGCATCACGCGCGTGGGCACCGGCATGGCCAGGGAGGAGGCCCCCCCGGACGCCGCGCGCGCCGGAGGCGGAGACACCGTCGTGAGGGGGGAGGCCCCCACGCCCGGCTGCGTCATCGCGCGCGCCGCGAGCGGCAGCGGCGGCGGCACCTGCATGGTCAGGGACGTGCCCGGCGGCGGAGGCGGAGGCGCCCGGCCCGGGTCCGTCAGGGCGCGCATGGGCGTCGAGGGCGTGCCCGGACGCGGTCCCCCCGGGAAGGGCGGGCGCGAGCGCACCGAGGTGAGCGTCTGCGGGCGCTGCAGCCCCGCGTCCGAGCCGAGGCGGATCTCCTCGCCCCGCACCTCGGTGGAGCCCTCCAGCGGCGAGCGGCGCTCGGGGAAGCAGCGCCCGAAGAGGGCCGCCACGTCCTGCGGGCCCACGCGCAGCCGGTGGTCGAAGAGGAAGTTCTGCAGCGCGTCCGAGATGTCGCGCGCCCGCTGGAAGCGCGCCGTGGGGTTCTCCGCCAGCGCCCGGGTGACGATGCTCCAGAGCGCCGGAGGCACACCCGGCACTGGCGCGAGGCTCTTCACGTCGAACTGGGCGATGTTGCGCAGCGTGGCGAAGTAGTCCGCGCCCCCGAAGAGCTGCTTGCCCGCGAGCAGTTCGTACAGCATCAGGCCGATGAGGAAGAGGTCCGCGCGCTGGTCCACCTCCAGGCCCTTCACCTGCTCGGGCGCGAGGTAGCCCGCCTTGCCCTTCACCACGCCCACCTGGGTGCCATTCTGGGCGTTGGCCGCCTTGGCGATGCCGAAGTCCGCCAGCTTCACCTCGCCGCTGCTGGCCACCATCACGTTGGACGGGTTGACGTCGCGGTGGATGATGTTGAGCGGCCGGCCCGCGGCATCCGAGCGCCCGTGCGCGTACGCCAGGCCCTCCGTCACCTGCTGGACGATGAAGCACACCTCGCGCATCCCCAGCGGCACCTGGTGGGACGCCGCGCCGCGCTGCACGGCCCGGAGGTTCTCCCCGTCCACGAACTCCATCACCATGTAGTACTGGCCGCTGATGGAGCCCAGGTCGAACACCTGCACCACGTTGGCGTGCTGCAGGCACACCGTCAGCTTCGCCTCCCGCAGGAACAGCTCGATGAACTCCCGATCCTGCGCCATCGACGGCAGCACACGCTTGACCGCGACCGGCTTCTCGAAGCCCTCGGCCCCGACCACCTTGGCCAGGAACACCTCCGCCATTCCGCCTGCCGCGATCTTGCGGATGAGTCGGTATGTGGCCATGCCGGCACCTCCCCCATCTCCCTGGTTGCGTGCTCGGTATGGGCACGGGGGGGCGCATCGGTGAGTGCCCATCGCCGCCGGACGTGATGAACGTCCACCCCACGGCACTCGGACGCCAGCTCACGCCCCCGCGCCGTTCACGGGCGATCACCCGTCTGCGACTTCGGGGACGGTGGGGCCCTCTGCGGCACGGGGGCAGGTGGCGGTACATGCCCCTGCATTCCGGCAGCTCCACGGGCCCGCGCTTCGCGGAGGATCAGACACATGAAGAGGGCCGACGGTGGAGTCCGGAGACCCACACGTCGGCCCTGGTGCCGCACCGCGCGAGCGCGGTTCTCAGCCGAAGAGCTCGCGCACCTTGTCGAAGAAATTCTTCGACTGCGGGTGCGCATCTTCCCCACTCACCTCGGAGAACTTCTCGAGCAGCTCGCGCTGCTTGGACGACAGCCCCGTGGGCGTCTCCACGATGACGCGCACGTGCTGGTCCCCGCGCTGCCCGCTGTGCAGGTGGGGAATGCCCTTGCCCTTGAGGCGGAAGACCTTGCCCGACTGGGTCCCCTCGGGGACAGGCAGCTTCACCTTGCCGTCCAGCGTGGGCACGTCGATCTTCGCCCCCAGCGCCGCCTGGGTGAAGGAGATGGGCACCTCGCAGAAGACGTCGTAGTCCTCGCGCTGGAAGAGCGGGTGCTCGCGCACGATGACGGACACGTAGAGGTCGCCCGGAGGCCCGCCCCGGTCACCCGGCTCGCCCAGGCCGCCCAGCCGCACCCGCGTGCCGCTGTCCACGCCCGGCGGGATGTTGATTTCGATGGCCTCCTCGGACGCCACCTTGCCCGAGCCCTTGCACTTGGCGCACGGGTCCGGCACCACCGCGCCGGTGCCGCTGCAGTCGGTGCACGGCCGCGACACCGCGAAGAAGCCCTGGGTGAAGCGCAGCTCGCCCGAGCCTCCGCACGTGCCGCACGCCTTGGGGCCCGCCCCGCTCTTGCTGCCCGTGCCCGTGCACGTCTCGCACTTCTTCGGGCGCGGAATCGTCACCTTCGGCCGGCAGCCAAAGGCCGCCTCCTCGAAGGAGATCTCCAGGTTGAAGCGCAGGTCCGAGCCGCGGTTGCTCACCCGGCCCCGGCCCCCCCGCCCCCCGAAGATGTCTCCGAAGATCTCCCCGAAGATGTCGTTGATGTTGACGCCCTGGAAGCCGCCGAACGGATCTCCGCCCGCGGCACCGCCCACGCCCGCATGACCGAAGCGGTCGTAGCGCGCCCGGCGATCCGGATCGCTCAGCACCTCATAGGCTTCGGAGGCCTCCTTGAACTTCTCCTCGGCCGCCGCGTCCCCGGGGTTCCGGTCCGGGTGGTACTGCAGGGCGACCTTTCGGAACGCGCTCTTCAAATCCTGCGCCGAGACGGTCTTCTGGACCCCGAGTACCTCGTAATAATCGCGCTTCTGACCCGCCGCCGCTGGCATTGCGTTCAAACCCCTGGATTTATTGAACTTTCTACGCTCGCGTAGTCTTCGAAATCACTATAACGCAGGCGAGAGTCCAGGCAATCCGGGCCCGCCCCGAGGAACGGAGCGGGCCCCTGGTTCGAACGCTCGACAACGGAAGGCTCAGACCGTCCAGACGCGGTTGGCCGTCAGCTCCATCCGAGCAAGCCGCCGCTTGAGGACCTGGTCCACCGCGCCCCGTGGAGCCCACTTGGGGATCACGAAGTGCAGCTCCGCGTTGTAGAGCTTCGCGGCACTGGACAGCAGGCTCCAGCGGTTCTCGGTGACGGGGTCTTCCACCATGTTCGGAGTGACGATCTCCAAGATGATGGGAGTCCGAGCCGAGTCGGATTGACGACAGGTGAAATCTGGCCGGTGATCCTCGATGGTGCCCGAGAGGACGGGCGGTGGCATGAATCCGGGCAGTCGGGCTTTGATGTCCGTGCAGCCAATGGTTCGGAAGTACTCCGCCATCAGCCACAGGAGCCGACGGCGCTCTTCTTCCTCCACCACCGGCTCACACCCCGGATTGAACAGCGCCTCTTTCCCTGTGTTGTGTGTGTCCATGGCTGAGGGAAAGCTGACCGCCGCTTCCCGGCGGAGCAATGAAAGGGCCAAAGACCGGTAATCGGTGGGCAGCAGGGCAGGCAAGGGAGCGAGAGCCTTTGCCGGGCGGCGAGCAGGGTGCGAGAGTGCGCGCTCCGCCGTGGCCCCCCGACCCTCTTCGCACGTCTATCTCCGCCTGCTGGGCTACCTCCGTCCCTATCGGCGCCTGCTCGTCGCGGGCGTGGGGGCCTCGCTGGTCACCGCCGTCGCCACCTCCGCCTACGCCTGGCTCGTGGGGCCACTGCTGCGTGCCGTCCTCACGGGCGCCCCGGTGGAGCTCGCTGGCCTCACCCTGCCGAGCACGCGGCTGCTCGGCCTGCTGCCCCTGATGGTGGTGGCGGTAGCGGCCGTGAAGGCCACGGCGGCCTTCTTCCAGGGCGGATGGATGCAGCGGCTGGGCCAACGGGTGATGGCGGACCTGCGCGGCTTCCTCTACTCGCGGCTGCTCGCCCAGCCGCCCGCCTTCTTCGAGCGCCAGCACTCGGGTGAACTCCTCACCCGCTTCACCGCGGACGTGCCGTTGGTGGAGTTCGCGGTGACGCAGGCGCTCACGTCCTACGTGAAGGACGGGCTCCAGATTCTCGCGCTGCTCACCACCTGCTTCCTCATCGACGCGAAGCTCTTCCTGCTCACCTTCGTGGTGATGCCCCTCACGGTGCTGCCGGTGCGCAGCTTCGCGCGCTCGCTGAAGAAGGTGGCCAACCGCTCGCAGACGAGCCTCGGCGCCCTCACCGCGCTCACCGCCGAGCAGCTTCAGGCCCTGCCCGTCGTCCAGGCCTATGGCGGCGCGCCGCGGGCCCTCGGGGCCTTCGAGGCCGAGTCGGCGCGCTACCTCAGGGAGATGCGCCGCTCGCTCTTCCTGCGCGGGGCGTACAGCCCCACGGTGGAGGTGATGGGGATCCTGGGCGTGGCGGTGGCGGTGGCCTGGGGCGCCCGGGCGGTGTCGGTGGACCCGGCGCTCTCCGGGCGGCTGCTCTCCTTCATCGCCGCGGCCCTGCTGCTCTACCAGCCGGTGAAGTCCCTCAGCGGCACCCTCTCCCAGGTGATTACCGGCCTGGTGAGCGCCGAGCGCCTCTTCGCGCTGGCCGACGCGCCGGTGGCCCCGGACGAGGGCGAGGAGGCCCCGCCCCTCACCCGCGCGCTGGAGCTGGAGGGGGTGCGCGCCACCTACCCGGACGGCCGCGAGGCCCTGCGCGGGGTGGACGTGACGGTGCCGGCGGGCGCCCGCGTGGCGCTGGTGGGCGCCTCGGGCGCGGGCAAGACGACGCTCTTCTCCGTGCTGCTGGGCTTCGTGCCCCCGAGTGGCGGCACGCTGCGCTGGGACGGCACGCCGCTGTCCCGGCTCAAGCCCTCGAGCGTGCGGGCCCGGATGGCGTGGGTGCCCCAGGAGCCGATCCTCTTCTCCGGCAGCGTGCGGCACAACCTGCTGCTGGCCCGGCCCGAGGCCACCGACGCGGAGCTGTGGGAGGCGCTGCGGCTGGCCCATGGGGAGGACTTCGTGCGCGCCCTGCCGGGTGGACTCGACGAGCCGGTGGGTGAGCGCGGTGCGCGGCTGTCCGGCGGACAGCGGCAGCGCCTCGTGCTGGCGCGGGCCTTCCTGCGCCGCCCCTCGGTGCTGCTGCTGGACGAGCCCACCAGCGCCCTGGACGCACAGAGCGAGGCCGCCGTGAGCGCGGGCCTGGCGGCGCTGATGAAGGGCCGCACGGTGCTCGTCATCGCCCACCGTCTCTCCACCGTGAGAGACGCGGACCTCATCGTCGTCCTGGATGCGGGCCAGGTGGTGGAGGCCGGTACCCACGCGGAGCTCGTCGCCCGGGGCGGACGCTATGCCCAGCTCCTCGGCGAAGGCGCCGTGGCCGCCTGACGTTCGAGCGCCCGCTCCCCCGCCTGTCCTCCGGCACGATGCTTGCTTGGCGTGTTCTCCGCCAGGCAGGCAAGTCACACTTTTGGACCAAAACTGGAAATCCCGGCGGAGAGTGTATAAACCTCCAGGCATGCTGGTCCCCGCAAAGCTGAATCCCCTGCCTGGTCTCGCCCTCGCCGCCCTGCCCCCCGTGGCGGTCCTGGGCTTCGGTCTCGCGTTCCTCTCCTTCGTGGGAGGCAGCGCCGCGGTGTGGCGCATGGCGAATGCCGCGGGCTCCTACAGCCTGCTGATGGTGGCGGCCATGGTGGGCGTCACATGCCTGCTCTCGTGGCTGCTGTGCATGGGCCTGTCGGGACGGCACGCGCCGCTGGTGGCCCTGGTGGGACTGGCCACGCTGCCCTGGTTCGTCGGCATCGCCGGGACGGAGGACGCGGTGGAGCGGGTGCTGGCGGCCCTGCCGGAAGTCGGCGGCGGCAACGCGCTCGCGGTGCTGGTGGCGGGCACGGGCGAGGCCATGGTGACGCGCCTGCTGGGCGCGTGGACGAGCGCGGCGCTGCTGGTGAGCGTCTCGGTGGGACTCGTCCTGCTGCGCGAGGAGGCGGCGCTCTCGGGCGAGGGCGCGGGCCGACTGCTGGGCGCCGGGCTGGGGCTGGTGCTGGGCGCCATCGCGCTGCTGGTGGCGCTCGAGGCGCACCAGCTCTTCGAGCTGCTCACCTCGCTGGCCACGCAGGCGCCGGAGTCCCGGGCCGGGCTCATCCTCGCGGGCACCCGGCAGCTCACGCAGTGGCAGGAGCTGCGCTCGGCGACCCTGGGCGCGCTGGGTGTCCTGGCGCTCGCGCTCGTGTGCTGGCAGCTCTTCCTCCACCCGGAGGCCATTGGACAGTGGGTGGGCAGCATGGCCCTGGTGGTGCTCGCCGCGGCCGTGCTGATGCTGGACGCGCACCCGCTGCGGCTCGCCGCCCAGGGGGCACGGCAGCCGGACCTGGCGCACCTGCTGCTGTCGGCGCCGGTGCACAACCAGGCGCTCAGCGCCCTCCCCTCGGTCAAGCTCCCGGCGCGGGGCCTGCACTCCGCGCGGTAGGCGCGCGGGCCTCCAGGGGCCTCAGACGATCCACAGCAGCAACGCCACGCCCACGATGAGGCCCAGCCCGAGGACGATGAGCATCGTCAGGCCCTCGGTCTTCTGCCGACGGAGCATCACGGGGTCGATGAACGGCTCCGGGGCCGGCAGCGAGGACGGAGCGACGGGAGCGGGGGCGTGAGGCGAAGTCCTCGGGGGAGCCGGGGCCCCCGGAGCGGGAGCGAACCCCCCGGGGGCGGGAGCCGCGGCGGCGGCGCCTCCGGAGAGCACGAGCCCCTGGCGCGCGAGCGCGAGCACCCGCTGGATGTGGAGGATGTAGCGATCCTCGCCCTGGTAGTTCTCGAGGGCGAGCGCGGCGCGCAGCAGCCGGGCGGGAACGAGCTGGGCGTCCGGGTGGACGACGCTGGTGTCGGCGCGCGCGGCGCCCTCCTGCTCCACGCGGCCGGTGCGCAGGCCCACGCCGCTCGTCCACACGCAGTGCTCGTCCAGCAGCGTCAACTCCTGGCGCTGGACGCGCCCCTCGCCATCCACGAAGGAGAGCAGCTCCGCGCCGTGGTTGGACAGGTGCCAGACGGAGCGCTGCCCGTCGTCACCCGGAGGGCCTTCCATGGGACGCGCCTGGAACAGCGCCAGGATCGCGGCCTTCACTCTCTCGGACGACGGTTCGCTCATGTACGGCGGGCGAGCCTAGGACCGGACGCGGGCAAACGGAAGCGCGCGTGTCCAGGACAGGACGGGTCGGGCATGCCGCTGACCCCCTGGCCGGTCTGCGCGAGACAACCCGGGCGAGGGAGCGTGGGCGTCCCTATGCTTGGGCCTGGAGGCATCGCCTGGCACGGCGAAGGCCACGTGCCTCGCCGCCGTCCGGGCGCTACGGTGTGCACCTCATGAGTCGCTCTCGCTCCAAAGGAATGGATTTCGTCCGCCACTTCGAAGGCGCGCCGGTGCTCGACGGGCTGCTGGAGCTCGCGGGCACTTCGCACGACAGCCTGACGGTGCTGGCCCACATGCGGCAGGCCCACGCCGAGGGGCGCCCCTCGCAGGAGGTCATCTCCGACCTCTTCGAGAAGGAGCCGCGCTTCGGCTCTCCCGAGCTGGCCCGCCGCCTCTTCCAGAACCTGCTCGGGTTGTGGGACCTGGTGGAGGAAGGCAAGCCGGTGCGTCTGGAGGACGGGCCGCGTCCCCCGCGTCCGAAGAAGGAGAAGGTCCCGGCGCCCCCGGCCTTCGCCCCGGGCGAGCCGGACACGGCATTCGTGGAGGCCGCCTGGCGTTACCTGGAGGACGACGAGAAGGCGCGCACCCGCCTGCACGATGCGTTCGAAAACAAGCAGGACGCGCTCCTGGGTGAGCTTGACGCCGCGGGGCTCACGGACGAAGGATATGGCGCTGCCCGCCACCTGCTCTTCGAGCTGCACGCCATGCTGGAGCTCGGCTGGCCGCAGGGACTGGCGAGCGTGGCGGCCAAGGCGATGGAAGACTCGGGCACGGAGGTTCCGCCAGTGCCCGCGGCCCTCACCGCGTACGCGGACGAGGCGCTGTTCGAGGCGGAGCAGGACGAGGAGCACCCCCTGGCACCCGAGGAGCTGACGAAGGTCCGCACCCTGGTGAAGCGCGGCATGGCGGCGCTGTGGAGTGCTCGGAAGGGAAAGTGATGAATGGCACGTGACAAGGACGATGGGGGCGGCGGGGGCTTCTCCGGCAAGCGGACGAAGAGCTGGCGGGAGATCGACGCCGGGCGCGGCAAGGGCCGAGGCCACACCTCCCGGCAGGACGACCCCGCGCAGCAGCGCATCGAGCGCAGCGCGTCCTACCAGAAGTACAAGGCGGCGGCGGACGCGCTCTTCACGGGCGGCGAGCTGCCCGAGGGGCTGGCGAAGACCTTCGACCCCGAGGGCAAGCGCAAGGCGCAGAAGCAGGCCATGCAGAAGCTGATGGAGTCCGCCGAGGACCCGCGGGCCTGGGCCCAGGGCGTGCTGGACTACCTGGAGAAGTACCCCGAGCTGCCCGACGACCCGTACTTCCTCGACAGCCTGCTGGGCCACCCCCGCGAGCGCATCGCGGACAAGGCGCTGGGCAAGCTGGAGGGGATGGAGGCCGAGGGCAAGCTGGTGAAGGCGAAGCTGCCCAAGAGCCTGGACCAGCGACTCAAGGGCATCGAGCTGACCAGCTCGGACCCGGACACGCAGAGCCGGGCCAAGACGCTGCGCGAGAAGCTGCGCGCCTGAGAGCGGCAGCGCGCGGGGGGCTCATCGCTCCCGGCGCGCCTCCACCTAGTTCAGCGCGGCGAGCGCGCGGCGGTAGTACGCCTCGCGATCGGCGAGCCCGTTGTAGCCACCGTTGATGCGGCGGGTGAGCTCCCGGAAGTTGCCGGAGTCCGCGTAGCTGTTGAGGTTGCGCGAGTTCCAGAACCAGGCGGCGGTGCGGAAGCCCACCTCGGGGGTGGCGGCCTGACGGGGGTTGTTCACCAGGTCCAGGCCCAGGGCCCGGCCGGCGGCGGCGTAGTTGGAGCGGCCGGTGAGCTGGATGGGGCCACGGCCCTTGAAGCGCACGCCGTCGCCCGGCTGCGTGTTGCCCAGGTCCCGGCGGCCCTCGTACGCGGAGCCCGAGGCAATCTCCTCCATGTAGCGCAGCCCGCCGCTCTCGTGCCCGAGCTGCGCGAGGAAGGCGGCCTGGCGCTTGGGGGTGTTGATGCCGGCCTCGGCCATGGCGCGGTTGATGTGCGGCAGGTACTCCTTCGCCTTCGCCGCCGACAGGTTGGGCATGATCTGCCGCAGCTGGGCCTCGGAGACGCCCCTGCCAGGAGCCGCGTTGCTCGGACCCGAGACGGGGCCCGCGCTCTGGGGGCCACTGGTCGTCGGATTGCGCCCCGCCGTCGGCCTGCCCGTCGGCGCGGGCTCGAAGCTGTCGCGCGAGCCGGGGATGTTGAGCTTCTTCCCCGTGATGATGAGGTCGGGGTTCTTGATGTTGTTGGCCTTGGCGAGCTGGCCAACCGTGGTCCCGTACTTCCTCGCGAGCGCCGAGAGGGTGTCGCCACGACGGATGGTGTGGATGCTCATTTGGAAGGACCCGCGAGAAAAGGGGGGAGAAATGTGGAGTAAAGCTCTCCCCTCCATTCTCGCGGCGAGCGAAACCGAGTTGCTTGGGGGCGAGAAAATCTAGCGGTTGATGACGAAGCCGCAGGCGGCGTCGAGCACCACCTTCGCCCCCGCCAGCGCCGTCAGCAGCCGCTCGTAGTGGGTGCGCTCGGCGGCGAGCTGACCCTCCACGGCCTCGGCCTCCAGTCCCTGGTGCGTCAGCGACAGCCGCATCCGCTCCAGCGCCCCGTCGCGCTCGGCTTCAATCGCCTTGCGCGCCCGCGTCTGGAGCTTCTTCAGCTCGGCCTCGGCGGCCTGCTGCGCCACCGGCACGCCGGTGTCCACGAAGGCGCCAAAGCCCGGGAAGAGGCGCAGCACCTCGTCGCCCTTGAGCGCCTTGCCCTCGGCCTCCAGCGCGGGCAGCACGGCCGTGTCCGCCTTCGGGCCGGTGGGGCCCTCCACCACCGCCACGTGCACCAGGGTGCGCTCCAGGAAGCGGGCGATCTGCCGGCTCGGCACGCGCGCGCCCGGCGAGGTGTCCTCGGGCTCCGGCATCTGCACGTGGTAGAGCAGCTCCAGGCCCCGCGCCTTCATCGGCCCGCGCCTCTCGATGAAGCGCGCCCCGCTGCGCCCGTACGGCCCGTCGCGCAGGAAGCCGAACAGCGCCTCGACGATGGGGTGGCCCGTGGCGAAGTACTCCAGCTCCTCGGCCTCCACCGCCGTGTCGCGCCAGAAGGTGCCCAGCACCGTCCGGTCCTCGGTGATGTCGATGCCCGGCAGGCCCTCCACCTTCAGCGCGTGGCCGAAGTGCAGCGCGCACTGGAAGGCGTCCACCTGCTCGTCCGTGTCCACGCCGATGCCCACCCGGCGCGCCAGCTCCGTCACCGACTCCTCGAGCCGCTCGTCCAGGTCGCGCGCCACGCTCCACAGGCCTTCCTCGAGGGTCGACTCGTCCTCCTCGTCGGCCTCCACGCCCATGCGCTCCTGGGCGCGCGTCACCAGCCGCGCCACCGCCTCGCGGTCGAACGAGCGGATGTCCAGCAGCGGGTCATACGCGCGCTTCACCTGCGCCCGCGCCGTCTCCACCCGCGCCTTCAGCTCCGAGGCGTACGCCATGCGCGACTCGCGCGGCAGCAGCGCCAGCTCGGTGAGCCGCTCCTCCACCTCCTCCAGCACCGCGTCCAGGCCGCCCACCGTCTCGCCGAAGACGCCCACCGCGTCCGCCAGCAGCATCAGCACGTCCGAGGCCAGCGTGCCCGCCGGGTCGAAGACGTGGATTTCCACGGGGTGGTTCTGCCCGATGCGGTCCAGGCGGCCAATGCGCTGCTCCACCGTCGCCGGGCTCCACGGCAGGTCGTAGTGCACCAGGTGGTGCGCGAACTGGAAGTTGCGGCCCTCGCCGCCCACCTCGGTGCACAGCAGCACCTTGGGGCCCTCGGGGTCGCGGAAGCGCGCCACCTGCCGGTCCCGCTCCACCATGGGCAGGTCGCCATGGTAGGCGAGCGCTTCAATCCCCTCGCGCCCCAGCTCCGCGCGCAGGTTCTCCAGCGTGTCCCGGCTCTCGGTGAAGACGAGCACCTTGGCGCTCGGCTCCGAGCCCCACACCCCGCGCAGCACCTCCAGGAAGGCGCTGAACTTCGCGTCACGCGCGGGCAGCTTGAGGCTGCCGGCCACGCCGGCCAGGGCCTTGTTGGTGCGCAGGGCCTCGCCGAAGGCGGCGGGGCTGGACTCCAGCCGGCGCAGCAGATTGCCCAGGGGCGCGCCGCGCAGGGTGGAGTCCGCGAGCGCGGCCAGGGCGGCGTCGCGCGTCTTCAGCTCCTCGGCGGACAGCGTCACCGGGTGGCGGTGCAGGCGGCGCGTGGAGAAGCCGCCCACCACCGCGCGCCGGTTGCGCACCAGCCGGTCCGACAGGCTGTATGTCTCCGCCAGGTGCTGGAGCAGCGCGTCTCGCTCCTTCAGCCCCGCGAGCTTCGGGTCCTCCGGGAAGCGCGCGGCCAGGGCCTTCACCGCGCCCGCCGCGTCCTTGCCCTCCAGCAGCCCGCGCACCGCCGTGCTCAGCTCCTCCTGGCGCGCCAGCCGCTGCTCGAAGCCCTTCACCGTGGGCGCCGTCGCCGCGTCGATGAGCGTGAGCAGCCCGTGGTACTCGGCCGGATCCAACTGCATCGGCGTCGCCGTGAGCAGCAGCAGGCCCCAGCTGTTGGCCGCCAGCCCCTCGGCGGCCTCGAAGGCCTTCTCGCCCTTGAGGTGGTGCGCCTCGTCGATGATGACCAGGTCCCAGAAGGCCCCCTCGTCGGCCACGGCCTCGCGGTGCTCCTCGCCGCGCGCGAGCATCTCCAGGCTCGTCACCACCAGCGGGAAGCGCGCCCACGGCGACACCGTGGGCAGCTCCTTGAGCGACTGCGCGTAGCGCTCCGAGTCCATCAGCGTGAAGAGCTGGTTGAACTTGTGGAACAGCTCCACCAGCCACTGCACGGTGAGGTGGCTGGGGGCCACCACCAGCACGCGCCGGGCGAGCCCCGACAGGCGCAGGGCGCTGAACACCATGCCCGCCTCAATCGTCTTGCCCAGGCCCACCTCGTCGGCGAGCACGAAGCGCGGCCGGCGCGCGCTCAGCACGCGCTGCACCACGCCCACCTGGTGCGGCTTCACCATCACCCGGCTGGCCAGCAGCGCGCCCAGCGCGTCACAGCGCCGCTCGTCGTCCAGCACCAGCGCCTGCTTGCGCAGGGCGAAGGCGCGCGCATCCCCCACCCGGCCCTCGCGCAGCGTGGAGAGCAGATCCGAGCGCGGGGCGAGCGCGTGCACCTCGGACTCGGGCATCTCGTCCTCCTCGCCCGTGTCCGCGTAGCGGATGACGTAGCGGCGCAGGCCGCGGCCGCCCTCCTCCTCGCCGATCACCGTGGCCCGCCGGCCCTTGGCCGTCTGCACGGGCTCCCCCTTCATCAGCGCGTGGGGCACCAGGGCCCCGCCCTTGGTGGACACCAGCACCGGCTCCCCCTCCCGGGCAGGGAAGAGGACGAGCGCCTTGGCGCCCGCATCCTCGATGGAGAGGAGGTGCCCCACGCCCCAATCGGGCTGGGGGAGGTAACGGACCTTGTTGCCTGGAACGAGGGACATGGTCGGAAGCGAGCCCTTCGACTGGGAAAGGAAAAAAGAGGGTTCGCTCATAACCTCGGGAGGCCCCCCTGGCCATCCCGCGAACCCCGCGAATTTCGGCCCGGCCTCGTACTCCGGGGCGATGCGCCTGTCATCTATCGGACGCGGACCTGTCCGCGAGGGTGATTTCTCGACAGGCACGCCCCGGGCAAGGTGCACGGGCCTGTGACCCCGGACTCGGGGCCGCTGGGGGGGAAGCCACATGCCGCCAAGTCATCCGATCGCGCCGCGCGCCGGCGCGAGCCTGCTCTTGTCGACGCTGTCGATGGGAACCGTGTTGGGGCTGCTGCTCCTGGCCCCGGGTCCCCTGCCCTCGCTGGACCCGAGGGCCAGCGGGCTCCGGCTGCTGGTGATGACGACGGGCTTCGTGGCGCTGGCGCTGGGGTGCGCGCTGGGCTGGACGCTGCGGCAGACGCTCCACCCCGAGCCGCCCCACCCCGCGGCGCTGACCCAGGAGAACGCCCGGCTGCGCGCCCAGGTCCAGGCCGCCCTGGAGCTGGTGGGGGTGGCCGCGCACGACCTGGGCAACCCCCTGACGTCGCTCCAGCTGCGCCTGCACCGGCTGCGCGGCCAGCTGCCCCCGGACGCCCGCGCCCTGGAGGCCCTCGCCAAGGCCGAGCGCGAGACGCGCCGCATGGGCCTGCTGCTGCACGACCTGCTGGACCTCTCGCGGCTGTCCGCGGGCCGGCTCGAGCTGGCGCTGGGGGAGCTGGACCTGGCCGCCCTCACCCGCGAGGTGGCCGAGCGCTTCGCCGATCAGGCCGCCGCCGCGGGCACGCCCCTGGTGGTCCACGCGTCGGGCCCGGTGCGCGGCCGGTGGGACCGCCAGCGCCTGGACCGGGTGGCCACCAACCTGCTGAGCAACGCCCTCAAGTTCGGCCAGGGCCAGCCCATCGAGGTCCACGTCCTCGCCGAGGGCTGCCGCGTGCGCCTCGAGGTGCGCGACCACGGCAGGGGCATCCCTCCCGAGGCGCAGGGGCGGCTCTTCGGCCGCTTCGAGCGGCTGGGTGATACCGGACAGCCCGGCACCGGGCTGGGCCTCTACATCGTCCGCCAGCTCGTGGAGGCCCACGGCGGCACCATCCGCGTCTCCAGCCGTCCCGGGGCCGGCTCCACCTTCACCGTCGAGCTGCCGCAGTTCTCCGCTTGACGTGCCGTGTCTCCTGACGCGGTGCGTTCCCGCAGAACTGTACAATCCGGACTCCAGGGAATACTTAATTTTCTCCCGGAAGTTGAAATTCCAGGGGGAAACACTTTATTCTGTCGTTGCTCGAATCGAGCTGTTTCCTGGTTGACAGGGAACGGCTCGGAACCCAGCGCTCCGACCTGGTGGGTCGGGACGAGAGCCGCTGGCGCGAAACAGCCCGGGCGTAGTCCGCGCCCGCCGCAACGATAGCGAGGAGGGGCCGCCATGAGCGGAACTGGAGCGCATTGTGTGCCGTCGCAGAGGACTGTCCGCACCCCGGTGGTGAAGGGGCTTCGGAGGGGCCTGTGGCTCGCGGCACTGGCCCTGCTCGCGACGGGTTGCGCGGAGCGTGAAGGAGCCGAGCAGGCCGCCTCCCGCGTGGCCCAGTCCCTGGAGGAGGCCGCGCGCCCCGCTCCGGCCAGGAGCCCCGTGGGACTGGCGCTCGAAGTGGACAACGGCGTGCCCGCCTCCCTCAAGGTGAAGGCCGGCGAGACGTTCTTCATCAACCAGATCGACCTGCGCGCCGCCATCTCCACCTCGGTGGACCAGGGCGTGAATGGCCTGCGCACCGCGGGTGACTTCGCCTCGCTCGCCTGGCAGGGCGTGGAGCTCGCCGACGACGACCGCTCCCTGGCCGCCAACATGGACGGCACCTTCACCCGCCGCCGCTTCTACCGGGGCGCGCAGTGGATGGAGCAGCCCAGCGTCTTCACCGTGCAGCCGGTGAACGCCGAGGGTCGCGCCACCGGCAAGGCCCTCGTCCTGCGCCTGGGCAGCGAGGACAAGCGCAAGTCCAACGACGACTTCTTCATCCGCCGCCTGCGCGCCATCCAGTGGACGCACAACTGCCGCTCGGCCAAGGACTGCACCGGCGCGAGCAACTTCACCGAGGAGGCGCTCGTCGAGGTTCGCAACGCGCGCACCGGCGCCACCCCCTTCACCCTCTCGGCGGACACCCGCGCCCTGCGCCTGGACTGGTCGGCGCGCCAGGGCGCCTCCTACCTCATCCCCGTGGAGCAGGTGCACAACCCCACCTGGGGCTACGGCTTCTCCATCGACATCAAGGCCCTCACCCCGCCGCGCGCCGACGGCACCTACGCGCCCGGCTCCGCGGTGACGTTCCAGATGACGCTCCGGGACGGGGCCGGCAAGCCCCTGCACCCGGCCGGCAGCCTGCCCACCTACTTCGAGTTCCTCTCCGGGCAGATCCAGTCCGGCATCGAGTACTACCGGGGCTTCTCCGAGCCGGCCGCCACGTACTATCGTCGCAAGCATCGCGAGCGGAACTTCTCGGTGTCCTTCATCGGCCCTGCCCACCGCATCCAGCCCCTGCGCAACATCGTCGAGTTGGAGTCCTTCCTCGGGCCCGATGATGTCATCAGCATCGCCACGCCCGAGCGCGACGGCGTCCTCGCCCAGGCCTCGCTCGTGCCCCCGGCCAACGACACGTTCGGCGGCGCGTATGACCCGAGCCACGCCGGCTGGTTCGCGCCCGTGAGCGACACCTGGACGCACCAGCTGCCGGCCAACGCCGAGCCGGGCACCTACCGGGTGACGGTGAAGGCCCGCCGCGTCTACCTGGGCGAGGACCTCCCCGCCAGCCGCACCGTGGAAATCCAGGTCGGCACGACCCAGCACACCGAGGCCACGCTCACCACCGGCAAGTGCGACACCTGCCACGTGCAGGGCGGCGAGCTGGGCCAGGTGCTGCACGCCACCGACGACCGCGCCACCTGCACCACCTGCCACGCCCCGCTCTCCTTCGAGCTGGAGGGCCCCGTCGCGGTGCGCACGCACTTCGTCCACTCGCGCGGCCGCTTCGACGCGCCCCTGGAGAAGTGCTCCTCCTGCCACCTGTCGCAGGAGAGCACCCAGCGCACCAGCAAGGCCGCCTGCCTCTCGTGCCACAAGAGCTACCCCGACTCCCACGTGGAGAAGTTCGGGCCCATCGAGCACCTGTACGTGGGCGGCGGGCGCGAGTCCTTCCAGCAGTGCACCGGTAGCTGCCATAAAACCCACCCGGGCAGCGGCTTCTAGCGCCGCCGCCCTCCCCCCGGAGGTCCTCCTTGGCAATCGTGAAGATGCAGACGGCCCGTACCACGCAGACGGAGCCCGTCGCGGCCGCCGAGGACCTCGTCAGACAGCTTCAAGGGGGGGCGACGCCCAAGCTCGTCACCCTCTTCGCCTCGCGGGAGAGGGACCAGCTCGCGCTCAACCGCGCCCTGCGCGAGCGGCTGCCCCCGGGCACGCGCCTGGTGGGCGCCACCACCGGCGGCGAGCTGGACAACCAGGGCATCTACCAGGGCAGCGTCGTGCTGGGCGCGCTCTCGGGGGACTTCGAGGTGGGCCTGGGCCTGGGCACCGGCCTGACGCTGGACGCGGTGGGCGCGGGTGCCACCGCCATGAAGCGCGCCGCCCAGGACCTGGGCGTGCGCCAGCAGGACGTCGACTCGCGCAAGTTCGTCGGCCTCGTGATCGACGACGGCTTCCGCTACAAGAAGGAGGAGCTGCTCCTCGGCATCCTCGAGAAGAACCCCACCCTCATCCTCGTGGGGGGCGGCGCCTCGGACGACAAGCTCCAGTCCGCCCAGCTCCACGTGGACGGCGAGGTGGCCACCGACGGCGTGCTGGTGGCCCTCTTCAAGACCAACGCCCCCTGGGCCGCCCTGCGCTCGCACTGGTACGTGCCCACCGGCGAGCGCCTCGTCATCACCAAGGTGGACGACAGCGCCCAGCGCGCCCTGGAGATCGACGGCAAGCCGGCCGCCCTGCGCTACTCCGAGCTGCTCGGCGTGCCCCTGGAGGAGCTGGAGTACGGCAAGCCCAAGGGCTTCGCCGCCCAGCCCACCGCCCTCAAGGTGGGCCGCGAGTACTTCATCCGCGCCGCCTGGAAGCCCCTGCCGGACGGCTCGCTGCTCTTCGCCAACCTCCTGGAGGAGGGCACCGAGCTGGAGCTGATGAAGGTGGGCGACATCGCCGGCGCCACCCGCTCCTTCTTCCAGGAGGAGCTGCCCCGCCGCGTCCAGAATCCCCAGGCCGCCCTGTTGTTCCATTGTGGCGGTCGCATGTATTATTCCCACATGGTTGGAATGGCCCCCCAGCTTGCCGACACCTTGCGCCACGCACCCTCGGCGGCTGGCATGAATGTGCACTTCGAGATCTACTCGGGGTTCCACATCAACACGACGCTGACCGTCCTGGCGTTCGGGGGAAACTGACCGATGACCACAGAGGCGCCTGCCGCGACGGGCACTGAGCTGCCCCGGCTGCTCTTCGTCACCAGCGAGGCGGAGTCCACCCGGGTCCTGGAGCTGCTGCGCGGCTCCGGGGTGGATGTGGCCGCGGAGCGGGTCTCCACGCCCGAGCAGCTCGAGGCGGCGCTGGACAAGCCCTGGGACCTGGCCGTCGGGGGCCCGGGGCTGCCCGGGCTGGGCTTCCGCACGGTGGCGCCGCGGCTGCGCGAGCAGGTCGCGGATCTCCCCTTCGTCGTGCTCGCCTCCGTCTGGGACGAGGCGGAGATGCGCGCGGCCATGGAAGAGGCCGGGGCCTGCAGCTACCTGGAGCTGGACAGGCTGGCGCTGATCGTCCCCGTGGTCCGCCGCGAGCTCAAGCGCGCCATCGAGCGCCGCCAGCACCAGCGGGCCGAGGAGGAGCAGCAGCGCTCGCGCTGGCTGCTGGAGCAGATCGTCGACAACCTCCCCTTCGTCCTCTTCGCCAAGGACGCCGAGGAGCGGCGCATCCGGGTCGTCAACAAGACGCTCGCCGGCATGTTCCAGATGACCAAGGAGTGGCTGTACGGCAAGCGGGACCATGACTACATGCCCCCGCACATCGCCGACGCCTTCGTGGCCATCGACACGGAGATCATCACCACCAAGAAGATGAAGGTCTTCGAGGAGGTGGCGCTGGTGGGCAACGAGGAGCGCATCTTCGCCACCCGCAAGCTGCCGCTGCTGGATGACGCCGGTGAGGTCCGCTACGTGCTGGGCATCACCGACGACGTCACCGAGCGCATGCACTCCGAGGAGAAGCTGCGCAAGTCCCAGGCCGAGCTGGAGGAGGCCAACCGGCGCCTGGCGGAGAACCTGGAGGAGCTCAAGAAGAGCCGCGCCGTGTCCGCGCGCACCCTGGCGAGCTACCAGCAGCGCGCCCTCCAGATGGAGATCATCCGCCAGCAGAACGAGGACCTGGACCGGCTGGCCACCGAGCTGGCCATCGCCAAGCGCAACGAGGAGGAGCGCGCGCGCGAGGCCGAGTCCTCCGCCCGGCTCAAGAGCGAGTTCCTCGCCAACTTCAGCCACGAAATCCGCACGCCGCTCAACGGCATCATCGGCTACTGCGATCTGCTCTCGCGCGAGGAGGGCAGCCGGCTCACGGCGCACGGCCGGCGCGACCTCAACGTGGTGAAGAAGAACGCCCAGACGCTGCTGGCGCTCATCAACGACATCCTCGACCTGTCGAAGATCGAAGCCGGCCGCGCCGAGGTGGTCGTCGAGCGCGTGGACATGCAGGAGCTGGGCGAGGAGTGCACGTCCACCGTCAAGGAGTACCTCAAGGGCAAGGACGTCGCGCTCACGCTCCACATCGAGGAGAAGGCGCAGTACGTCCGCACGGACGCGCTCAAGCTGCGGCAGATCCTCCTCAACCTGCTGTCCAACGCGGCGAAGTTCACCGAGTCCGGGGAGATCGCCCTGAGCGTGCGCGCCGAGGGCCCCGAGGCCGTCTTCACCGTGGAGGACACGGGCATCGGCATCCCCTCGGACCAGGTGCCCTTCATCTTCGAGAAGTTCCGCCAGGTGGACGGCTCCACCACGCGCAAGGTGGGCGGCACCGGGCTGGGGCTCGCCATCGTCCGGGAGCTGAGCAAGATCCTGGGCGGCACCGTGGCGGTGCACAGCATCCTGGGCCGCGGCACCACCTTCACGGTGCGGCTGACCGGCGTCCTCGAGGGCGAGGGGCTGGGCGACTCGCGCGAGCTGGACAGGCCCGTGGCCGTGCAGGACGTGGCGGCGGCGCTCGCGCCCATGGCCACGGGCGGCACGGTGCTGGTGGTGGATGACGACCTGCTCGTGCAGCAGCTGATGGCCGGGCAGCTCGGCCCCGCGGGCTTCAACGTGGTGACGGCCTCCGACGGCCTGGAGGCGCTCAAGAAGGCCCGCGAGCTGCGCCCGCAGGCCATCGTGCTGGACCTCTACCTGCCCCGCCTGGACGGCTGGACCGTGCTGTCCACCCTCAAGAGCGAGCCGGACCTCGCGCGCATCCCCGTCATCATCATCTCCGTGGAGGAGCAGCGGGCGCGCGGCTTCTCGCTCGGGGCGTGCGAGTACCTCATCAAGCCCGTCGAGCCGGACCACCTGGTGGACGTGGTGCGCCGCAGCATCGGCACCACCACCGGCGCGGGCGAGGTGCTGGTGGTGGACGACGACGCCTCCACCCGTGAGCTCGTCAGCCGCTCCCTGCGCCGCGCCGGCTTCTCCACCACCGAGGCCCACAACGGCGAGGACGCCCTGCTCAAGGCGCGCGTCTCCCCGCCCACGCTCGTGGTGTTGGACCTGATGATGCCCAACCTGGACGGCTTCGAGGTGCTGCGCCGCCTGCGCGCCGAGAAGCTCAACGTCCCGGTGGTGGTGCTCACCGGCAAGACGCTCTCCCTCGAGGAGCAGGCCGTGCTGCGCGACGGCTTCGCTGGCTTCGTCCAGAAGGGCGGCCACGCGCTGGAGGACGTCATCGGTCAGGCCAAGGGGCTGCTCCTCAAGCAGAGCGCCCAGCGCGCCGGTCGCCTGCCGCGCATCCTCTACATCGAGGACAACCCGCAGAACCGCGACATCGTCCGCCGCTACCTCGGGGGCCTCTTCGAGGTGCTGGAGGCCGAGGACGGCGAGATGGGCGTGGAGCGCGTCAGGCGTGACACGCCGGACCTCATCCTGATGGACCTGTCCCTGCCGCGCATCGACGGCTGGGAGGCCACGCGGCGCCTGCGGCAGCTGCCCATGGCCGCCACCATCCCGGTCATCGCCGTCACCGCCCACGCCGGCCGCGAGTACCAGGAGAAGGCCACGTCCGTCGGGTGCAACGCCTACCTCACCAAGCCCTTGGATCGCGAGCAGCTGCTCGAGACCATCCGCAAGCACCTGGGGAGAACTCATGGTTGACGCAGCAGTACCCAAGGTCCGTGTCCTCGTGGTGGACGACGATCCAGACCAGTTGGATCTCGTCCGCCGGACACTGAGCGCCCATGGCTTCGACGTGCAGACGCACAACTCGGCGCTGGGCGTGTCCAACCTGGTACGCAACAGCGAGCCGGACCTGGTACTGCTGGACGTGAACTTCCCCGCCCTCAAGGGCGACCAGGTGGTGAGCCTGGCCCGCCGCTACGCGCCGCAGGGCACGAAGTTCATCCTCTACTCGGCGTCGGATGAGTCCAAGCTGCGCTCGCTCGCGCTGGCCTCCGGCGCGGACGGCTACCTCTCCAAGAGCGTCCAGGGCGCCGACCTCATCCGCAAGCTCACCGCCATCCGCAACCAGGGGCGCCCCCTGTCCGCCTGAGCCTCCTTCGTTGGGAAGGCTCGGCCGGGGCAGGGAGGGACGGCCCTGCCCCGGGCCGGAGGGGACTGAGGACAACGGGACCCGGGACGAACACGCTGGAGGGAGGCAACGGCTCGCGGTCCCGGCAGGGCCGGAGGGAACTCGGCCTGCCGAGACTCAAGGTGGGCGCGGGCCCCTTCCCGTCACAGTGTGCTGGAGTACACCGTCCAACGGTACAGGGGAGCGCGCGCGGCTACAGGCGCTGCGTGTCCCCGGGACTCGCCAGCCCCATCTGGCAGGCCACCATGGCCATCTCCACGCGGTTCTGCACCCGCAGCTTGCGGTAGAGGTTGGAGACGTGGGCCTTCACCGTGCGCTCGGTGATGGTGAGGCGCGCGGCGATCTGCAGGTTGTCGGAACCGGCCGCCACCATGCTCAACACCTCGCGCTCCCGGGGCGTGAGCCTGTCGCGCATCGAGGCGTGCTCCTCCGGCTTGGACGGCTGCGGGGGATTCACCAGCTCCGGCGGGACGAGCCACTCACCGCGGGCCACCTGCTCCACGGCGGAGACCAGCTCGGAGCAGCTCACGTTGAGCTTGCACAGGTAGCCGGCGGCACCCGCCTGGAAGCAGCGCTCCAGCAGCGGCAGCTCCCGGAACATCGTCAGGACGAGCGGGCGCGTGCGGGACTGCGTGTCCCTCAGCCGCTCCACCACCTTCAGACCGTCGCCGACTTCGTCGCTGTCCGAGCGCTCGAGCCGCACGTCGATGAGCGCCACGTCCGGTTGGGTCTCCTGAATCTGCTCCAGGAACCCCTGCACGTCCGAGCCCCGGGCGACCACCTCCATCCCCGAGCTCTCGAAGATGGACGTCAGACTCTCCCGAAGGACCTGCTGGTCCTCCAGGATTCCCACCCGAATCCGTCCCGTTCCCATGAGGGACTCCTTTCCCCAGCCCCCGGACACCCGGATTTCCGGATTTCCGGATTTCCGGATTTCCGGATTCAATCACCGTGGGCGCACCTTTATCCAAAATGGATTCTAATGATGCAACTGGACAGGTGCATGGAGACTGGAAAACCCTCTGTCCGCCAGGACGCACACCCATCGTGAACTGCCCAACAGTTCAGCGACCGGGCGAGCAGGCGTCTGTCAGCAGGGCGCCAGCTGGGAGAGGGAGATGCGGACACGGCCAATCTGCTCCACCCGCACCTGTCGCCGACCGGGCAGCAGGTGGAGGCGGACGCAGCAACCCGCCACGTAGGTGCGCAGGCCATCCCCGTCCGGGTGCGCCATCTCTTCCCAGCGCGGATCCTCGGGCGACAGGTACTCGGCGACTTCGGCGATGCGTTGGAGATGGGCCTGGAGCGAGGCCCGCACCTGGACGGGCAGTTCCTCCAGTAGGAGGGTCAAGGGCTGGTCGATATGAATGGCGAAGGACATTTGTCCTACACTCTGGCCACTATCCCCCAGATGTGAATTGTACTGGTGAACAGGCGCGGGGCCGGAGCGCGCGGCGCTGGACGCGGCGCGACAACCCTCCCCCGAGTCCTGCCTCTTCAATGGCTGGCTGGACTCCATCCACGCGGCCCGTGCCAGAAGCGGTAGGCTTGCCTTTCATGAGTGGACTGGCCGAGCTCCTCGCCACGCGGCGGGAGGACATCCTGCGGCGCTTCGAGCGCGCGGTGCGGTCCCACTTCCCGACGGAAGGGCTGACGCGCTCGGCCATCATCGACACGGTGCCCGCCTTGCTCGAGGAGCTGAGCGTCCTGCTCCAGCACACCCTGGCGGGAGGAGCGCCCCAGACGGCGCCCAGCCAGGTGCGGCAGAGGGCGGAGCAGCACCGGCTCCAACGGCTCGAGCTCGGCTACGACTTCGCGCAGATCGTCCGCGAGTACGGCCTGCTGCGCGATTGCATCCTGGAGCTGCAGGAGGAGCTCGGGGGGCCCTTCTCCCTTCAGGAGCAGCGGCTCGTCCACCGCGCGTTGGACCTCGCCATGAGCGATACCGTCTCCGAGGCCCGGCGCTGGCAGGAGGCGCGGCAGCGCACGGCGGACCAGGAGCGCGCGGAGCTGCTGGCCCGCGAGCGCCAGGCCCGGGCCGAGACCGAGGAGCAGCGGGCCCTGCTCGAGCGCATCATCGCGCAGAGCGGCGATGGCATCATCATGGCGGATGCCCAGGGCGTGCTGCGGATCCTCAACCCCGAGGCCGAGCGCCAGCACGGCGTGCCCCTGCGGGTCGTGGGCAGCGCGGAGTGGGTGGAGCGCTACGGGCTGACCGACGAGGAGGGCCGCCCGCTCCCGCTGGAGCAGGTGCCGCTCTACCGCGCGCTCCAGGGCGAGTTCGTGCGGGACCTGATCCTGTGGGTCCGCCGTCCGGATGGCACGCGGCTGCCCCTCTCCGTCACGGCCGGGCCCCTGCGACGGCCCGACGGTACCCTCGCCGGGGCGCTGCTCTCCGCGCGGGACGTGGCGCTGCGGCGCGCCCTGGAGAAGGAGCGCGAGGAGGCCCTGGCGCTGCTGGACACGCTGCTGGACACCGCGCCGGTGGGCCTGTCCTTCCTGGACCGGGAGCTGCGCTACGTGCGCATCAACCCCGCGCTCGCCGCCCTCCACGGCCTGCCCGTGGAGCAGCACCTCGGGCGCATCGCCCACGAGGTCGTCCCGGAGCTGGCGGCCCCCACCGAGCCCTACTACCGGCGCGTCCTCGAGACGGGCGAGCCGGTACTCAACGTCGAGCTGGCGGTCCGCACGCCCGGCCGGAAGGGAGAGCTGGGCTACTTCCTGGTGAGCTACACGCCGGTGAAGGACCGCGAGGGCCGCACCCTCATGGTGGGCACGGCGGTGGTGGACATCACCGACCTCAAGCGCTTCGAGGAGCGGCTGCGCCAGACGGCGGAGTTCCGCGAGCGCTTCCTGGGCATCGTCAGTCATGACCTGCGCAACCCGCTGAGCGTCATCAACCTGTCGGCCAACCTGCTGCTGCGCCAGGAGACGCTGCCGGAGCGCGCCCTGCGGCTGGCCCAGCGCATCGCCCTCAACGCCGAGCAGATGGGGCGGATGATCGCCGACCTGTTGGATCTCACCCGCGGGCGGCTGGGGGGCGGCATCCCCATCACCCCGGCCCCGGCCGACCTGGACCCGCTGGGCCGCCGCGTCGTGGGCGAGCTGGAGGTGGCCCACCCGGACCGGGAGCTGCGGCTGGAGGCCCGGGGCAACCTCCAGGGCGAGTGGGACCTGGACCGGCTGGCCCAGCTCATCGGCAACCTCCTCAAGAACGCCCTCGACTACAGCCGCGAGGGCACCCCCGTCACCCTGTCCCTCCAGGACGAGGGGGAGCGCGTGCGCCTGGAGGTGGGCAACCGCGGAGAGCCCATCCCCGCCGAGCTGCTGCCCCTGCTCTTCGAGCCCTTCCGCCGGGGCGGGTCGCGCGCGGGCTCGGCCTCCTCCGGGCTGGGGCTCGGGCTCTTCATCGTCCAGCAGATCGCCACCGCCCACGGGGGCACCGTCGAGGTGCGCTCGAGTCGCGAGGAGGGAACGGTGTTCACCGTGCGGCTGCCCCGGATGGCTCCGCGGCGTCCGTGAGCGCTCCGACTTCCCGGACTTTTCCCGTCTCGCCAACGTCGTAACCCTGGAATATTCCAGGCATTGCGCCTCCCCTCGGGTTGGGACGTTGGATTTCGGGTCCCCCGGCTTCCTTCACGGGGAGGCAGGCATCAAACTGCGTGGGCGGGACGAGTATCCTGGATTCTCGCAGCCCTCCGGCTGCCTCCACGAAACCTTCTTGCCCATCACCAAGGGGAGCCCATGTCCGAGAGCGAGAACAAGATTCGTGTCCTCGTGGTGGACGACGATGTGGACCAGCTCATGCTGTTGGAGCGGACGCTGAACGCGTACGGCTTCGAGGTGCGCACCCACCGCTCGTCACTGGGAGTGTCCAATCTGGTGCGCCACGCGATGCCAGACCTGGTGCTGCTGGACGTGAACATCCCGGCGCTCAGCGGCGACAGGGTGCTGTCGCTGGCGCGCAACCAGGCCCCGGCCACCACGCGCTTCATCCTCTACTCGGCCTCGGACGAGTCCAAGCTGCGCGCGCTCGCGCTGGCCTCGGGCGCGGACGGCTACATCTCCAAGAGCACCCAGGGCGAGGCGCTGGCCCGCAGGCTCATCAGCATCTACAAGAAGAGCAAGCTGCCCGCCGCGGCGAGCACCAGCGCCCAGTAGCCCCGCTCACAAGAGCGCGGCGACTTCCTGGTAGACGCTCCGGAAGTCGCCCCGCGCGCCGATGAGTCGCAGGTTCTGCGCCAGCCCACCGGTGGAGCGGAAGAACATGACGCCCTCGGCGGGCGGACGGATCTTCAGGAAGCGGGCCGCGTTGCGCGCGAAGTGCAGCTTCATGTCGCGGGTGATGGAGCACGTGGCGTAGTCGTAGGGCGAGGCGCGCATGGGCCGCCCGGCGATGTGCAGCACCTCCTGGATGAGGGCGGCGGCCTCCGCGTCCGGCAGCTCCGAGGTGAAGCCCACCTCGCGGCTCAGCCCGAGCACGTCCATGGACTCGAGCTTCACGGCGTGCAGGAACATGCGCCGGTTGGCGTCCACGAAGCGCGGGGAGAAGCGCTTGATGGAGCCGAAGTCGAGCAGCCCCAGCCGCCCGTCGTCGAGCACCATGAAGTTGCCCGGGTGCGGATCCGCGTGCATCTCGCCGTGGGTGAAGAAGGGCCCATAAATGGCGAGGATGAGCAGGCGCGCCACGCGGAAGCGCTCGGCGGCGGAGGGCTCGGAGACGACCCAGTCCTTGAGGGTGCGGCCCTGGAGCAGCTCCAGGGTGAGCACGCGCCCGGTGGTGCGCTCGGGGATGACGTCGGGCACCTTGAGCTCCGGCAGGCGGGCCACGCTCTGGGCGAAGGCGGCGCACAGGCGGGCCTCGCGGCGGTAGTCCGTCTCCAGCAGCATCTCCTCGCGCAGCTCGCGGAAATAGGCGGTGCCATCCGTGAGGCGCGAGGCCTTGGACACCGTCTTCACCACCAGCCCGAGGTTGTCCATGTCCCCGGCCAGCGTGTCGGCGATGCCGGGGTACTGCACCTTCACCGCCACGCGCCTGCCATCGTGCAGCACCGCGCGGTGCACCTGCCCCAGGGAAGCGGCGGCCAGCGGCGTGCGCTCGAACTCGCGGAAGAGGACCTCCGGGGCCTCGCCGAGCTCCTCGCGGAGCACCCGCGCCACCACCTCGTAGGGCATGGGCGGGGCCTCGTTCTGCAGGCGGGCGATGACCTGGCGCACCTCGGGGGAGAGCAGCTCCGTGTCCATGGACAGGGCCTGGCCGAGCTTCATGGCCGCGCCCTTGAGCTCCCCGAGCGTGGAGACCAGCTTCTCGGCGGAGGCCTTGCTGAACAGCTCCGGCTCCTCCCCGACGAGCCGCTTCGCCCCATTCTTGAGGACGTCCGCGCTGAGTTGCGCGGAGAGGCCCGCCAGCTTGCGGAAGCGGGTGAAGCGCCCCTGGGTGGGGAGCGTGTCGTCGAGGTCGGAAGGGTCGGAGGCCATGCGTGCGCGACCGATACTAACGGTGCGACGCGGTCACCGCACCGGCACGCATCCTCGCCCGGAGGGCATTCCAGCGCTTGAGCGCTTCCAGGTGGAGCGGATCCACCCGGAGGGCGGCCTCGTAGGCGGCGAGCGCCTCGGTGGAGCGGCCGGCGGCCCGGAAGGCATCTCCGGAGGCCAGGTGCAGCACCGAGTGGCCCTCCGTCTCCGGGTGGCGCGCGAGGTAGCGCCGGCGGCTCGCCTCCAGGGCGGTGACGGTGAGGCCGGCGGCGAGGCAGCGCAGCACGCCGTCCACGTTGCGCAGCTCCGCGTCGTACTCCACGCGACGGTCCACGTGGCCGAGCACCAGGAGCGCCTCGGCCACCTTGGCGAGCCCGCGCTGCACGAGGGCACGCTGGCCAGGAGACAGGGAGAGGGCGAGCAGCGGCTCGAGCCGGTTGCGGGCCTCGCGGGCGTGGGTGCGCACCGTGTCGGCGTCCGCGTCCCGGGGCACGCCCAGCACGGTGTAGTGGTCGCCGACGAGGCGCTGGCGGAACTCGCGCAGCACGGGCTCGGCGCGGGCGTCGTCCTGGGCGGAGGGAGGCGTGGCCTCGGGAGGCTTCTCCCCCGCCAGAAGCCGGGCGAAGGTCTGCTGGAAGGCCACCGTGGTGTCGCGCAGCTCCACGCCGAAGCCGGGGACCATGTTCCACGCCTGGGCCTGCTCGGCCGTCACGTGGCGCACCACCTGGCCGGTGCAGGGCAGCTCGCCCCCGGGCAGCCGCAGCAGCATGGACACGTCGGCGAGCAGCGGCGGCGGCGCGTCCCCCGTGCGCAGGAAGAGGCCGGTGCGGCCCACGCGCTCACAGGAGTACTCGCGCACGCCCAGCGAGCCGTGCACGGGCACGCGCGCGGTGAAGGTGACGCCGTCCAGGAACAGGGGCGCGGGCGTGCGCGCCGGGGTGATGGAGCACTCCAGCGCGGCGCGCATCTCGGCGGCGGTGGAGTAGCGCGCCTCGGGCCGCTTGGCGAGCGCGCGCAGCAGCACCGCGGAGAGCGCGGGCGGAATCCCCGGGCGCACCTCGTGGGGCGGGCGCGGCGTCTGCTGCAGGTGGGCCACGAGGATCTCCGCCGCGTTGCTGCCGGAGAAGGGCGTGGTGCCCGTGAGGAGCTGGTAGCCGAGCACCCCCACCGCGTAGAGGTCCGTGCGCGCGTCGACTTCCTTGCTGCCACACTGCTCGGGGGCCATGAACTCGGGCGTGCCCATGAGCACGCCGGTGCGGGTGGGCGTCTCCCCCTCGAGGCGCACGAGCCGCTTGGCGATGCCGAAGTCGAGCAGCTTCACCCGGTGGCGCCCGTTGGGGCCCTGCACGAGGAAGAGGTTGGCGGGCTTGAGGTCGCGGTGGATGATGCCGCGCGCGTGCGCGGCGCCGAGCGCGTCGCACACCTGGGCCAGCAGCTCCACCACCAGGCGGGGCTCCAGCGGCCCGCGCGCGAAGGAGGCGAGGCTCTGCCCCTCCAGGTACTCCATGACGAAGTAGGGGCTGCCCTCGCGCGTGTCGAGGTCGTACACGGTGACGACGTTCTCGTGCTGCACGAGGCTCATGGCGCGGGCCTCGGCCAGGAAGCGGGCGACGAGCTCCGGCTCCTCGGCGAGGTGGCGGTGGAGCACCTTCACCGCCACGCGCTTGGGGATGAGGACGTGCTCGGCGAGCAGCACCGTGCCCATGCCGCCGCGGCCCAGCTCGCGCAGCGCCATGAAGCTGCCGAAGCGCTGGCCCACCAGCGGCTCCCCACCGCGCTCACCCGCGGGCGCCAGCGTGGGCTGATTGGTCCCCTCCTCGCGGGCCCGCAGGAAGGTGGGGCACTCCGCCAGTTCCGGATGCGGGGTATGGCAGGAGCAGTGCGGCAGGGGGTCGGGAGTCACGGCACCCTTCTTCCTTGCCAGCTTCATGCCGAGCCCCTCGGGCCTGCATCGCGGGGTTGGTACGTTGCCAAGTGGTTGATGATCCCCGCCTCCAGGCCACTATCGGTGCGTATCCCCTGATTCCGTGGTACCGGGATGATTCGACGAGGCTGTAAAAAGCGGCGAAGCGGGGCTGAAACTTCTACCGACTCCTGCCCTGCCCCTGGCCCGCGGGCCGATCAGCACGAGTGCGTGGAAGTCCGGCGAGAGGGGGCCCGGTGAAGCGCGGGACGCGGACGCTGGGAGGGGGAGGCGCGGTGGCGTCAGGACAGGTGCGGTGCTGCATCATCGGCGTGGACGGCGCGATGACGGCGGACGGCTTCCCACACACCCGGTGAAACACTCACGCGACAGCCATTCATCTCGCCCCGAGACCCGGACGGGGAGAGGACATCCAGGACCGCGGACCGCAGGACGGGAAACGGGACGCCCTCGCGGGGCGGGCCCTCAGTGCCCGTGGGCGGCCATGAGGCTGGAGGACAGGGAGTGCGCGTCGTCCTCGACCTTCTCGACGTCGAGCACGGAGACGGTGCGGCAGGACTCGTCCACCTCATAGAGGACGGCGTAGCCATCCACGACGCAGCGCAGCAGCGGCAGGTCGGTGGCACCGAGCTTCAACCAGAGCGGGTTGAGGGGAGGAGCCATCTCCGCCAGCTGGGCGATGTCGTCGATGCGGCGATGCAATCGCTCGACGAGCTCCGAGGGGAGCGCCTTCAAGGTGCTCCACAGCTCCACGGGGATATGGACGCGGTAGGCCATTGGGGCCCAGATGGCCATTGTCCCGTGGCCGGACAAGTGGGGGGTTGCGCATTGCCAGACAGGGACGGGCGCGCAAGGTTGGCCTCCCAACGAATTCCCGGCGCCCGAGCGGCCCGGACCGTGCGCTGTCTGTCATTGGAGCGGCTCGGCGCCGGGAGGGCGCCCGTGGGGGATTTCTCGGAAGGCGTGCTGCTCCGTGCTCAGATGTGCTCCGGGGCGCACGCCCCCTCGCCCGAACATCGGAGCCCGACGTCCCGTGGAAACACTCGTTCGCTTCGCGGAGGCCCTCGGTCGCTTCTCCGCGCGCTTCGTGCCCAGTGCGTTCGCCATCGCGGTGCTGCTCTCGCTGCTCACCCTGGGGCTGGCCCTCGGGTGGACCGAGACCCCCCCCGCGCGCGTGCTGGACGCCTGGGGCGGGGGCTTCTGGGAGCTGCTCACCTTCTCCATGCAGATGGCCGTGGTGATGTTCACCGGTTATCTGTTGGCCCTCACCGGGCCGGTGCGGGCCCTGCTGGTGCGGCTGGCGGGGCTGGCCCGGAGCCCCAGGGGCGCGGTGGTGCTCATGGCCGCCGTCTCCATGGGGCTGGCCTACATCAACTGGGGCCTGTCGCTGGTGGCGAGCGCCATGCTGGTGCGCTTCGTGGTGCGGCGGCAGCCGGACGTGGACTACCGCCTGCTGGTGGCGTGCGCCTACTTCGGCCTGGGCGCCACCTGGCATGCCGGCCTGTCCGCCTCGGCCCCGCTGCTGGTGGCCACCCCCGGCCACTTCCTGGAGAAGCAGCTCGGCGTCATCCCCATCACCCGCACCCTCTTCTCCTCCTTCAACCTCGGGCTCACCCTGGGAGTGGTGGGCGTGCTCACCCTGCTGGCGTGGGCGCTGCATCCGCGCGGCGAGCGCACGGTGCGGGTGGACCCGGCCATCCTCGAGCAGCTCCAGGACTTCCAGCCGCCCCAGCGCCCGCGCGAGCGGAGCCCCGCGGTGTGGCTGGACTTCTCCCCGCTGCTCAACGTCGTCTTCGGCGCGCTGGGCCTGCTCTGGTTCGGGCGCTACCTGTGGCTCAACGGGGGCTGGAAGGCCATCAACCTCAACGTGGTGAACTTCCTCTTCCTCACGCTGGCGGTGCTGCTGCACGGCACGCCCGCGCGGCTGCTCAAGGCCAGCGAGGAGGCCGCCAGCGTGCTGCACGGCATCGTGCTCCAGTTCCCCCTCTACGCGGGCATCTACGGCATCTTCAAGGCCACCGGCCTCACCGAGCGCATCGGCCAGCTCTTCGTCTCGCTGTCCACCCCCACCAGCTTCCCCGCCATCGTCTACCTCTATAGCGGCGTGGTGAACTACTTCGTGCCCTCGGGTGGCTCCAAGTGGGCCATCGAGGCGCCCTACCTGCTGGAGGCGGCCAGGACGCTCGGGGTGGCGCCGGAGAAGGTGGTGCTGGCGTACGCCTGGGGGGACATGGCCACGGACCTCATCCAGCCCTTCTGGGCCCTGCCGCTGCTGGCGGTGGCGCGGCTGGAGTTCAAGGACATCCTCGGCTTCCTGCTGGTGGCCTTCTTCGTCTACCTGCCGCTCGTCACCCTCGCCTTCTTCCTGTGGGGCTGAGGGCCCCTCCCCGCTGGCCAGCCCGGGTCGGTCTTGTGCTAGACACTCGCGCGCGGGGCCGGTCCGTTGCGCCGGCCCGGGGAACCCAACTCGAGGGGGAAACACCATGGCAGGCAATCTGAAGAAGCTGGCGATGTGCGCGGTGGTGGCGTTCGGCGGCGTGGCGATGGCTCAGGACGCGGCGCCCGAGGCGGCGGCCCCGGCGCACGAGCCGGTGAAGGTTCCGTCCGGCGACGCGGTGAAGAGCACCTGGGAGTACTTCTACAAGGGCCAGGGCCAGGGCCCGGTGCTGGTGGACGCCAAGCTGTGCACCGAGGTGGGCAAGGAAGGCCCCAACAAGTTCGAGTGCACCGCCGAGGTGCCCGCCGAGGGCGTCAAGGCCAACACCACGGTGATGGTGTGGCAGTCCTACCTGGTG